>NZ_JBQERS010000006.1:0-230452 GCF_056535285.1 Ruegeria sp. O11 | reverse complement strand
CTCCGGTACCCGGTGGCGTAGGCCCGATGACGATCGCCTGCCTGCTTGCGAATACGCTGACCGCCGCGTGCCGGGCGAATGGCCTGCCAGAACCCGAAGGCCTGACAGCGTAATACCCGACACAAAGACCTATTTGGGTATGGTCTGATTAGCCGGAGAGCCTGCGCGCTCTCCGGTTTTTTGTTCTCCATGTATTATTAATGCGTATGGGGACTTGTTAACTTGACCCAGCGTTAACCCGTGATAAGCCTTCTAATCCAATTGGTTGTGAGGTTAGACTACCTTCCGTTTGATGTTTTTGGTGCAGGCTAAGAAGGTGTGTTGCTTGGTATGAAGTCCAAACTAAGTCCGATCATCTCGTTTTGCAGTCTTCAACGTGTAGTGGCCGGCCTAGTTTTTGTTCCATTGCTTGCCTATTCGTTCGCACCCTTTCGAGACATGACACTGTCATATTCACAGCGGTTGTTGTTCTGGACTGGTGTAATGCTACTGGCGCTGTTTGCAACATGGGCTGCGGGGCAACTTGTGCGCACAAAACTGAGTTTATCGGGATCGTTGTTCCGGGATTTTGCTTTTGCTGCGTTGATCCTGTTGTTGTTTGCCCCCTCTTTGTGGTTTCTGACGTGGGTTCTGTTCTCATTGAATGGACGGATGGCTCCAGACCTGTTGAAGGTCGTCCCTTATGGGCTTCTGTTTGCGACGGGGCTAATACTTGTTCGTCAATGGGGCGATCCAGATGAAGCAGTGGAAGAACCTCGAGCACGGCTCTATCATCGATTGCCAACTGGTTTCGAGGGGGAGATCTACCGGCTGACCGTGCGTGATCACAGCGTCGATGTCGTAACCTCAGAAGGGACATTTACCATCCGCTCGCGATTTACCGATGCGATAGCTGAGATGGAGCCGGTTCCTGGGCATTGCACACATCGATCACATTGGGTGGTGGATTCCACAATTGTTGGGGTCAAGAAAGAGGCGGGGAAAACCTACCTGCGTTTGAGGAACGGCGATGAAGTACCTGTCAGCCGGAAATACAAGCAGCATCTTGTGGATGACGGGCTGTTATAAGGGTCATCGCGGCATTGGAATTTTCTGGGGCTGATCCCCCGTCAAGATTGCCCGGGCATCTGAGGCCATGATCCTTGTCAGTGTTTGGTCTGTGCTGCGCAACCCGCCGGTATAGGTCCCATAGGCGGGCAGGATTAGTCGGGCATGATCCAAAAGGAACGCAGGCCGAGAGATCGAGCGCCCCCGAATATTCAAACTTGCCTTGGGATGATAGTGGCCGGAAATCTCAGCCATTGCATCTGGTTGGGCTATATGGCGAAAAGTGAGGTCGCTGCAAATCCATTCGGATAGATGCGTACCACCAATTTCAACCGGACCGGGGTCATGATTGCCTTCGATCCAGATCCAGTTCCGACCTGCTTGCAACGTCGTAATCCGAAGCCTGTCCTCAGCTGTCAATGCAGTTGACGCGTCCAAGTCATCAAAGCTGTCTCCCAGACAAATTACTGACGTGGCCTTTGTATATGACAAGTCACCTCCCAGCCGTGTCAAAGTCTCGCGTGTATCATAAGGGGGGAGCGAAGAACCGCCCCTTCGAGCGATGCGTTCTGACTTGCCCAGATGCAGATCAGATACGCAAAGCAGGCGTTGATCGGGCCACCAAAGCGCCCCGGAACCTAGTGCGCGCAGTTGGTGACCCGCAAAGGAAAACTCGACGTTGTTCATGGTACGTTCTTTGCCTGTTTCGACGGACGGCGCAAGAGGATTTACGGAGATTGTATGCCTGCAGCTTGCAGCAAGCGGGCACTCTCTTCGGCCAGAAGGCGTTCTTCTGCCTCACCTTTGACTGGCACTTTTCCCATTTCCAAAAAGAGCGGTGCAGCCAATGGAGAAACGCGATCCAGCCGCCGAAGATCGATGCGGCCATTGATCCGCGCGACCATCGCTTCGATCCGCCCGAAATCAACCAATCCGCGCATGGCTTCTTCGCGGGTGATCTGCATCAAAAGATGGTCGGGGTCGTATTTCAGCAGAGTGTCATACAAGATGTCTGACGAAAACGTCGCTTGCCGTCCGCTTTTGCGCTGCCCTCCGGTATTGCGTTCGATCAGACCTGCGATTGTGGCCGAGGCGCGGAACGTGCGCTTCATCACGGCATTGCCTGCCAACCACGTTTCCAGCCCTTCGCGCAGCGCATCAATCTGAAACAATGGGCGTGGATCGGTTACCGCGTCCAGGCCCCAGATCAAGGTGGCATAGTCGGTAGCGACAAAGCCCAGTGGGGCAAGGCCGGTCTCTTCCATACGTTTGGTTAGTAACAAGCCCAGGGTCTGCTGCGCATTTCGGCCTGCAAAGCCATAGACACAGATATGTTCACGCCCATTGTCGGGGAAACTTTCGATCAATAGTCGATCACGCTGCGGTAGGCGCGAGACGTCGCGTTGCAACGCCAGCCAATCGGCGGTGTGGGCGGGCAAGTGTGGCCAGTCAGATTGCGCGAACATACGCAGAATGCGGTCGCTAAGCTGCGTAGATGTGGCGAATTTTGTGCCAGAGAAGGTTGCGATCTTGGGTTTCTTGTCAGCGCGGCGGCTGACCTCAACCACCATTTCACGCAGCCCTTCGTAACGGACGATCTGGCCGCCGATCAGAAATGTGTCACCGGGGGTGAGCGAGGCAGCAAACCCTTCTTCCACCTCGCCAAGTGGCTTGCCTCCGCGATTTCGTTTCAACCGTACCTTCAGCGTGTCAGTGTCCTGAATTGTGCCCAGATTCATCCGGATACGCTGCGCTGCTCGTGGATCACGCAATTGCCAGCGCCCATCTGATCGCTGCTGCAACCGCTGCCAGCGGTCATAGGCGCGCAGGGCGTATCCGCCGGTGGCGCAGAAATCCAGACAGGCATCAAATTCGGGTCTGCTGAGGCCGGCATAGGGCCCCGCCGAGGTCAGCGCGGTGTAGAGCGCATCGGCCTCGAACGGTCCGGCTGCAGCGGCGATCAGGATATGCTGACAGAGCACATCCCGAGGGCCCGCGCCGCGAGGATCACCGTCCAGGTCATGTTCCTGCACCGCATGCAGTGCGGCCACACATTCGACCACTTCAAACCGGTTGGCAGGTACCAACAGCGCCTTCGATGGGGCATTATAACGATGGTTTGCCCGTCCGATTCGCTGCACCAGCCGTTTGACGTTCTTTGGCGCGCCAATTTGGATCACCAGATCCACATCCCCCCAATCGATTCCCAGATCGAGGCTGCCCGTGCAGACGATGGCCCGCAGATCACCGCGTACCATTGCGGCCTCAACCCTTTCGCGTTGCTGCCGGTCCAGACTGCCGTGATGGATACCGATTGGCAGACTTTCATCATTTGCCAGCCAGAGATTATGAAAGAATATTTCGGCCTGAGCGCGCGTGTTGTGGAAGATCAGTGTGGTTTTATGCTGCCGAACCTGCTCCAGCACCGCCGGAATGGCATAGGCGGCGCCTCCACCAGACCAGGGGGGCATTTCTTTGGTTTCAAGCATCGCGATATCGGGATCTGGGCCGGGATCGGCCTGAATTATTCTGCAAGGATCAGGATGCCGCGCCAGAAACTGCGCAATGCCTTCTGGGTCTTCCACAGTCGCAGACAGGCCGACACGGCGCAAATCGGGGCAGAGCGCTTGCAACTGTGCCAGTGCAAGCATCAATTGATCGCCCCGTTTGCTTTCCGCCAAAGCGTGAATCTCATCAACGATTATGCGCTGGACTCCCGCAAACATACGCGGCGCGTCTTCGTAGGAGGTGAGTAACGCCAAGCTTTCTGGTGTTGTCAGTAGGATATGTGGAGGATCAACACGCTGGCGTTTCTTTTGCGTGGCCGACGTATCGCCAGTGCGGTCTTCGATCCGTATAGGCAAGCCGATCTCTTCCACCGGGGCACGCAGATTGCGGCGGATATCAGCGGCCAGCGCCTTGAGTGGTGAGACATAGATCGTATGCAGCCCATCATGCGCGCCGTCGGCCAGTTCGGACAGGGACGGCATGAACCCGGCCATCGTCTTGCCCCCGCCTGTCGGGGCAATCAACAGCGTCGCCGGTTCCTGTGCCTGGTCGAACATGTCTTGTTGATGCGGGTGGATCGACCAGCCTTTGGCGGCAAACCAATCGCTAATCCGGGCGGGAATCTGCGTCATGGCCGCAGATTAACCGCCCGGGTTCAGAAGGATAGGGGTTAGTGAACGATCTTTTCTTCCTTGACGAACATGTTCGCCCAGGCACGGTCGATCAAGTCGGGGCTCATCTGATAGGGGATGCCTTCGAATTCGCAGATCGAGATCATCTGATCGATCAGGAAGATCGGTTGATAATTCGCGTAGATGTTCTGGATCGTCGGGTATTTGACCTTCAGCAGATGTACCAGAGCCGCTTCGTCCAGAGGCATCCCGCGTTTGCGGGCAACCATCGCAAAGATCTTGAGGAAGTTCTCTTGGTTCGGACCATCAATCTTGATCTTGAAGAAGATCCGGCGCAGAGCCGCTTGGTCGAAGATTTCATTCGGATGGAAGTTGGTTGAAAAGATGACCAAAGTATCGAAGGGCACTTCGAACTTCTCACCTGATTGCAGGCCGAGGATATCCTTGCTTTCTTCCAGCGGAACGATCCACCGGTTGATCAGGGCCTGAGGGGGTTCGGCCTGACGCCCAAGGTCGTCCACGATGAAAATGCCTCCGGTCGATTTCAACTGCAGCGGTGCCTGATAGGTCCGGGCAGTGGGGTTGTAAACGAGGTCCAACATGCTCAGCGACAGTTCACCGCCGGTTACCACGGTTGGGCGCTCGCATTGCACATAACGCGTATCGAACCGTTTCCGGCGGCGCAAACTGTTGGGATCGTCCTCTTCCTGTTCAATCGCGGTGTGAACAATCGGATCGTATACGGTGATCACCTGCCCCGAATATTCGATGGCGCGCGGGACATAGACATTGTCACCCAGCGCGTCCCGAATTCCGTTCGAGATTGAGGACTTACCATTGCCCGGAGGGCCATACATCAGGATCGAGCGACCGGCGCTGACAGCAGGACCCAAGTGATCCAGCAGGCTGTCGGGTAGAACCAGATGACCCATAGCACCAGTCAATTGATCACGGGTGACCTGAATGTTGCGGATCGACTGACGCTTGACCTGTTCGCGATAGACGTCCAGTGGCACCGGCATCGCGCCGAAATACTCCGATTGGCTAAGCGCGTCTAAGGCACGGGCCTTTCCTGAATCGGTTAACTGATACCCCATCTCGTTGCCCGAGTTCGCGTTCAGTGTGCCTGTCGCCTCCATCAGTTTCTGTTCCCGTGCGATATCGATCAGTTCCTGCGTCACCGAGCCGGGCAGGCATACCGCCGCGGCAACCTCGCTTACCGTATCCACGTTCTTTCGAAAGATCGTTTTCAGCAGAATGTCACGCATCATCACCAGCGGAAGCTGCATTTCAGCCAACCCCTTAGGGGCAGGGGGGGCCATAACGGAGGACGTCTGCATGTTCATAAGCGGGACTCGTCTGTCAATTATCACACCAAAGGCCCCATGCAGGGCCATTTAGGGAAAATTTGACGCGTCTTTGTGGCAGGACCAAGGCGCGGGCAAGGCGCGGTCATGATTGTTCACGAACCGTGGATTATGCCCAAAATCAGGTAAGCCACGAGGCTACCTGCAAGCGTCAGACCCATTGGAAACTGTTTACCGCGATCCCAACTGTCCCAATGCGGAGCGATCTGGCGCAGTCGGGTGTGTTTCGCTAACCGGTGGGAACAAAATGCCCCTAGCAGCGTGGCAGACAGAATTATGAATACCCACATGAAATCACTGGCCCAGACAAAAGCAGCGGCGGCAGCGCAGAATTTGGCGTCACCAGCTCCCATAATTCCAGCAGCGTTCAATACGATGCCGACGATCAGAACAACGACTATGTGAAGCAGCTGCCAGACGTATAGAGGCAGCTTAACAGTGACCGGACCAAAAGTGCCGGGTAGCCATTCGCCCGACCATGGCGGCAAAACGAAAAGGCCGACAACGAGAAAAACCACCAACAGTGCCATGACCGCATGGTTCTTGATCCGCATCTCACGCATATCGGTGAAGGCAACGTAGAAACAGATCGGCAGGACAAATGGTAAGAACCACGCTGCCGCTGCCGCTGGTATGTGCATGGATTAGGCGTCCTCGAGTGCCCGAAGCGAGCGAACGGCTTCGTCATAATGCTGGGGATGCGTGGCGATTGCCTCGCGATACAGGTTCTTGGCGAGGTTTACATCGCCTTGTTTAACTGCCGAAATAGCCATCGTATTCAGCAACATCGCCCGTTCGGTCTGAGACATCGGGACAACCGGAACGCTGTAATTGCCTTGTGCACTGCGCGCCAGAACCAGATTGTTCTTCGCAGTAAATAGCGCGTTGTCCTGTTGAATGGCTTCGGTGAACAGACGTTCAGCTTCGGCATATTGCCCGCGTGCCATTTTGGAGTAGCCCCAGTTATTCATGACACCCGCCGGTCGCGTGGTCAGGCCAACTGCGGTTTCATAATAATGGTCTGAGCGTTTCCAGTCTTTTCTGGAGTCTGCCACCAGCGCCTCAAGCCGATAGCGCTTGAACGTCTCATAAGTGGGTGGGATTTTGTCGAGTGTTGCCTTTGCAGCGTCCCAATTTCCGCTACGCACTTGCGCATCTGCATATTCAACCCGGTCGGCGTTGTTTGCACCTTTCATCCCGAGCACACGTTTCCATGCCGCTGACGCTTCGGTGCTGCGCTTGGCGCGGGTCAGGGTAATCGCAAGACCACGCTGAAGATCGATCCGGTCCGGGTTCTTGGCGGCCGCACCCTGAAAATAAGTGACGGCTTCGTTTGGATCAGCTGCATTCAGCATCACGTCGTTCAGGTTGGTCTCGTCAATAACGTTTACTTCCTGAAATGTACGTTCGACTTTTTCCTCTTCGGTTTCTTTTGCGCAAGCGGTCAAGACCAGCCCGCACGCAAGCATCGTCGGAATCAAAAAGGGATGGCGCATTTTTGCGTCCTTTACTGCTCTGCCTCTATTGCTGGGTTTTTGCGCAGAACGAATTGCCCGTCGCCGCGCTGCTCCAGCTCAAATTCTTGTTCTTGTGGGGTATTATTAGCAGGATTTTCCATTTTTGCGAGTGCTAACCGCAAATTGTCACGGATTGCGTCACTTTCGCCATTGTCTAACGCAAAAGCACGGCGGAAAACCTGTGCTGCTTCGGCGTATTCGCCTGTCTCCATCAGGAATACACCAAGATTATTCCAGGCGACCGGCCAATCGGGATCATCCTCCACTGCTCGGCGTAGCAGGGGTTCGGCTTGTCCGATCCGGCGTAAGCCCAGATTGGCGGTGCCGAGCGAAGTCAGGATCTCGGGTGTCATTCCCTCGGTCAGCGCCGCCCGGGTGAAGGATTCCATCGCAAGCTCGTATTCGCCTGCCGCCATTAGGCGATTGCCGATAGCGATTTCATCCACAACCGGGCCATCGGGGTCAACCCCAGGCGCAAATGGATCGTCCGGAGAACGCGTTTCAGTGCAAGAGGCCACCATGGCAATAACCATGGCGGCCCTAAAGAGATGACGCAGGTGCAAACCGAAAGGCTTGAGAACCTTATCACGCAGAAGGTGAGCGTTATTGGCTTCCAAACTCCATGATACCTTTTGCCGAAGGGCCAACAAGAATGACCAGAAGGGGGGGGACGGTCAGCATCATTGTGGCGAGTGTCATTTTGGTTGGCAACTTGTTCGCGGCTTCTTCGGCGCGCATAACGCGCTTGTCGCGCATTTCGTCGGCGTAAACCCGCAGAGCTTCCGCGATCGAAGTACCAAAGGTGGCTGACTGGATCATAACAGTCACAAATGCGCTAACGTCCTGAACTCCGCAACGGGTGGCAAAATCGCGCAGGACCGTATCCTTTTCTTTACCAGCCTTCATTTCATAGGCGACGACTTCAAATTCAAGCGCAATGTCGGGATAGGAGGCTTTCATTTCTGCCGCGACCCGAACGATGGCCTGATCAAGCGATTGGCCGGCTTCGACGCAAACAAGCATCAGGTCAAGCGTGTCCGGGAAACCGTTGACGATGGCCTCCTTCCGTTCCTCTACGCGCCGTGTGATCCAGTACTTGGGTATGAAGTATCCGACCAGTCCAGGCCCCAAAACGCGAATTAGGAGTTGAGTAGAGTCAAACTCCTGATCTCCTGCGAAAACCGTGACCAGTGAGATACCGATCAGAATTCCGACAATCCCCAACGCAAACTGCGAAAAATGATAGAATCGGACGGCATCTTTTGACTGATAGCCCGCTTGGCGCAGCTTGAGCTGAACGGCCGAATATTCTTCCTCGTCCTTGGGTTCGAGGAAATTGGCAAATTTTTCAAGCTGCTCGTTGCGGCTGGCGTTTCTCAGGCGTTCTTTCTTTTCTTTCTTACTTTTCTTAGGCGCCGCGTTTGAACGTTGTAGCTTCTTAAGTGGATCCTCAGGCTGATTCAGCATCAAAGGGACGGTGATCAGGATCATAAACAATCCCAGAATACCAACGACAATCAGCGGGCCGAATTCGCCTAAATGAGTTTTTAGCAGCTCATTGATCTGGCTCAGAATTTCCATGGCGGCACCTCTAAACCTTAATATTAGTCAGGATTTTCATGACGATCAGGTTCAATGTCAGCATGATGCCAACAAAGAAACAGGCTGGAATAAACAGCGGATGATCCATCACCGAATCGTAATAATGCGGATCCTTGACCAGAATGAACATGAGGCATGCAAGAGGGAAGCCAGACAGGAACTTTCCTGACCATTTTGCCTCAGCGGTAATCGCATTCACCCGACGGAACAAGCGGAACCGGGCCCGGATCACTTTCGCAAGGCCCGCGAGAATATCAGCAAGGTTACCCCCCGACTGCTGCTGAATGGAAACCGCCACTGCTAGGAAACGCAAATCCTGCATATCCAGCCGTTCTGCCATGTCCTTAAGCGCTTCACCCACTTCCCGGCCATAAGCAGATTCATCCGAGATGATGCCAAATTCCGTCGCAAGTGGGTCCTCAACTTCGCTGGCAACGATCTGGATCGATGAAACAAACGGGTTGCCGACCCGAAGCGATCGCACCATCAGTTCAACCGCATCCGGTAATTGTTCTTCGATCAAAGCCATGCGTTTCTTGGCCTTGTTGCTGACCCAAGTGTAGACAGCACCAATACCGATGGCACCCGAAAGCGCGATCCGCAATGTCATTTCGGTCGCCGTGGCCACGCTGAGGGCCATGAAGACCAAACCAGAAACCAGCGCCATGATCATAATCAGCTGTCTGGGCGAGAAGGCGATTGCGGCTTTTTGGGCTTTGTCTGCAAGAAGCGAATAGAGCGGGATGCTCTGCGACTTCATATGCTGCTGCATTTCCTTGCGCAGTTGTTCCAGCACCTGTTCGCGACCGACACCCTTGTCGATCATATCCAGCCTGCGATTGACACGGCTGTTCAGACTGATCGATTTTCCAAAGGCGACAAGATAGATACCTTCGACCAGGGCGAAAACCCCGACGAAAATCACGACATAGATGAGCGCCTCGACAGGCAGTTGCATATCTTGGTTCTCCTACATCGTGGTCGGGTCGTAGATCGAAGCGGGTAGATCGAAACCCCACAGGCGGAACCGCTCTGAAAAGTTGCTCCGGACGCCTGTCGCAGTGAAATGACCGATGATCTTGTTGTCGGGGGTCAAGCCAACGCGTTGAAATTTAAAGAGTTCCTGTAAGGAAATCACGTCACCTTCCATCCCAGTAATCTCAGTGATGGAAGTCATGCGACGTGAACCGTCCTGTAGACGGCTGGCTTGAACAATCAGGTTCACAGCCGATGAGATCTGGCTGCGGACGGCTTTGATCGGCATTTCGATTCCAGCCATCGCGATCATGTTCTCAAGACGTGAGATACCGTCGCGGGCAGAGTTGGCGTGGATCGTGGTCATTGATCCGTCGTGGCCTGTGTTCATGGCCTGCAACATGTCGATCACCTCGGCACCACGCGTCTCGCCCACGATGATGCGGTCGGGGCGCATACGTAGGGCGTTTTTTAGACAGTCCCGCGGGCTGACCTCACCTTTACCTTCCACGTTGGGCGGGCGGCTTTCCATCCGGCCCACATGGGTCTGTTGTAGCTGAAGTTCCGCCGTATCCTCGATGGTTAGGATGCGTTCGGCGTCGTCGATAAAGCTGGACAGCGCGTTGAGCGTTGTCGTCTTACCGGAACCCGTACCACCTGAAACGATGATATTCAGGCGCGTTGAAACCGCAGCTTGCAAGTAGGCGGCCATTTCTTCCGTGAAGGCGCCGAAATTGACAAGATCGTCAATGCCCAGCTTGTCCTTCTTGAACTTACGAATCGAAACCAGCGAGCCATCAACTGCAATCGGCGGCACCATGGCGTTGAAACGCGAGCCGTCTGCCAAACGGGCGTCAACGTAAGGGTTGGATTCATCGACACGACGGCCAACAGCGGACACAATCTTGTCGATGATCCGCATCAGGTGCTTTTCATCCTTGAAAGTGATGTCGCTGATTTCCAGTTTGCCCGCTCGCTCGACGAAAATCTGCTGAGGGCCGTTTACCAGAATATCGTTGACCGTATCGTCCTGCAGCAAGGTTTCCAGCGGCCCCAGGCCGGTGACTTCATCATAAAGTTCCTTGTTGAGCTGAGTGCGGTCCTCACGGTTCAAGACAATATTGCGCGATTCCAGAACTTCGCTTGAAATTGCACTGATCTCAGCCCGTAACTCGGCCTCTGCTGCTTTCTCAAGCGCCGCAAGGTTTAGGTTTTCAAGCAGTTCACGGTGCAGTTCCAGCTTGATCTCACCCAAACGCTCTTTGCGCTTGCGCTCTTTGTCGTTGACGGTGACCTCCGCCGCCTTTTTTTGCACCGGCTTGCGTACAACATTAGTCGAGGCCGCCGCCGCGGCTGGCGTTGCGGCCTCAGCTTTTTCAGGCGCCGGGGTTTGGACCGGCTGCGCCGAAGGCTGTTTTTTATATCTTGAAAACACGGCAGCTCCCCTTTGAATTATGCGGCTTCAGCGTCGCTGCTGCCTAGGCTATGAAGCGATTGAGCAAGTTTGGCGATCTCGCGGCGTAGCGGATTCTTGGCCGCCGAGTTTGCCAATGGCAGGCCGTGATCACCGCTTTGCATGACTGCCTTGCCACCATCAGGTAGAAGCAAGTCGATCGAAATTCCCAGGCTTTCGCCCATACGTTTGACCCGGCCTTTTCCGTTGAGGTCGGTGAATTTCGGTGCCCTGTTCATGGCAAACCGCAACTTGTTAAAAGGCAGTTCTTCGGCTTGCAAAGCCCGTTTCAGGCGCAACGCATTCTGAGCCGACCGCATATCAAGTTCGATCAAAGCAAAATAGACATGCGCCGCCTGCAGCACCGTTTCAGACCAGTGAACCAGTGTTTTGGGCATGTCGATCACGACGTAGTCGAAGTGGCTGCGTGCTGTATCGATCACGCGCTGGATATCCTCAGGGTTGATAATATCCAGTGGAACCATATCGGACGGAGCGGTTAGGACCTGCAGCTTGTCTTCGAATGTTTGCAGGGCTTGCCCGAAGGATTCCTCGTCCATGGAATCAGTGTCCGAGAGCATTTCGAATACAGCTTCGTGGCGCGGAAGGTCCAAAAACGTAGAAACGCTTCCATATTGAAGATCCAGATCAATCAGGCACACTTTGGGTGCTTCCTTGGCTGAAACTGTAGCCAGTTCCCACGCAAGGTTTACGGCCATCGTCGTAGAACCGACCCCGCCTGCGAGCCCCTGGACCACGAACAGCGCGCCCTCTTTCGACGCACCATTTGCCAGCGGCACTGCTGCGGCTTGTGGTGCTGTGACCGGGTCGGGCTTGTTCATCCGGTCAATCGCTTCCTGAAGTTCGTTTTCGGGAAGCGGGTAGGGGACAAATTCATCAGCGCCCTTACGCAAAAGCTGATGCAGGGAAGCCGGAGTCACATCTTCTGCGATCAAAACAACCTTTATGCCCTTTTCCTTGGCACGTGTGATGATTTCACCCATCATGGTCAGGTTGTCTTCGTCATCACCATCCAGCGCCAGGGCAACAAATTGAAGCGATTCTGCTTCGGGCTGGCTAAAGAACGCGAGCGCCTCGGCAAACCCCAGATCCCCCCAGCGTTCTCCTAGCGCGGCTTCCATATCTTCGATCAACAGATCGAAATTCTGGACATCACGGCTAATCGTGCAGGCCAGAATGGCGTCGTTTTCATCTTGCGGCGTCGCGCTCGTCATAAACACAATCCTCGTCGAGAGGGCTGAGCAAACCTGATGAACGCGTGAAAGGTCAGTTCTAGCTTGCTGTCGCCCGATGCGGTCAATTTTGGCCGCAGGTCACCCTATTGTTCACAATGTTGCTTGGAAGTGGGGCGAGAATTGGGCGCAAAAGAACCAATTGTAGGGAAATGGGCGACAATGCCGCCCATTTCTTAGGTATTATTATTCACTGGATTCGCCTTCACCGATTTGGATGAAGCTGACCGGGGCCGCGCTTGAGATATACTCGCGGTAGATAACGTCAGCGTATTTCCCATCCAGGATATTCTTGTGACTATCAACAAATCCTGAAACCTCGGTAACCGTCCTACGGTTACGACGATCCCGATTCGGAGTCGCCACAAGAGGGCGGGATTTCCCAAACGAAACAACAGCTTCCAGTCGTGATCGCGAGATCCCTTGCCGCGTTAGGAATGCCACCGCCGCATTGGCACGGCGTTGCCCCAGACGGTTGTTATAAGCAGTTGAACCTACAGCGTCGGTGTGACCGTAAACACGGAACCGCGCTTCGGGGAACTGTTTGATCCATGCGGCTTGCTGCAGCAGAATCTTCTGCGCTGATGCATCCAGCTGTGCGCTATCAAACGCAAAGTTGATCTGCGTCGGAACCTCTGCGGCGAATCTCTGAGCCAGGATCTGGCCATACGTCAACTCGCCATTCATGACCTGAATGTTATTCAGCGTCGCGTTTCCGAAAGTGCCCTGATCGATTTCATACCCAGCTTCGCGAGTACAGCCAGCGACAGCAACCGAAAGGCCCAGTGTTAAGATCCACTTTTCCATTGGTCCTATCCTCCTATCAATCCAGAACATAGCCATAGGAGGCGCCAAAGTCCTGCTTGGCCACTTCCGATGCAGCACCGCTTCCGGCTCGTTCAGTCCGGGCGACTTTGCCATTCACGAACAGATCGAACTCGCTGGGTGGTTTGACCCGGTCAGTTGGCAGGGCAAGCGCCTCACCACGAGTAGGTGAAACCAGATGTGCGGTCACAATAATGATCAGCTCGCTTTGTTCGCGCTGATATTGAGCGCTGCGGAAAAGAGCGCCCAGAACCGGCACATCACCCAACCACGGAACCTGACTGTTCAGATCTGTGAAGTCATCCTGGATCAAACCAGCAATTGCAAAGCTTTCACCATCATTCAACTCGATCGTCGTGCGTGTGGTACGCGAGATGAAGCTCGGGACGTTGTCGCCGTTGATCGTGAAATCGGAACTCTGATCGATTGACGATACGGATGCGCCCATTTCCAGATTGATGCGATCGCCGTCCACGACACGAGGAACGAACAAGAGCTGAACGCCGAAGGCCCGATACTCGATCGCAACCACGCCGTCACCTTGCGGAACAGGGATCGGCACTTCGCCACCGGCCAAAAATTCAGCCTCTTGTCCGGATAGTGCCGAAAGGTTCGGTTCGGCCAAACTGCGGACTAAGCCTTTGGTTTCAAGCGCTTCCAGTAGCAGACGAACCTGCGTCGAGCCTGCGCCGAACCCAAACAAGATAGCACCCGTATTGGTTTGCACGAACGGGATGTTATTCGCCAAAGCGTTGTTAAGTGCAGCTTGGTTGTTCAAGCTGTTGAAGCCGCCGGTCGCGTCTCCACCGCCAAAGCCCAGAGATGCCGACAGGTTCTTCGCTACCGAACGGTTCATTTCGGCGAATCGCACTTTCAGCATGACTTGCTGTACGCCACCAACATTCATCAAGTTCGATACACGCTCAGGCGCGTAGCGCTCGGCGAGTTCAAGAGCACGTGCTAGTCTTGCACTGCTTGATACCGTACCGGATAGGACAATACCGTCATTTGCAGTCCGTACTTCGATCGGCTCATTTGGCAGAATCTGACGCAGCCGCTCTTTGAACTCAGAGACATCAGGCGAAACGCGCACACGCACGTTAGTGATCAGATTTCCACCGCCATCGAACATCGTCAGCGTGGTTATGCCGGGTGCGCGACCCAATACATATATTGTCCGGTCGGACAGAGTAGAAATGTCTGCAATGCCTGCGTTGGCAATGCTGATATCGGCAAAGGGTTGTTCACTCTCCACCACAATTGCGCGGTTAACAGGAACATCCAGCGATTCAGCTGTCCCCTTTTTCACCACGCGAAGATTTTGGGCCCACGCGGCATCGCCGATTGGGCTCACAACAAGCGACAACCCCAGCAGGGTTGCGCTGATCCAGGAACGTATTGTCATGTGACCTGCCTCTCCGATCACCACTCGATTTTTTATGGGTCTAATGCCCTATGATCTGAACCCTGCGCCAATTCCGGATTTATTGCAATAATCAATGGTTTCCGGAATTTTCCTTATGTGGGTTTCTCGCAACAACACCATGAAAAAGACCGCGCAAAATGCGCGGTCTGTGGGTCGTTAACGGTTTGAATTTTCGTTAGTTTGTACAGGGAATTGGTGTCTCGACAGTTTCGCCGCCACGACGGGTTCGGATTGTACAAACCTTCTTTTCAACCACTACCGGTGCGGGTGCTCGTTCTTGAATTCCCAATAATGATTGCTGGTCTACTTCAACCACTTCGGCGACTTCATCATCCTGCGCGCCCACTAGCGCCAGAGACATACGGCCGGTGTTTTGTGCCTGTGCCAAAGCCGCAATTTGTTGTGAGGTCGCCGCTACGGTTACAGTGCGGGCAATCGTGGTCCCTGTGACATCTGAACCCGCAATCTGGTCAACTGCGACCAGTTCAATATTTGTCAGAACCAGTCGGGTAATCTCGCCGCGTCCAGCATCAGTAGTACCGCGCAGCGATCCCGTCCAATAGACGTCCACTGTGTCACCAGGGCGCAAGAAGCCCGAAACGCCGGAGGCAACATCGACGCTGATTGCAAACGCACGCATGCCCTTGGGCAACTGCGACCTCAAGCCCGCTGTTTCGCCCGGGTTGGTAACTTTGACTTCCATGATGGCTTCGTCTTTTTCCATTGCCCGAAGCACATATCGTTCGTTGTTCTTGATATCAGGAAACAATACTGCCGCATCAACGAAAGCGCCCTCGGGAATTGCTGATTCGGGCCACTGGACAACGCGGATATCGTCCTGGTTCAGCCGCTCGCCATACTTAAGAGACCGGTTGGAGACCAGAACTCCGACTGTTGGCACAACGCCAGCTTTAGCATTTGCCAGAGCTTCTTCACGCAGTTTTCGCTCCTGCGCAAGTTTAGCCTGATTCTCAGTAATATATTCGCGTGCCATATAGACAGCACCACCGGCCAGGGCGATCCCGATGATAAGAACAAGTCCAAAAACAGCTCGCATTTGTCCCTCGTCATGTTTCGTTCAAGTAAGTCTCGCGGCTAACTTCGTCGCGATGGTTCAGCGGCTACCCTAGGAGGTAATTGTGTCCAAAAATGGGACAATCCCCACATTTTTCGGAGCAGTATCAAGATCCGTCAAAGAAGCCAGTATATTGGTTTAGTCAAAACTAATTTGCTGGACCTGAATCGACGAGAGGGCTTGCCCGGTTTGCTCGTCGACACTTTGGATGCCTTCGTTCAGGAGCACGTACATCATCCCGGCAATGCCTACGATCGCGGCCGTTAGTACAACCCAATCTACCGTAACAGCGCCGTCGTCTTCGCTAAAAAAAATTTTGATTGTGCTAAACATTGTACGTTACCGAGGTAAGGAACTTTTGCAAAAGGGGCCACGTCTTTTGATAAGACATGGCCCCCACATTAGATACCAGAGTCTGGCAGCGATTAGTTGGTGTTCGGCGTCACAACAGTGATACCCGACAGCGCGCTATCGATGTTGCCGGCCAGTTCGCTGGCACCGCTCTGAACCTGATTGTATGCAATGGCTGCCAGAGCAACAACGGCTGCGGTCAGAACGACCCAGTCTACAGTTACGGCGCCGTCTTCGTCTTTGCGGAAGTTCTTGATGAACTTGATCATGTTACGTCCCTCCTTAAGGATCAAATAAGTAATTAACCTCGGCGTCTTCCAGAGCATTCTCTCTCAGTCCGCTCCCGATCGTCTCGGTATGGGTCTATGTTTGACCTTTGCGCGTGGCAGGAATTGGGCCAAACCAATATTTTTTGGCTAAATGCTTAAGATTTTATCCGTAATTCTTGTAACATATTGATTATTAGTAGAAATTACTTCACCTTTTTTCGTGCATAGAGGATTGGGCGATGCAAAATAGCGGCAAATGAGGCGAAATTGCCCCATTTCGCTTTGTTTTTCTGGCGTTGCAGGCCGTTATAGGGTTCAAAATGCTTCAAAAGATAAGAAATCGAGGCAGGCAAATGTATTTCCGGGACGCAATGTTTTGCGCAGGTGCAGTCGCATTCCTATTGACGGGTGCAATTTCGGTATCCGCGACTGAGATCGAGCCGCGCGGGGTTTATAAGCGTATCAAAGCCCCCAAACCTGGCACGCGTCCGCGTGTGACCATTCAAATTACCCCAGAACAACACGCGGCGTCGCCTTCGGCACCCAGCACTGGGGCAAAGCTGGATGTGCCCGAGGTTACGACCCCTGCACCCGTTCCGCCGTCGAATCCTCCGAAGATCGCAGGAACGACCGAGCCGGTAGGGACCTATGAGGCTTTCTGGAGCCGAATCTCACCCGAACTGCAACAGGCAAGCGCAGGAAGGCTCGCAGAAGCTGTTCAGGCATTGTCTGCGACCGACGTAGCGGCCCCGCGCCTTCAAACGCTTCAGGATATCGCAGACGCGCGCGGCGTGGACATCCTGCGCTCGACTGTGGGCACAAATGTCTCGCCTGCGCTTGTGCTGGCGGTAATCTCGGTGGAATCCGCCGGGAAAACACAAGCCGTTAGTTCCGCCGGCGCTCAGGGGTTGATGCAACTCATGCCAGCCACAGCCGAACGCTTCGGTGTCGAAGACAGCCTCAAACCGGAGCAAAACATAGAAGGTGGGGTCAAATACCTTCATTGGCTGATGGAGGAATTCGATAACGACCCGATCCTCGTTCTCGCGGGTTATAATGCAGGCGAGGGGGCCGTGCATAAACACAGCGGTGTGCCACCTTATGCTGAAACCAGAGATTACGTGCCCAAGGTCCTTGCCGCGTTTCAGGTCGCAAGCGCGCTGTGCACGTCAGCACCGCAGTTCGTATCGGACCCCTGCGTCTTTCAGGCAGCCAATTAAAAAAGGCCCGCGTCATTGCGGGCCTTTTGCTTTTTGGAGGAGCGATGTCAGTCGACAATCGTTGCCTGGGTCGCCGCCCTCATATCCGCATCGCTGACACCATCGGCAAGTTCAACGATCTTCAGGCCACCTTCGACCACATCGAGGACGCCCAGATTGGTGATGATCCGATCCACAACGCCCTGTCCGGTTAGTGGCAAAGTACATTCCTTCAGCACTTTCGAATCACCATGCTTGTTGGTGTGGTCCATCACAACGATAACGCGGCCCACACCGGCCACCAGATCCATCGCTCCGCCCATGCCTTTGACCAGCTTGCCGGGAATCATCCAGTTGGCCAGATCGCCTTTCTCGTCGACTTCCATCGCACCCAGGATCGCAGCGGCAATCTTACCGCCTCGGATCATGGCGAACGAAGTCGCGCTATCGAAGTAAGAGGTGCGGGACAGTTCGGTGATCGTCTGCTTGCCTGCGTTGATCAGGTCAGCGTCTTCCTCGCCCTCAAACGGGAAGGGGCCCATGCCCAGCATACCGTTTTCGGATTGCAGAGTGATATCCTTGTCGCCCACATAGTTCGCCACCAGCGTCGGAATACCGATGCCGAGGTTCACATACATGCCGTCTTCGAGCTCTTCAGCCGCGCGCGCGGCCATCTGATTGCGGTCCCAGGGCATTATGCTTCCTCCTTCTTACGGGTGGTGCGCTGTTCGATGCGCTTTTCGTGGCTGCCTTGAATGATACGGTGCACATAAATGCCGGGCAGGTGGATGCTGTCAGGGTCTAGTGAGCCGCGCGGAACGATTTCTTCAACCTCAGCCACGCAGATCTTACCGCATGTTGCGGCGGGCACGTTGAAGTTACGGGCGGTCTTGCGGAACACCAGATTTCCGGTGTCATCTGCTTTCCACGCCTTTACGATCGCGAGGTCGGCGAAGATGCCTTCCTCCATGATATAGGTCTCGCCGTTGAAGTCTTTGTGCTCTTTTCCGTCCGCGATCACCGTTCCCACGCCTGTTTTGGTGTAGAACCCGGGGATGCCAGCACCACCGGCGCGCATGCGTTCGGCCAATGTGCCTTGTGGATTGAATTCCAGCTCCAGCTCTCCACTCAGATACTGGCGCATGAACTCCGCGTTTTCACCGACATATGAGCTGATCATTTTCTTGACCTGCTTGGTCTGCAGCAGGATGCCGATGCCGAAATCATCAACGCCTGCGTTGTTCGAAGCAAAGGTCAGGTCCTTCGCGCCCGACGCTTTGATCGCCTCAAGCAGCATCTCTGGGATACCGCACAGACCAAAGCCGCCTGCCGCGATCAACATGCCATCCGAGATCACCCCATCGAGCGCCTCTTCGGCATTGGCATAGATTTTCTTCATGGAAAACTCCCCCAATGACATGGTGTTGGGCCGAGTTGTGCCGCCACGTCACCGGGAAGTCAACGAATCCAAGGGGCAGGTGGTATTTCTACCTAACCTGCCTTTTTGGTGGTTTTCTTGGCAGCTGCTTTCTTCTTGGGCGCCGCCTTCTTCTTAGTACCCTTCTTGGCCGCACGCTCGTTGACCAGTTCAATGGCCATTTCCTGCGTCACATCCTCGGGCTTTATGTCCTTGGGGATTGTCGCGTTGACCTTTTCCCATTTCACGTAAGGCCCGTAGCGCCCGTCCAGAATCTGCATCACGCCACCATCCGGATGTTCGCCTACTTCTTTCAGCGGTTTCGCAGCCTGTCCGCGCCGTCCCGGATTGGCCCGTTTCTCGGCCAGCATTTCAACCGCCCGGTTCATTCCGATTTCAAAAACGTCATTTGGATCTTTGACATTGACGTAGACGGGTTTGGCCTCCTCCGGCAGCTGGTGCATGATATATGGGCCAAACCGTCCAAAGTTCGAGCTGATCATGCCACCCTCGGGATGTTCGCCGATCTGGCGCGGTAAAGACAACAAAGTCAGCGCCTTTTCCAGATCCATGTCATCTTTGTTCCAGCCACGGGGCAGGGATGCACGCGGAGGTTTCTTGTTCTCGGGCGTGGGCTCTCCGCGTTGGACGTAGGGCCCAAACCGACCGGATTTCAGCCAGATCTCATCGCCCGCATCCTCGCCTAGCAAACGTTCATCACCTTCCGCACCTTCGCCAGCGATCGGACGGGTATAGGTACATTCCGGGTAATTGCCGCAGCCCACGAATCCGCCGGTACGCGACGTTTTGAGGTGCAACTGGCCCACACCGCATTTCGGACAAATACGCGGATCGGATCCGTCTTCTCGCGGGGGATACAGCTGGGGCGCCAACGCCTCATCCAGCTTGTCCAGCACTTCTGATATGCGCAGTTCCGAAGTCTCACCAATTGCAGCCGAGAAATCTCGCCAGAACTTTCCGAGCAGATCCTTGTAGTCACGGTCCCCAGCGCTGACGTCATCGAGCTCTTCCTCGAGGTTGGCCGTAAACTCATAGCCCACATACTGGCGGAAGAAGTTCAGCAGAAAGATCGTGACGATCCGCCCCTTTTCTTCGGGGATCAGGCGGTTCTTGTCTTTGCGTACATATTCCCGATCCTGAATCGTGGTGACGATCGAAGCATAAGTCGATGGTCGTCCGATCCCCAGTTCTTCCATCCGCTTGACAAGCGTCGCCTCGGTATAGCGTGGCGGCGGTTGAGTGTGGTGTTGCAGCGCGAGCACGGCCTCGTTGTCGGACAGAATCGCGGCTTTGTCCGAGTCGCTGGTGGCCTTGATGAACTGATCCCGCAATGATGTCTTGGCAAAGCGCGCTGGATCGCCTTGCATGATCTGAGGCAAGCGCTTGTCATCGTCATCAACAACGTCATCTCGGCCTTCTTCATAGACACGCATGAAACCATCAAACAAGATTACCTGACCGGTGGCGCGCAAGCCGACTTGGCCGTCATCACTGCCGATTTCGACTGTCGTGCGCTCCAGTCGTGCCGCAGCCATCTGACAGGCAATGGTGCGCTTCCAGATCAGGTCGTACAGTTTACGCTGATCTTCATCCGTCACTTTCAGCGCTTTGGCATCACGCGACATATCCGTCGGGCGGATACATTCGTGCGCTTCCTGTGCGTTCTTGGCCTTGTTTTTATACATGCGCGGGCTGTCCGGCACATATTCGGGGCCATATCGATTCGAGATGGCATCACGGGTGGCGGCGACAGCTTCGGGCGCCATGTCGATACCGTCAGTCCGCATATAGGTAATGTAGCCCGCCTCATACAGCCGTTGCGCCACCTGCATTGCATGGCGCGCGCCCATTCCAAATTTACGACTGGCTTCCTGCTGCAGGGTTGAGGTCATGAACGGGGCACTTGGGTTACGTGCGGCAGGCTTGGCCTCGACTGAGGTGACACTCAGCGCCCGGCTGGTAATCGCCTGTACAGCCAGCTCGGCCTGCGTGGCATTAGTCAGATCGTGTTTGTCGAGCTTTTTGCCGGCCAGAGTAACAAGACGGGCTTCATAGGTCTGGCCGCGTGGTGTTTCGAACAAGGCCCTTACGGACCAGTATTCAACAGGCTTGAACGCCTCGATCTCCATCTCGCGTTCCACGATCAGGCGCAGGCAGACCGATTGTACGCGTCCGGCAGACTTTGCGCCCGGCAGTTTGCGCCATAAAACGGGCGATAGGTTGAAGCCCACCAGATAGTCCAGCGCACGGCGGGCCAGATAGGCCTCAACCAGCGGCATATCGACCTCGCGCGGGTTCTGCATCGCTTCGGTCACGGCGTCCTTGGTGATCGCGTTGAACGTCACGCGGCTGACCGGCGTGTCCTTCTTGATCGAACGCCGCTTGGTGAGCGCTTCTTGCAAGTGCCAACTGATCGCTTCGCCCTCGCGGTCAGGGTCAGTTGCGAGGATCAAAGCGTTGTCTTCTTTGAGAGCGTCGGCGATCGCTTTGACATGCTTGCGGCTGTCGTTGCCCACCTCCCATTTCATTGAAAATTCATGCTCGGGATCGACCGAACCATCCTTCGGCGGCAGGTCACGGACGTGGCCATATGAGGCCAAAACAGTGTAGTCGGGGCCAAGATACTTGTTGATCGTTTTTGCTTTGGCCGGAGATTCTACAACAACTACAGGCATTTAAGGGGAATCCTCGCTCGACGGATTTTGCGCTTTGTATGACCGTGCAAAATGTGTGGGGCAAGATCGAATTGTCAATGCGTTCGTTTTCCGCGCCCAAAGCCACTGATTTTCAGGCCGATTCTGGCAGTTTGCACCGTGTAATCAGTCGCTGGTCCCAAAATCTCAGCTTTTCGGATATTAGGCGCTAAGGGCCAAAAGCCCGCCCGGTTGCCGCTGAATCTTACCATCAAGTTCCAGATCGACCAGCACTGGGCCTATTTCGCCAGCGGATGCGTCGACATCCCGGATCAACTGGTCCTCGGCAATTGGAGATGGACCAAGGCAACTGAGAATCACGTCGTGTAGTGCGCGTGGGGCATTTTCGGATTGTGCGGTCTCCAGTCCGATAGGCGGGATTTGTTGGGGCAGTATCTGATGCTGCTGCGTCGGCAATGCGTCAATCACATCTTCAGCGGAGCGTACCAATGTCGCGCCGTCCCGGATCAGCAGGTTGCACCCCGCCGCCCTTGCGTCGAACGGGTGCCCAGGGACGGCCAGAACTTCTCGTCCCTGGTCTAGCGCGTCTCGTGCGGTGATCAGGCTGCCTGATTTGGCTGCAGCTTCGACCACGACAACAGCCTGTGCCAGACCTGAAATAATGCGATTGCGGCGCGGGAAATGCCGGGCCTGTGGCGTAGTGCCCATCGGTTGCTCGGACAGGCGCAGGCCGGTTTTTGCGATGTCGCGCGCCAGATCAGAATTCTCGGCTGGATAAATCACATCGACCCCACCAGCCATCACCGCCACAGTTCCTGTCTCCAAAGTGGCAACATGGGCCGAAGTATCAATACCGCGGGCCAGTCCCGAGACGACGATGTAGTCTTCTTTACCCAACTCAGAGGCCAACGCCCGTGCCATGCGGGCACCCAGTGAAGAACAGTTCCGTGCCCCTACCATAGCGATCGCCTGTCGATTCAGAATAGTCGGATCACCAATCGCCCATAACATTGGAGGTGCGTCAGAAATGTCGATCAGCGCATCGGGATAGTCAGCGGCCCCAAGGCACAAAAGCCGCGCTTTGGCTGCTTTTGCGGCCCTGAGCTCCGCCTCGATCACGCCGGGGGGGCAGATTTCGTACCCTTCAATTCCGGCTGCGCGCGCCATTTCCGGCAGCGCGGCCAGCGCATTCTGCGCCGAGCCATGTTCGCGCAACAGGCGCCGAAACGTCGCCGGTCCAACTTTGCGCGAACGCAACAGACGGAGCCACGAAAACCGGTCCTCTTCCGTGGTGGGTGGGAGTGGGGGGTGATTGGAAGAAAGCTGCTCTTCGGTCATCCGATGCTCCGCCTGATTGCAAAACTGGTTTACGGTGCAGCGGGTTAACAGCCTGTAAATCTTGGATAATTAGAACTGAATTATTCGGATTTTGAAATTAGATGTCACGCTATACATATGAAAATAAAGCAAAAATTTGTATGAATTTTTTTGCGCAAGTTACCGTTGATCGGCAACTTCTTCAACCGATGAGGCGCAGCGTTAACCCTGCGCCTCATTCGTCGCACTGAATTTCGACTCAAGCAGCTGAGCCACCAACCGTCAGTCCGTCCATCAGCACGGTTGGTTGCCCCACTCCCACCGGCACCCATTGCCCGTCCTTGCCGCAGGTGCCCATGCCCGGATCAAGCGCCATATCGTTCCCCAGGCCCCGAATACGCTTTAGCGCCGAGGGACCGTCACCAATGAGTGTCGCGCCTTTGACCGGAGCACCGATCTTACCATTCTCGACGCGATAGGCCTCGGTGCAGGAAAAGACGAACTTGCCATTGGTGATATCAACCTGACCGCCGCCAAAACCGACGGCCCAGATGCCGTCTTTGATGTCTGATACCAGCGAGGCTGGGTCTGAATCACCGCCCAACATGATGGTATTGGTCATACGAGGCATGGGTTTGTGGGCATAGCTCTGTCGCCGCCCGTTGCCCGTGGGTGAAACCCCCATCAGACGTGCGTTTTGGCGGTCCTGCATATATCCGGTCAGTATACCGTCTTCGATCAGGACCGTGCGCGAACTGGGGGTACCTTCGTCATCCACCGAAATCGAGCCGCGACGGTCCGCTATCGTGCCGTCATCAACCACGGTCACGCCTTTTGAGGCGATCTGTTGTCCCATCAGCCCGGCGAAGGCCGAGCTGCCCTTGCGGTTGAAATCGCCTTCCAGACCGTGCCCAATGGCCTCGTGCAACAGAATTCCGGGCCAGCCAGGTCCCAATGCAACCTTCATCACGCCGGCAGGGGCAGGGATGGCATCCAGATTAACCAGTGCGATCCGCAGAGCTTCGCGCGCTTTATCTTGCCAATCGGCAGGATCAATCAGCCCATCCAGACCCACGCGCCCACCGCCCCCGGCTGAGCCGCTTTCGCGCCGTCCGTTGTGTTCTACAATGACCGAGACGTTCAGGCGGGTCATTGGGCGCACATCGCGCACCTGCACGCCGTCGGGGCGCAGAATCTCGATCTCCTGCACTGAGGCGGCAATCGTGGCGCTAACTTGCACGACCCGAGGGTCCAGATCGCGGGCAAAGGCGTCAATCTCGCGTAGAGTCTCGATCTTGACCGGAAAACTGGCGGATTCGATCGGGTCCTCATCAGTATAAAGCCGTGTGTTGGTGGCCTTTGGCGGTCCGGCGAGCGTCCCACCACCATCACCGACAGCCAGCCGTGCGGTTTCGGCGGCTCGTTTAAGTGAGGGAATCGAAACATCCGTCGAGTGTGCGTATCCCGCAACTTCACCCTGCACTGCACGCAGGCCGAATCCCTCGGATGCATCGTAGGAAGCCGTCCGCAGACGACCGTCATCGAACACCAGTGACTCAGACTTTCGCCGCTCGACAAACAGCTCTCCGTCCTCCGCGCCATTGGTTGCGGCCTGCAGCACAGCAAGCGCCTCGTCCTTCGGAAGAGCGCTTTCAAAGGGGCGAAATGGGGCCTGAGACATAGGTTGCGACCTTTCGGGTTTGATCCAGATCAAAAATAGCGTCTGTTTGACGCAAGCATTTTGCTTTATCTACCCGACGGAATATGGTTTTTAACGCGGCCAAAGACAACGGGAGAGGTGCGACCGATTCACACCTTTTCGCCAGAGACGCAAAGATCAAACGATCAGGACAGAAAATGAAGAATGCTTTGATGCTTTCCGGGCTTGCAACAGCCCTCTCCAGCCTTCCCGCCATGGCTCAGGAGCTTGAGATTATTGGCAAGCCGGTGGCAGGCGGCGTTGGTTTCCAGCCTGCGACCACCAGTCTTGCCGAAGGAATTCAGAGTCTCGACAATATGATTCTGGTGATCATCACGGTCATCTGCCTGTTTGTCGCCGGTCTGCTGCTCTACTGCATCGTGCGATACAATCGGCGTGCGAATCCTGAGCCTGCGCGGTTTTCCCACTATACCCCGGTTGAGATTGCGTGGACCCTTGGGCCAATCCTAATTCTGGTTTTCATTGGCGCATTCTCGCTGCCGGTTCTGTTCAAGCAACAAGAGATCCCAGAGGGCGACATCACCATCAAGGTCGTGGGTAACCAGTGGTACTGGACTTACGAATATGTCGATCACGATTTCGCATTCGACAGCTACTTGCTGGGCCACCCGGCCACTTTGGATGAGGGCGCGCGCCCTGCGGATGCAGATGTAACGCCATTTGTGCTGGATGACGCGATGCGCGCCAAGCTGGCCGATGCGGGCTACAGCCAGGATGAGTGGCTGCTCGCGACGGACACGGCGGTAGTTGTTCCAGTTGGTAAGATCATTGTCATGCAGGTTACTGCGTCTGACGTGATCCATTCGTGGACCATCCCGTCATTCGGCGTAAAGCAGGACGGCGTACCAGGTCGTTTGGCCGAACTGTGGTTCCAGGCTGATAAGGAAGGCGTCTATTTCGGCCAGTGCTCGGAACTGTGCGGCAAAGACCATGCCTATATGCCGATCACCGTCAAAGTGGTCAGCGAAGAGGCATATGAGCAGTGGCTGCAGGGCGCTCTGGAAGAGTATGCAGGTAAGCCTGTTTCCTATCAGGTGGCCTCGAACTAAGCCGACTGAGGCCTAGGTAAACATGTGCGGGCTGCGCGGGTTTCGCGCAGCTTTTGCCCCGAAAAGGACCAAAGATGAGCGACGCAAGCTTCAATGCCAGCACCGTTTCCGCGCAGACCCGCGCGGACGAGGCCAGCTTTGGCGATTATTTTGCCCTGCTGAAGCCACGCGTGATGTCGCTGGTGGTGTTTACGGCTTTGGTTGGATTGCTTGCGGCCCCGGTTCCAGTACATCCGTTTGTAGGATTCTGCGCCATCCTGTTTATCGCGATCGGCGGTGGTGCGTCTGGCGCGCTGAACATGTGGTGGGACGCGGATATCGACCGCGTGATGAAGCGCACCAAAGGCCGCCCGATCCCGTCCGGCAAGGTCGAGGAAGGCGAGGCATTGGCCTTGGGACTGGCTCTTTCTGGCCTGTCCGTCATCATGCTGGGTCTGGCAACCAACTGGTTCGCCGGCGCGTTTCTGGCCTTCACCATCTTCTTCTATGTCGTCGTCTACACGATGTGGCTAAAGCGTTCGACACCGCAGAATATCGTGATCGGTGGTGCCGCAGGGGCGTTCCCGCCGGTGATCGGATGGGTCGCGGCCACAGGTTCTATGACGCTTGAGCCGTGGTTGATGTTCGCCCTGACCTTTATGTGGACGCCGCCGCATTTCTGGGCATTGGCACTGTTTATGCGCTCGGACTATGACGACGCAGGCGTGCCGATGCTGACCGTTACGCACGGCCGCCGCGCCACACGCTGGCACATTCTGGTCTATACCGCGCTGCTGGCGGTGCTGGCGGTGGGCACCGCGTTCTCGGATATCGGAGGCCCGATCTATCTGATGGTCGCACTGGTTCTGAACGGCTTGTTCCTGCGGGGCGCCTGGCAGATTTCCCGCCGAAACGAAGACGATTCCGAATCCGACAATTTCAAGGTCGAGCGCAGCTTCTTCAAGCTGTCGTTGCTGTATCTCTTCCTGCATTTTGGCGCGATTCTGGCTGAGGCGCTGCTGAAACCCTATGGGCTGGGAGGTTGGTCATGAGCCTGCGCAAAAGCCACGAGCTGCATCAGCGTCGGTTCAGCCGCAATCTGGGCGTGGGCCTAACACTGGCCGCGTTCATCGTGATCATCTTTGGACTGACGATCGTGAAGGTCTCGGGCACTGATTTCAACATGGCACCACAAGAGGTGCAGAACTGATGGCGTTGACCGGTCCTCAGAAAACCGTTGCACAAACGGTTGGCGTGGTTGTCCTGATGGGCAGCCTCGCTTGGGCAGCTGTGCCGTTTTATGACTGGTTTTGCCGGGTCACCGGCTTTGGTGGGACCACCGGCGTGGCCGAAGTGGCACCAGACGAGATTCTGGACCGCACCGTCACCGTGCGTTTTGACGCATCAAAAGCCAAAGACATGGCCTGGGAATTCAAGCCGGTCGAGCGCGAGATGGAAGTCCGCATTGGTGAGACCGGGCTGGCCTTCTACGAAGCCTATAACCCAACTGATCGCCCGATTGCGGGACAGGCGTCGTACAATGTCGCCCCGTATTCTGCCGGTGGATATTTCCAGAAGATTGCCTGTTTCTGCTTTGAAGAGCAGGTTCTGCAACCCGGAGAGCGGGTTGAGATGCCGGTGACTTTCTTCGTCGATCCAGAGATGGTCGAAGATTTGGAAGCCAAGTATGTGCATACGATTACTCTGTCGTATACATTCTATGAAATTGACCTGCCCGAGGGCTATGCAGCCCTGGACGTGCAGGCAGAAACAAACAAGAACTAACGCCTGTAGGTGAGGGACGCTGATGGCACACGCAAAAGACCATGATTATCACATTCTGAACCCGTCGATCTGGCCACTGATCGGCGCGGTATCTGGCTTTGTGATGTTGTTCGGGGCTGTTCTGTGGATGCACGGAGTTACTCCGTGGATCTTCTGGATGGGACTGATCGGTGTTCTTTACACCATGTTCGCATGGTGGTCCGAAGTGGTGGTCGAAAGCCGTCAGGGCGACCATACGCCGGTTGTGCGTATTGGTCTGCGCTATGGCTTCATCCTGTTCGTGATGTCCGAAGTGATGTTCTTCTTTGCCTGGTTCTGGTCGTTCTTCAAGCACCGCATGTACCCGATGTACGACTATGCTGGCACCGAGTACATCCAGCCCGACATTCACGCGGTTGACCCGTTCCACCTACCGCTGATCAACACTCTGGTGCTGCTGCTGTCGGGTTGTGCGATCACTTGGGCACACCATGCTCTGGTGCATGACAATGACCGCAAGGCACTGATCAATGGCCTGGCCATTGGCATCGTTCTGGGTATCGCGTTTACTGCATTGCAGGGCTTTGAGTACTATGAGTTGCTGGCCCACGAAGGCTGGAAGTTTGGCGATGACCAGTTCTACTCGAACTTCTTCATGGCAACCGGCTTCCACGGTTTCCACGTCATCATTGGAACCATCTTCCTGTCGGTCTGCTTGATCCGCGCCCTGAAAGGCGATTTTACGCCTGAGAAACACGTCGGGTTCGAAGCGGCAGCCTGGTACTGGCACTTCGTTGACGTCGTCTGGCTGTTCCTGTTCTTCGCCGTTTACATCTGGGGTCAAGCTCCGCTGATGTGACGCCGGTCAGGTGATCCAATTGCAAAAGCCGCCCCAAGGGGCGGCTTTTTCTCTATAAGGTGCGCAAGATTGCGCCCCATACAATTGCGTGGTTGCAATTAGACCAACACGCGCCGTAACAAGACGCCGATTTCTGCAACAAGGTTTGGCCCCGCCATGCGCCGCATTCTGTTTCTGCTGATTTTCGGCCTCGCGGGTTTGGGCGTGCTGATATCGCTCGGCGTGTGGCAAATGCAGCGTCTGGCTTGGAAACAGGGCATTTTGGCCGAGATCGAAGCGCGCATTGCGGCTGATGCGGTTGATCTCCCCGAGACCGTCACGGAAGCAGATGACAAGTATCTTCCTGTCACACTCTTCGGAGAAATGAAGCCAGAGGAAATCCACGTTCTGGTCTCGGTCAAGCAGGTTGGGGCTGGGTACCGGATCATTCAGCCCTTCAGCACCGCGGATCGGACTATTCTTGTGGATCGGGGCTTTGTACCGACGACCGCCAAGAAAGCCGACCGTATGACCGGCCCGATGGAGGTCTCAGGCAATCTGCACTGGCCTGATGAAATCGACAGCTACACGCCCGAGCCAGATATCGATGGCAACATCTGGTTTGCGCGTGACGTGCCCACTCTGGCTGCGGCACTAGGTACAGAGCCTGTGCTGTTGATCGCCCGGTCCAAAACGGACCCTGACATAACACCTCTTCCGGTGGACACGGCGGGTATCCCGAACGACCACCTTCAATATGCAATCACATGGTTTGGTTTGGCTCTGGTTTGGGCCGCAATGACCGGATACTTCCTGTGGCGCAACCGCGCCCCTTCTGAGAGAGAAGAGCAATGAGATACATCTCGACCCGTGGCCAAGCGCCGGAACTAAGCTTTGAAGAAGCGATGCTGACCGGGCTGGCACGTGATGGTGGCCTGTACCTTCCCGTCGAGATCCCTGTGATGTCGCAGGACGAAATTGCTGCGTTGGCTGGCTTGCCCTACGAAGAAATCGCATTCCGCGTGATGTGGCCCTATGTCAGCGGCTCGTTCGCCGAGGATGAGTTCAAGGCTATCATCGCCCGGGCTTACGATGGTTTTGGACACGACGCCCGCGCGCCGTTGAAGCAGCTGAACGAGAACCATTTTCTGCTGGAGCTGTTTCACGGACCCACGCTGGCCTTCAAAGATTTCGCCATGCAGCTAATCGGCCAGCTGTTTCAGGTAGCGCTGAAACGGCGCGGTGATCGCGTAACTATCGTCGGTGCGACAAGCGGCGATACTGGTTCCGCTGCCATCGAGGCGTTTCGAGGGCTGGACGCGGTGGATGTGTTCATCCTGTTCCCGCATGGCCGTGTTTCGGAAGTGCAGCGCCGTCAGATGACGACGCCAGCCGACAGCAATGTGCACGCTTTGGCCGTGGATGGCGACTTCGACGATTGTCAGGCCGCGCTGAAGGACATGTTCAACGATTTCGACTTCCGTGATGGGGTGAAGCTGGCCGGTGTGAACTCGATCAACTTTGCGCGCGTCCTGGCACAGATCGTGTATTATTTCTCGGCTGCCGTCAGCCTCGGCGCACCGCATCGCGAGGTCAGCTTCACCGTGCCGACAGGGAATTTCGGCGATATCTTCGCAGGCTATCTGGCCAAGCGTATGGGTCTGCCCATCGATCGTCTGGTGGTGGCAACCAACCAGAACGACATTCTGCATCGCTGTCTGTCGGGCGAGGGGTATTTCAAGGGTGACACGATCCCTTCGATCAGCCCGTCGATGGATATTCAGGTCAGTTCCAACTTTGAGCGCGCACTGTACTTTGCCTATGGTGAGGATGGTGGTGCCGTTGCGCAATTGATGGATGAGTTGAAGAACGGTGGCTTCAACGTCAGCCAAGGCGCGATGGAAGCGCTACGGGAAAGCTTCGACTCGGGTCGTGTATCTGAGGATGAGACACTGGCCACAATCAAACACACTCTGACCCACAGCGCCGAACTGGTTTGTCCGCACACTGCGGTTGGTATTAAGGTCGCTGAAGAACACCGCTCTGCCGACGTTCCGATGATCACTCTGGCCACCGCACACCCCGCGAAATTCCCGGCAGCGGTTGAGAAGGCAAGCGGCGAACATCCGCCTCTTCCATCCCGCATGTCTGATCTGTATGAACGTCCGGAACGGGTGACGCGGATTGCCAACGATCTGGGTGCCCTTGAGGATCATATCAGAAGGCATATTGCTGAGTGACAGTCAGACAGGACCAACTGAAGAACGGCTTTCGTATCGTCAGTGAACATATGCCGGGGCTGCAATCTGCAGCCATTGGCATCTGGGTAACCGCCGGTGGGCGGCATGAGCGGATCGAACAAAACGGCATCGCGCATTTCCTTGAGCATATGGCATTCAAGGGAACCGAGCGGCGATCCGCGCTGCAAATCGCCGAGGCGGTCGAAGATGTGGGCGGCTATATCAACGCCTATACCTCACGCGAGGTGACGGCCTATTACGCACGCGTTCTGAAAGACGATGTGGCGCTGGCGATGGACGTGATCGGCGACATCGTTCTGAACCCGATCTTTGATCCGCGCGAGATCGAGGTCGAGCGCGGCGTGATCCTGCAAGAGATTGGCCAGGCCTATGACACGCCCGACGATGTGATCTTTGATTGGCTGCAAGAGCAGAGCTATCACGACCAGCCTCTGGGCCGGACCATTCTGGGGCCGACCGAGCGGGTCAGCGCATTCTCGCGTGAGGACCTTTCAGGATTTGTATCCGAGCATTACGGGCCGGAACAAATGATCCTGTCCGCTGCGGGCGCTGTGGATCATAACGCCCTGATGAAGATGGCGGAAGAAATGTTCGGCCATCTGCAGCCGCGCAAAGGTCTGACCCCTGAAATTGCCCGCTTTACCGGTGGTGAGGCACGGCAGGAAAAAGATCTGGAACAGGCCCATTTCGCGCTGGCTCTGGAGAGCCCAGGCTATCGCGATGATGCGATCTATACCGCACAGATTTATTCGACGGCTTTAGGCGGCGGCATGTCTTCGCGCCTGTTTCAGGAAGTGCGCGAAACGCGTGGTCTCTGCTACACGATATTTGCACAGACGGGCGCCTATGCCGACACCGGTACGACCACGATCTATGCGGGCACCTCCGCCGATCAAGTTGCGGAACTGGCCACGATCACCATCGACGAGATGAAGCGCGCCGCCGACGACATGAATGACGAAGAAGTGGCCCGTGCCCGCGCACAGATGAAGGCCGGAATGCTGATGGGGCTGGAAAGCCCCTCGAACCGGGCCGAACGTCTGGCGCGTCTGGTGCAGATTTGGGGGCGGGTGCCCTCGCTCGAGGATACGGTCGCCAAGATCGACGCGGTCAGTACCGAGAATGTGCGCGCCTTTGCTGAAAAGATGGCCATGCAGGCCCCGGCGGCGCTGGCGCTGTACGGGCCGGTTTCGGGTGCGCCATCGCTGGCTGAGCTGCAGGAGAGGCGTGCGGCGTGATGCTACTGGGCAGACGCAAGCTTAAACTCGAAACCGAGCGGCTGAGCCTGCGCCCGCCTGTCCATTCCGATTTCAATGATTGGGCGGCGCTGCGGCGCGCGTCAAAAGAATACCTGACCCCGTGGGAACCAGTTTGGGCGAAGGATCACCTGAGTCGCAAATCTTTTACCAACCGGGTTTACTGGGCTCAGCGCTCGGTTGCCGGCGGTACGGCGATTCCGCTATTTCTGTTTCGCCGTACGGATAATGTCCTGCTGGGGGCCATCACGCTGGATAATATCCGCCGTGGTCCAGCGCAGGCCGGAACACTGGGATACTGGACGGGGCAATCCTTTGCCCGTCAGGGCTTCATGCGCGAAGCGATTGGAGCGGTGGTTCATCACGCCTTTACCCGCCTTGATCTGAGTCGGATCGAGGCCGCCTGTTTGCCGGAAAACAAGGCCTCGCGCGGGTTGTTAGAAAGCTCGGGTTTCAAGTACGAAGGCGTGGCGCAGTCCTATCTGCAGATCAACGGGCGGTGGCGGACGCATGTTCTGTATGCGTCTTTGCGGTCTGATCGGCGCGGGAAGACCGACGTAGGTTAGGGGGCGCTGCCCCGTCGCGGCAGGCCACGCCTCCCCCGGAGTATTTTGGCCAGATGAACAAGGGGCATGACTTGCGGGCGTTCTGCGCTACACTCGATGCATGTGGCGGGTTGTTGCGGTATTGATGATGATCTCGGGCGGGGCTGTGGCGCAGGAGCGGCGGCCTAGTCACTGTATCGCTATTGCAGATGCAGCGCCGGGGATTGAATATCTTCACAAAGCGGCCTGGCAGGATCCCGTGCCAGAGTTTTCGGTTCGGATCAGCTATGTCGCGCATGCATCGTTTTTGATCCAGACACAGGGTGGATTGAACGCGGTGACCGATTTCACCGGCTTTATCGGCGGCGCAGCGCTGATTCCAGACGTAGTCACGATGAACCATGCGCACAGCACCCACTGGACCGCCCATCCCGATCCGGCCATCCCGTACGTCCTGCCTGGTTGGGGCGAGTTCGGGCAGGGCATTGAACATCATCTCGATCTGGGAGAGCTGCTTGTGCGTAATGTGTCGACCGATATTCGATCGGCTTATGGTGGCGTTGAAGAGCGCGGGAACTCGATCTTTGTGTTCGAAGTAGAGGGGTTGTGCATCGGTCATCTGGGACATCTGCATCATATTCCCTCGGACGAACAATTCGCGGCATTGGGTCGGCTTGATGTGGTCATGGCCGCAGTGGATGGTGGGACGACCATGCCTCTGCCCGAAATGATCCAAGTTCTGAAGCGGCTGAAAAGTTCGATCATTATTCCAATGCACTGGTTTTCAGACTTCTCGCTTGAACGATTTCTAGTGGATATACGCGAGGATTTTCCGGTTGAGCGAGATGGAGTTTCGGAACTCATCGTCTCATTGCGGACTTTGCCAGACCGACCGACGGTCGTCGTGTTGGAACCCCAGTATCTGATTGAGCAGGAATAGGGCTTGCCGCTGCCGTTGGCCTTTGGCAGGGAGTGGGTATGACTCTGTACCCCGCCGATGACCGCTTTGCCGAAGCAGTGCGCGCCCAGCTGGGCGATGATGTACTGAGGCCCGTTTCCGAACGCTATCTTGAAGAGCCACGTCAGCGGTTTGTAGGGCAGGGCGGGTTGCTGGCCTTGCCTAAGACCGTAGAAGAGGTATCGGCCCTGGTCCGGTTGGCTGCTGACGCGTGCGTGCCCGTTGTTCCATATGGCGGCGGCACCGGTCTGGTGGGTGGGCAGGTTGCGCCGGATGGCCCTACGCCGTTGATCATCTCGCTAGAGCGGATGTCAGCAATCCGTGCGATCTACCCGACAGAAAACATTCTCGTTGCTGAAGCGGGTGCCATTCTGGCGGATGTACAGGCGGCAGCCGAGGATGCCGAACGGTTGTTTCCTCTGTCGCTGGCGGCACAGGGATCTTGCCGAATCGGGGGCAATCTGGCCACCAATGCCGGTGGCGTGAATGTGCTGCGCTATGGTAATGCACGCGATCTATGTTTGGGGCTTGAGGTGGTATTGCCAAGCGGTGATATCTGGCATGGGCTTAGTCGTTTGCGCAAAGACAACACCGGTTATGACCTGCGCAACCTGATGATCGGGTCCGAAGGGACGCTGGGGATCATCACGGCGGCGGCACTGAAGCTGTTCCCGCAACCCAAAGGGGGCGGAACGGCGATGTTAGAGGTTGCCTCGCCTGAGGCAGCAATTGATCTGTTATCATTGGCGCGGGATCAGGTGGGCGAGGCGATCAGCACGTTTGAGCTAATCCACAGGCAAGGGCTGCAGTTTCTGACCGAGGTTCTGCCGAACATTCGGCAACCCTTTGCAAAGCCACCGGAATGGAGCGTCCTGATCGAGTTGGGCCTGTCCGCTGGGCAAGATCCTTCGGACATGCTCGAGGCAATCTATGTGGCGGCCGAAGAACGCGGTCTGGTGCGGGATGCCGTCATTGCTCAGAGTGAGGCTCAAAGAGCCGAATTATGGGCGGTGCGCGAGCAGATTCCCGAGGCCAACCGCTTGATCGGGTCTGTCTCAAGTCATGATATCTCGGTTCCGATCTCACGAATCCCCGAATTTATCCTGCGCGGCGCGCGTGTGGTTGCCAAACAGGGGCCCTTCCGGGTGAATTGCTTTGGCCATTTGGGTGATGGGAACCTGCACTACAACGTGTTTCCGCCTGCCGGTCACGACAAGGCCGAGTTTGATGCACAACGCAGTGCCGTTAAACGTGCCGTGCATGATCTGGTACATGAATTTGAAGGATCGGTAAGTGCGGAACATGGTGTTGGAAGGCTCAAGACCGACGATCTTGAAGACTATGGCGATCCAGTAAGATTGCAGGCCATGCGTGCCATCAAGATGGCGCTTGATCCGAAGGGGATCATGAACCCCGGAGCTGTTCTGAAAAAATAAGCGCGACCCGGTCGAATACCGGGCCGCGCCACAAGTTCATGACGCAGGCAGAATAACTTTGTCGATCACATGGATCACGCCGTTCTCGGCCTCAATATCGGCTTGCACCACGTTGGCATCATTCACCATGACGCCATTGTCCAGATCGATAGTAATATCCCCGCCTTGTACGGTTGCGGCGGTCATGTCATCGGACAAATCACCCGACATCACTTTGCCGGGCACAACATGATAGGTAAGGATCGCGACAAGTTGGTCCTTGTTTTCCGGCTTTAGCAGGTTTTCTACCGTGCCTTCGGGCAGCGCTGCAAACGCCTCATCCGTGGGCGCGAACACAGTGAACGGCCCGTCACCCTTTAACGTTTCAACCAGTTCGGCAGCCTGTACCGCAGCGACGAGCGTTGCGAAGCTGCCCGCACCCACTGCAGTATCGACGATATCTTTAGAATGCCCGTCTGCCAGGGTAGAAGTGGTCAACAGAAGACTTGCAACTCCAGCAACAGCGAATTTGCGAAACATGACGTGATTTCCCTTGTTGAGAATGCCTTAGGTGGCATCATTCGGGGTACGCAGTATGTTCACAAAGAGATCAGAGATATTAAGCGTCGCAGCTTCTTGAAATTCGACTTACCCGGGCTAAGCTTGCGGGTTGCACGAATTCCAGTCACGATTCCGTGAATTGTGTGATGGTCAGAGCCCTTCGAACTCGCACAGAACGTGCACATCCATACCCAGATCTTCCAGCGCTTTGCGACCACCCAGTTCGGGCAAGTCGATGATAAACGCGCAAGAGATAATCTCGCCCCCCAGTCGTTCGATCAACTTGATCCCAGCGGCAGCGGTGCCGCCTGTAGCGAGCAGGTCGTCAACGACCAGAATTTTTTCACCCGGCTGGATGGCATCATCATGAATCTCAACGATAGCTTCGCCATATTCCAGCTTATAGTCTTGGCTGATCGTAGTGCCGGGCAGCTTGCCTTTCTTGCGAATTGGCACAAATCCAACGCTCAACTGATGTGCTATGGCACCGCCCAGAATGAAGCCGCGTGCCTCAAGACCCACGACCTTATCGATCCGCTCGCCCGCATAGGGGTGCAGCATCTGGTCGATTGCCATACGAAACCCGCGTGGATCAGCAAATAGGGTGGTGACATCCCGGAACATGATCCCCTCATGCGGGAAATCGACAATGGTCCGAATGTAATCCTTGACCGTTTTGTTTCTGGACATGGGCCACCCCTTTGGCATCAAACACGCAGGGGTGTTTGACCCATCAAAGTCGGTCATGCAAGAAAACTTTGGCGCCTGCGGCTACTTGCGGCGGCGGCCGATGGCGTTTGGCAGGCCATGGTAACGAAACTGAGCATTCGAGAGCCACGAGTTGCGCGGTTTACGTCAGCCACGCGCGCAATCCGCCGGTTCATCCGGGCGTTCATGAAGGAAAATGCCAAAGACTGACCTTAGGCAGGGCGGCGCAATACAGCTGTAGCGACGCCCATCCCGATCAGAGTCAGCCCTCCGAACCGGGTCATGGCAGTGATGACGTTTGTACGTCCGATCATGCGGCGCAGCCGATCCGCCAGCAGCGCATAGGCGAGTGCGTTTAGCCCGGCTAGACCGACGAAGGTGGCGATCAGTATTGCGAATTGCGGCCCCAGCGGATCAGTCGGGCGCAGGAACTGCGGTACAAACGCGATGAAGAAAGCGATTGATTTCGGGTTCAGCGCGGTGACGGCGGCGGCATGGCCAAAGACGCTGCGGGCGGTGACATTTCGTTCAGTCTCAATAGCCTGTACACCACCAGAAGGCGCGCTGCGAAGAAGTTTGATGCCTAGCCAAATCAGATAAACAGCACCCACCCATTTCAGCACAGTGAACAGGGTAGCCGAGGCCAATACCAGCGCGCCCAGCCCCAACAGCGATGCAGTCATCGCCACCAGATCTCCCAAAGCCACACCAGTTGCCGAGGCAACCGCAACGCTGCGCCCTTTCGACAGCGCATAGCTGAGAACCAGCAGAACCGTCGGCCCGGGGATCAGCAGCAGAGCGGTCGATGCGGCCACAAAGGCGAGCCAGAGTTCAAGTGACATTGGAAATCCTATCGATGCGTCGCCCACACCAAGCCTCGCCGCGACAGCGAGGTCAAGCCTTTGCGTGTTCGGTTAGGCGGCGCATCACCGTCTCTAATAGTCCGTGCTTGAATTTACTGAACCAAAGCAGGGCAAATAGTGACGACAAGACACAGAAGTACAGTGCGTACATCGCGATTTGCGGCGCGCTCAGCGATCCGTTTAGCAGTCCGAGTTCTTCCAGCAGCCCCATTCCAATCAGGATATGGGCCATATAAAGCGTCAGGCTTTGTCGTCCCGGTGCGGTCAGAAACGTCGCGATCCCACTCCGCTCGATCATTGGCCAGAGCTTCAATAACAACCCGATCACCATACAGGCGGTCCCAGTCCCCGCCATTATGTAGAATGGGCCGGGCGGGATCGACTCGGTCCCCAAATAGGCCGCCAATTCCGGGTCTGATGTTAACATCTGCGGAAACAGAGCCAGCACCGCTGCGCCAAAGCCCCACATGATCAACCGATGCTGAATGCAAAGGGTCTGAAGGTCAGACCGCCCGATCGCCATTCCGATCAATAGGAATGCTGCCCATGGCAAGACCGGATGCCAGCCGTTGAAAAGTGCGTTGCGAATAAATCCGGACAAGCTCCAGAGATCGGTATACACCAGCGTTTCCCAATCCCAGCCCTGATCATAGTTGAAGATCAGGTTGGCGAATACTGTGAGGATCAGGATTCCCAACGCTGCCAGCCACAGCCCGCGTTTCGAAGTCGTCAGAAACGCGGCACTGACTACAAAGTAAAGCGCATAGAAATGCAGGATATCGGCGTCGAATATGGTCATATTCATGAGACCGATCACAAACAGAAATGCAGCTCTGCGTAGCAATAATCCTGCTGAGATACGTGACAATCCGATACCAATCCCGGCGAGAACTACGAATAAAGCAGCTGCGCGTCCTTCCAGCGCATCAATCAAAACAGAGGCCCAATCAGTGCCCGGAGCGACTTCGGCTGCGATACGGAAGTTAACCAACACCATACCGCAAAAGGCTAAAAAGCGGGCAGCATCCAGCGCGTCCAAACGTTTCATAACGCCTCTCTATGCTCGGGTTGGGTTGGCTAAGTGTATGCCTTTTCGCCGATAATTGGCTTCAACATGGCGTGGCATCAGGGCAATTCAACTGCCGCTATCTCAAACGCCAGGGGTTCTTGCATTGCGGCAACAGATTTAAGATTGGATGAAGCTTGGCTCATGCATCTTGAAACGCGCTTAAGACTTCCCACACTCGCAGTGCGACCAAAGGAGGGGGCAATGGTTCAAACACAACATGCAGATACTAAGACAAGTTCCAGCCACTTTGGCGTTGAGCGTGTAAAAAACATTCTGGTTGGGCTGCTGCTGACCGGTGCGATCATCTATACAGGCATCGTCGGTTACATGTTTCTTAACCAGCAATCTCTGCTTTACAAACCCGATGGTGAATTGCCCGACCCGTCCAGCGTTGGATTGGCAGATGTTGAGATGCAATCGGTCCCGATGACCGATGGCACAGTGCTGACAGTCTGGGCCGCGCCGGCTGCGGTTCCCGATGCACCGACAGTCCTGTTTTTCCACGGCCAAAGCGGCAATCTGGGTGATCGCGCTGATCGTTTGCGCGAAATTCTCAACTCAGGCTATGGCTTGCTGGCCCCCAGCTATCGTGGCTTTCCGGGCAGCGAGGGTGAGCCTTCGGAACCGGCGCTGATCTCTGATGGCGTGCAACTTTTTGACCGGCTGACCGGAAAGGGTGAAGCCGTTGTTTTGCACGGACAAAGCCTCGGCACCGGCATCGCGGCCGCCGTTGCTGCTGAGCGCCCCGAGGCGGAATTGCTTGTGCTCGAAGCCCCATTCACTGCAACCGTCGATGTCGCTGCGGAACGCTATCCGTTTCTTCCTGTCTCAGTCCTGATGAAGGATCAGTTTGCCACCCGCGACCTGATCGAACAGATCACGGTGCCGACGTTGATCTTTCACGGCACCGAGGATGAAACCATCCCGCTGCACCACGGACAGGCTCTGGCCGAGATGTCTGATAGCGCGCAGCTTTACGTGATCCCGGACGGAACCCACAACAATCTGTGGTCATATGGCCTGTGGGACGAGGTGCAAAAGAACCTGTCTCAGAACTGAGATTATAGGACCCGCCCAGCCACCGCATCCAGCTTGGCCAGCAGCGCCGGGTCTCTCTTTTCTGGCGCAGTCAGGATGGCATATTCCAGCGCCCGGTCGCAGCCATGCGGGCAGGGCACACGTTCGGCCCCCAATAAGGCGGGCAGGCCTTTGACCAGCGCCCGGCCTTTCTCGGCGTTGCCGGTCAGCGTGGCGATGATTGCGGTTACGTCGACCTCGCCGTGGTCTGGGTGCCAGCTGTCATAATCGGTGACCATGGCGATCGAGGCATAACAAAGCTCGGCCTCGCGGGCGAGTTTCGCTTCCGGCATGTTGGTCATGCCGATCACATCACAGCCCCAGTGCTCGCGATACATCTTTGATTCCGCCAGAGAGGAAAACTGCGGCCCCTCCATCGCCAGATAAGTGCCGCCCCGATGGATATTGATGCCTGCGGCTTTGCCAGCTGTCTCGCAGGCATCCGACAGGCGTGGGCAAGTTGGATGGGCAACGCTCACATGGGCGACGCAGCCGGTTCCGAAAAAGCTCTTTTCGCGGGCAAATGTCCGGTCGATGAACTGATCCACGATCACGAAATCACCCGGCGCCATAGGTTCGCGGAATGACCCGCAGGCCGAAACCGAAATCACATCCGTTACGCCCAGCCGCTTCAACGCGTCGATATTGGCGCGATAGGGCACTTCGGTTGGTGAATGCACATGACCGCGCCCGTGACGTGGCAGAAAGGCCATTTCGGTCCCATTCAGAGACCCGGTCAGGATCTGATCCGACGGCGTACCCCATGGCGTTTCCACAGTGACCCACTCGGCATTTTCCAGACCATCAATGTCATAAATGCCCGATCCTCCGATGATGGCGATTTTTGTTTGGGTCACGTTTGCTCTCCGTTGAAATTATCTTCTTGGTGAGTTCTGCGGGCCGCGGCCTCTTTTGACAAGTGGGTTCAACGGTTTGTGTGCACCTGCGTCAAGCTATGCGTGGGGTGCATATCAGGGTCCCGCCTAGCGCGGTATCTCGAGGCCGGTTTGACCGCTAGAAGGCCCCTTTCGCGCGAACAAAACCGACCAACAGGACCGATCCATGCCCCGAGCCATGCTGGCAAGCTTTGCCAATCGTATAGCCAAACCCGATCTGCGCTGGGTCCCGGATGAGGGATTGACCTTTTCCCGCCTGCGGATCGAGTTGCTGTCCGGTCTCACCGTCGCCTTGGCGCTAGTCCCCGAAGCCGTGGCCTTTGCCTTCGTTGCCGGGGTGCACCCTCTGGTCGGATTGTACGCGGCATTTCTGGTTGGTCTGATCACCGCGCTGATCGGTGGCCGTCCGGGCATGATTTCGGGCGCAACCGGGGCACTAGCGGTTGTCATGGTCGCTCTGGTCGCGGAACACGGGGTCGAATACCTGTTCGCGACCGTTGTCCTGATGGGGATCATGCAGATCATCGCGGGGGCGATGCATTGGGGCCGGTTTATCCGCCTAGTGCCGCATCCGGTCATGCTGGGCTTTGTGAACGGTTTGGCGATTGTGATCTTTCTGGCGCAGCTGGGCCAGTTCAAAGTACCTGGCACCATGGAAAACACCGGCCACGGAATGAGTGGTGGTGAGTGGTTGTCAGGCCTGCAGCTCTATACAATGCTTGGCTTGGTCGGACTGACCATGGCGGTGATCTGGGTTATGCCCCGCATCACCCGCATCATCCCTGCACCGTTGGCCGGGATCGTAGTCGTCGCTGCGCTAGTAATCGGCATTGGGCTGGACGTCCCGCGCGTCGGCGATCTGGCATCGATCGAAGGCGGTTTGCCTAAATTACATATCCCGATGGTTCCACTAAACTGGGAAACCTTTGAAATCATCCTGCCCTATGCGCTGATCCTTGCGGCAATCGGCCTGATCGAATCTCTGCTGACACTGAACCTTGTGGGTGAAATCACCGGCAAACGCGGCGGTGCTTCGCAGGAGTGCATCGCGCAAGGAACCGCCAACGTGGTCACTGGCTTCTTCGGCGGTATGGGCGGCTGTGCCATGATCGGCCAGTCGATGATCAACGTGAAATCCGGTGGGCGCACGCGTATCGCAGGTATTGCCGCGGCGTTGTTCCTGTTGCTGTTTATCCTCGTTGGCTCACCGCTGATCGAACAAATACCGCTGGCTGCACTGGTGGGCGTGATGTTCATGGTGGTGATCGGCACCTTCGCCTGGAACTCGCTGAAGATCATGCGCAAGGTGCCTTTGATGGACGCGTTCGTGATCGTACTGGTGACAGTCGTGACCGTAATGGAAGACCTTGCAGTGGCTGTTGTGGTCGGGGTGATCGTCTCGGCATTGGCATACGCTTGGAATAACGCGAAACGCATCCATGCGGTCACGCGCGACTCGGAAACGGAAGAGGGCGCGAAGGTCTATGAGATTCAGGGCCCGCTGTTCTTTGGATCGTCCGAAGGATTCGTGGAACTGTTCGAGGTACAAAACGACCCCGAGACCGTCATTATCGATTTCGCCGCCAGCCGTGTGGTGGACCAATCCGCGCTGCAGGCCATCGAAAACATTGCTTCCAAATACGAGACGGCGGGCAAGCGGGTTATGCTGCGGCACCTCAGCCGCGACTGTCACACGCTACTGAACAAGGCCGGCCACCTGATGGTCGATAGCGATGATGACCCGGATTACGAACTGGCTGTCGATTATTCGGTTCGGACCGGAATTCTAGGTGGGCACTGAATACTGGAAAAGGCGGCCTGATTGGCCGCCTTATTTCTGCAAAGCGATCTTCTCCAATGCGTTGATATCACCCGAGAGCAGCGCTTCTTCGGCCTGTGCGATGGTATCAGCGGGCCAATCCCACCAGCGCAATGCTTGCAACCGCTCGATAACATGGCGATCAAAACGGAACCGTCGAACTTCCGCTGGATTACCGGTAACAATCGCATAGGGTGGAACCTCACCGCGCACGATCGAGCCTGCGCCGATGATTGCGCCATTTCCGATCCGTGCGCCGGGCAGGATCAGCGCCCCGAAACCGATCCAGACATCGTGCCCAATAACCGTGTCACGTGTGTCAGGTCGGTAGCCTGTCATGCGATCCGGATTGAAGATTGGAAACGGAAAGCAGGTCAACCCATCGGTCGCGTGGTTTGCTGAAGCGGTGATAAACCTTACCCCATGAGCGATCTGGCAGAACTTGCCGAGCACCAGTTTTTCTTCCGAAAAGGGAAACAGATACGGTGCAAGCCGCTGCGCCCAGTCCTGCGGCGCATCAAAATCTGAAGCATACGTGTAAGCTCCGGCCTCGAACCGGGGATGATCGACGGCCTGAGATAAGAATACCGTTCCCTTGTGGCTAGAGCCGTTGGGTAGAGAGATCGGATATCTGCGAAGAGGATCAGGCAGCGGCATCAGTCATCCGGTCGTGAAAGGCTGAACAATTCTGTCACTACAGAATAGTCCCGATATCCCAGCCGCGCGAGGGGATTGAACGAGGTCACGTCAAACTTGCCATCGCGAATATGGTCGTCCTGCAGGTGAATGCCGGTGACCTCTCCGAATACCACTCGATTTGCCTCACCCGGTAGGGTCACGATCCGCGTCAGTTTGCATTCCAGCGCTGCGGGTGCGCCTTTGACCCGCGAGCAGGCGATCGTTTCGCATTCAATCGGGGTCAGCCCGGCATGGGCGAACTCGTCAATGTGCTTTGCCAGACCTTCCGAGCTGGCATTCATCGCGTCACGATGCGCATGGGCCACGACGTTCACGCAGAACACGCCGGTTGCCTCGATATTGGCGATGCTGTCCTTGCCGCCGTCCTGATCGTGCTTTGTGCCTGTAGTGGCAAACATCACCTGAGGCGGCGTGTAGGCGACGCCGTTAAAGAAGGAATAGGGGGCCAGATTGTTAATCCCATCCGCATCGCGCGTTGAAATCCAACCAATCGGGCGCGGCGTGATGATGGCGTTGAAGGGATTGTGCGGCAGGCCGTGGCCGTCTTCGGGGCGATAGAACATAAGATCTCCAAGCGTTTGCCCAAGGCGTATCGAAGTGCTAGGGCGAATTCCAGCAAGGAAAAGAGGGTGCGCGTGCAGCAATTCAGGATCAGGCCGGAAGAGCCAGAGGACTGGTGGGAGGTCGAGGCACTATATGACCTGTGCTTTGCACCGGGGCGCGAGGCGCTGTCGTCCTATCGGCTGCGCGATGACGTGCCTCCGGTTGCCGGGCTATCGCAGGTTGCGCGTGATGGGCAGGGTATTCTGGCGGGTGCGATCCGGTTTTGGCCCGTGCACATAGAGGATCACGACGCATTGCTGCTAGGTCCGGTGGCCGTGCATCCAACCCATCAAGGTGAGGGGTTGGGCGGCTATCTGATCCACCAGGGCGTTGAAGCCGGGCGCGCCAAAGGCTGGGATCGTGTCATGTTGGTGGGTGATGCGCCCTATTATGCGCGATTTGGTTTCAATCGGCTCACCGGTGTTGAGATGCCCCCACCCACCAACCCAGATCGCGTGCTTGGGTTAGAGCTAATTCCTGGAGTTTGGTCTGGAATCCAAGGAGTTGTCACTCGCTGGACGCGCTGACCCATTGAAAACCCGCCGCAAAGTGCCGATGTTTTCAGAACAGGAGGGCACAGATGCAGGACGTTGTTCTTGTCGAAAAACTCGATCCCGAGGCCGAACTTGACCGGCTGGCGCAACTTTATGGATCGGCAGGTGGTGCGGGGGTAAACCTGTTGAACAAATTGGGCGGGTCTGCAGAATCCCTGCTGGATCAGCTGCCAAAACCAGTGCGGGAAGGACTGACCGAAGCAACCGAACAGGCGCTTTGGCTGGCCATGCATGCCGCCGAAGGCACGCGCCGGGCGGTGCCGGATCAGAAACCTTGGGTCAATACGGCGCTGACTACCGCCATGGGCGCAGCCGGAGGCCTGGGCGGCGTGTCAACAGCTTTGGTTGAACTGCCCGCGACCACAGCAATGATGCTACGTGCCATCCAAGGCGCGGCAGCACGCGAAGGGTTCGATCCGAAGGCTGAAAACGTGAAATTCGACTCGATCCGGGTGCTGTCAGCCGCAGGACCGCTGGCCGAGGATGATGGGGCTGATCTGGGCTTTTTCTCGATGCGTCTGACCCTGACGGGGCCAACCATGCAGCGCCTGATTGCGCTGGTTGCTCCGCGATTGTCGGTCGTGCTGGGCCAGAAGCTCGCGGCGCAGTCCGTACCGCTCCTTGGTGCGCTTGCCGGGGGTGGCACGAACTTTATTTATACCCGCTACTATCAGCAGATCGCGCAGGTGCATTTCGGGCTCCGTCGATTGGCAATTGACGCCGACATCCCTCATGACGAGTTGGTGCGCCGATTGTCGGGACGGATGGACCTTAGGCAAGAAACTTTCCCGTAATGCTTGGCAGATTCCACCAGATATGATAAATATCACTTTATAAACCGCAACATAAGCGGAGCGAGCAGTAGGTATGAACCGTGTTTGACGGGCGCAGTGGCGTGGCTGGCAGGCTTTCGGCAGAGGGGCTTTCTCTGTCCGGGGCGCTGCCTGTGTTTACCCAATCTGCTGCACTTTGTTATCGCATCAAATGTGGTGCGCCTGAAATTTTGTTGATCACGACCCGTCGGGCGCAACGCTGGATCATTCCAAAAGGGTGGCTCATCAACGGGCTATCTGCGCCAGAAACTGCCGCGCGGGAGGCCTGGGAAGAGGCGGGCGTGCTTGGAAAATGTGGAACTGAAAGTCTGGGCCGATTTGCATACGTAAAGAAGCGATCTAACAATGCCTCTGCGTTGTGTCTGGTCGATGTTTTTCCGCTGAATGTACAGCAAATGGAAACTCGTTTCCCCGAAGCCGGTAAACGCAGAAGGAAGTGGTATTCGCCTGAAAAAGCATCGGCGAAGGTGTCATCCCCTGAGCTTGCTGCACTTTTGGACGGATTCGGCGGCCATTCGCACTAGTGGGTCAAGATCAAGACTTGATATTGCCATGTTGGTCGGTATCTATTCGCCAACCGTAAACTGGAAACACCATGATTCAATACGCATTGAAATGTAGCCAAGGCCACAGCTTTGATAGCTGGTTCCAATCAGCCGCTGCGTTTGACAAGTTGGCAAACACCGGGTTGGTCACCTGCGCCGTTTGTGGTTGCGATCAGGTGGAAAAGGCGATCATGACACCGCGGGTTCGGCCTGCACGAGATACCGTTGCCAATACAACTCCGGCGCCGACGCCAGCGCCAACAGATGAGATCAATATGGCAAAACCTTCGCCCGAGATCCAAGAAGTGTTGAGCGAGCTGCGTCGCAAGGTCGAAGAAAACTCTGACTATGTAGGCAAGGATTTCGCCAGCGAGGCGCGCAAAATACATTTGGGTGATGCGCCCGAGCGCGCCATCTATGGTGAGGCACAGCCCGAAGAGGCGCAGTCACTGATTGAAGATGGCGTGCCCGTCGCGCCACTGCCGTTTGTCCCCAGCCGTAAGACCAACTGACCAATGCATATCGTTATTACTGGCGCGAACCGGGGTATCGGAAAAACCCTGGCGGATCAATACCGTGCCGCAGGCCAAGATGTGATAGGGACGTCGCGAGACGGTAGTGCCGACATCGTATTAGATGTCACAGATCCGGCCCATCACGCGGCGATGGCCGAGCAATTACAAGGTCGCCCGATCGATCTTCTGATCTGCAATGCGGGTGTGTATTTGGATAAAGGTCACGACCTTAACGGTTATCCCGCTGAGATGTGGGCGCAGAGCTTCGCCACCAATGTGACCGGCGTGTTCCTGACTATTCAATCACTATTGCCGAACCTGCGTGCGGGGCGGGGACGAATTGCGATTGTCTCTTCTCAGATGGCATCACATACGCGCGCACCCGGTGGCAGCTATATCTATCGCGCTTCAAAAGCAGCGGTTCTGAATCTGGGTCGCAACCTTGCGTCGGATCTACAGGCAGATGGAATCGCGGTCGGAATCTATCATCCGGGTTGGGTGCAGACCGATATGGGCGGAACCAGCGCAGAGATCAGCGTAGATCAAGCGGCGGATGGCCTGATCGAGCGCTTTGCGGCGCTTTCGCTCGACACCACCGGTTGTTTTGAAACATGGGACGGTCGCGCACACCCTTACTGAGTGTTCAAGGCCGCTTTGGGGAGTTCATAGACTTCTCCGGGCTCGATGAAAATTACCATAATGTCGCCGCGTGTTTCATATGTCAGATTCGATGTCGAACTGCTGGAATCAGGCACGCCCTTGGTAAAATAGATCCGCCGCACCTCGCCGGTGTTCAACTGTACCGCCAGCGTCGCGGTCCCATCTTCACGCTTGCGCAATTCGGCAGGACAGCTGGCCAGTGTGTCACCCGCCAAAGCCGCGCAAGGTACCGTGCCCAGTGAATTCTCACCGTCCGTTCCCGACAGGGTGGCCACTTGGGCATTGGCAGCGGTTGAGATCAGAGTCAGGGCAAGGGCAAAGCGGAACATGGAAATCCTCTTGGAATAAGATGTTGATGGAACGCTTACATCACGTGCGATCAAAGTAAAGCACTGCTGCGCAGACTTTGCCCACTTGCCCTTACGCCCCCCCTCGCATAAGACGCACGGGATCAGAAATTCAAGGCGCGGAGACTTTGGCCTCATGCCCGTACTCGTGATGAAATTCGGCGGCACGTCGGTCGCCAATCTGGACCGGATCCGCCGCGCTGCAAAACGGGTCGGTGTCGAGGTCGCCAAGGGCTATGACGTGATCGTCATCGTTTCGGCCATGTCGGGTAAAACCAACGAGCTGGTAGGTTGGGTCGATGAAATCTCGCCCCTCTATGATGCGCGAGAATACGATGCCGTTGTCTCTTCGGGTGAAAATGTTACCGCAGGCCTGATGGCGTTGACGCTGCAAGAAATGGAAATCCCGGCGCGCAGTTGGCAGGGCTGGCAGGTGCCTCTGATCACGAACGGCGCCCATTCGGCTGCCCGGATCGAGGAGATCCCGCCGGAGAACATTACTCAGAAGTTTGACGAAGGCATGCGTGTTGCGGTGGTGGCAGGCTTTCAGGGCATCAGCCCCGAAGGACGGATCACCACATTGGGCCGCGGTGGGTCTGATACCACCGCCGTGGCATTCGCTGCAGCGTTCGACGCCGAGCGCTGTGATATCTACACAGATGTGGACGGCGTCTACACCACCGACCCGCGCATCTGCGAGAAAGCGCGCAAGCTGGATCGGATCTCGTTTGAGGAAATGCTCGAACTGGCCTCTCTTGGGGCCAAGGTGCTGCAGACCCGCTCGGTCGAGCTGGCGATGCGCTACAAGGTGAAACTGCGCGTTCTCTCAAGCTTTGAGGAACAATCCGACGAGGCTGGTACGCTGGTCGTCGACGAGGAGGAAATCATGGAATCCAATGTAGTCTCGGGCGTGGCCTATTCACGGGATGAGGCAAAGATGACCGTTGTCTCGGTTGCCGACCGTCCCGGAATTGCCTCGATCATCTTCACGGCGCTCAGCGATGAAGGCATCAACGTTGACATGATCGTCCAGAATATCTCGGACGAAGGGCGTACCGACATGACGTTCTCCTGCCCGACCAATCAGGTTGCGCGTGCCGAAAAGGCACTGCTGGAGATCAAGGAACAGGGTGAGCTGAACTATGCCGAACTGGTTGCGGACGAAGACGTCTGCAAGGTGTCGGTTGTGGGGATCGGCATGCGCTCGCAATCCGGTGTTGCGGCCAAGATGTTCAAGATTCTCTCGGATGAGGGGATCAACATCAAGGTCATTACAACCTCCGAGATAAAAATTTCCGTCCTGATCGACAGGAAATACATGGAACTTGCGGTTCAGGCACTGCATGATGCCTTTGAACTGGACAAGGCGGCCTGAGTTTTCAGCCACGTGTCCCGTCTGAAACCGTAACGTGGGTGGGCCATGGCGGAAGGCACGGAAACAGAATCTCGCAAGCTGCTGGGGCGGCTGCGCGAAGAAATGGCCAGCGAGGCCGCCGGTCAGGAACGTCTTGACCGGATCACGCATCTGATCGCAGACAGTACCGAACGCGAAGTGTGCTCGATCTATCTGTTCCGCGATGAAGACACGCTGGAGCTTTGCGCCACAGAAGGTTTATCACCCGAAGCCGTGCACCAGACCCGGATGCGTATGGGGGAGGGGCTGGTTGGACGCGTCGCCAAGTACGGCAAGGTGGTCAACACCGCCGATGCACCGTCAGCCAAGGGGTTTCGGTACATGCCGGAAACCGGCGAGGAACGGTATTCGTCGTTCCTGGGTGTTCCGGTGCAGCGTCTGGGGCAGAAGCTTGGCGTACTGGTTGTGCAGTCACGGGACGCGCGTGAGTTTTCTGCGGATGAGGTCTATGCGCTGGAAGTGGTCGCTATGGTTCTGGCCGAAATGGCCGAGTTGGGCGCATTCGTGGGTGAAGGCGCAGCCTTGTCACCGCTTCATCAGCAGTCGGTGCAATTGAACGGGGGACCTGCGCAGGAAGGGTCTGCTGAAGGTCATGTTTGGCTGCACGAGCCACGCGTCGTCGTCACCAACCCAATCGCCGAAGATCCACACCGCGAGCGTGAGCGGCTGACCGAGGCAGTTGAAGAGCTACGCGTTGGCGTAGACAAGATGCTCGAGATTTCTCAGGGCGGCGACAAGGAGCAGTTGCAGGTTCTGGAAGCTTACCGGATGTTTGCCAACTCCAAGGGCTGGATGCGCCGGATGGAGGAAGACATCGCCCTTGGCCTCAGCGCCGAGGCGGCGGTTGAGAAAGAGCAATCCCAGGCCCGCGCCCGCATGGGGCAGGTCACCGATCCGTATTTGCGTGAACGGCTGGCAGATCTGGATGACCTCAGCAACCGGTTACTGCGGATTCTGACCGGTCAGGGCAATGGCAACGGGGCTGATCTACCGCCCGATCCGATTCTGATCGCCCGCAACATCGGCCCTGGAGACTTGCTGGAATATGGCCGATCGCTCAAAGGCATCGTGTTGGAAGAAGGCTCGGTTGGCAGCCATGCAACCATCGTGGCACGCGCTCTGGCGATCCCGCTAGTGGTGCATGTGGGCCGTATCACAACCGAAGCACTGAATGGTGATCACATTCTGGTTGATGGGGATAGCGGCGTTGTGCATCTGCGACCCGAAGACACCGTGGTCAGTGCCTTCCGCGACAAGATCGCTATGGAGGCTAAGGCGCAAGAACGCTACGCGTCGATCCGCGAAACGCCGACAGTGACGCAGGATGGTGCGCGTATCAACATGGTGATGAACGCGGGTTTGATGGCCGATTTGCCATCACTGAATAACTCGGGTGCCGAAGGCGTGGGTCTGTTCCGCACCGAGCTGCAATTCCTGATCCGCAATCAGATGCCGAAACGATCCGAGCTTGTAACGCAATACAAGCGGGTTCTGGATGCGGCGGGTGATAAACGCGTGGTGTTCCGGACACTGGATATCGGGTCAGACAAGGTTCTGCCCTACATGAAGCATGTGGAAGAACCGAATCCGGCGCTGGGCTGGCGTGCGATTCGCGTCGGACTGGATAAACGCGGCGTGATGCGGATGCAGCTACAGGCGCTGATCCGTGCCGCCGATGGGCGACCCCTGACGGTCATGTTCCCGTTTGTCGCGCAGGCAGATGAATTCAGGGAAGCGCGCTGGGAGGTCAAGAAAACCATCGAACGTGAACGTCGGCTGGGTCACGTCTTGCCCGAAACACTCGAGGTTGGGGCGATGCTGGAAACGCCCTCGCTCGCCTTTGCGCCACAGAAGTTCTTTGACGAGGTGGGCTTTATCTCGATCGGTGGCAACGACTTGAAACAATTCTTCTTCGCCGCCGACCGCGAGAATGAGCTGGTGCGTCGTCGTTATGATACGTTGAACGTCAGCTTTCTGAGTTTTATCGAACGTATTGTGGAACGATGCGCGATTTCCGAAACTCCGCTCAGCTTCTGTGGTGAAGATGCCGGTCGCCCGGTCGAGGCGCTGTGCCTCGCTGCGATGGGTATTCGGACGCTGTCGATGCGCCCCGCTTCAATCGGGCCGGTCAAAAGCCTGATGCTGCGATCGAACCTTCAGGAAGTGCGCAAGATTATCGCTGATGCCCGCCATCGCGGCGAACAATCCGTGCGACCTGCGGTGATGGATTGGCTGCGGACACAGTCCTGACCGGCCTTCTGCGATGTTGATTGTAAATCCGAGCTTGATTTTTGCGTTCGGGTTTCTTATTCAGCCGATGAATGTTAGCGATAACATGAATTTTGACGCACATGCGTTAAGTCCCGGACTGAATCCTTGCCTAATCTGGCGGGGAAGTCGAAAGGAGCCTTGCAATGGTCTCACGCGTAATTCCGGTTGATCCGTTCGACCTTGTTTTGTTCGGCGCGACGGGCGATCTGGCGCAACGCAAGATCCTGCCGGGCCTGTATCACCGGTTCGAGGTCGGCCAGATGCCGGAGGATGCGCGCATCATCGGAACCGCCCGATCCGACATGGACAGTGATGGGTTCCGCGAACAGTTGCTTACTTCGATGCAAGAGTTTGCGCCAGGATTCAAAAAAGACACGCTTGATCGCTTTCTCTCTCGCGTCGATTATGTTCCGGTTGATGCACTGGGTGATGCGGGTTGGCCCGATTTGGCTAAGGCACTGCGTCCGGATGTGGTGCGCGCATTTTATTTGTCCGTCGGCCCAAGTCTCTTCTCAGGTATCGCACAACGTCTGAACGATAACGGACTGGCCACGCTGGACAGTCGTATCGTAGTCGAGAAACCTTTTGGTCACGATCTTGCATCAGCCAAAGCATTGAATGAGGGCCTGCGCGCCTGTTTCGAAGAGCATCAGATATACCGTATCGACCATTATCTGGGTAAGGAAACCGTGCAGAACCTGATGGCCCTGCGCTTTGCCAACTCTCTATTCGAACCGCTCTGGAACGCCACCCATGTCGATCACGTCCAGATCACCGTGGCCGAAACCGTAGGCGTCGAAGGGCGCGGTGCTTATTACGATCAGTCCGGAGCAATGCGGGACATGATCCAGAACCATCTGGTTCAATTGCTGTGCCTGACGGCGATGGAGCCGCCTTCGAAATTCTCACCCAACGCTGTGCGCGATGAGAAGGTCAAAGTGATCGAAGCGCTGGAGCCGGTGGAACCCAAGGATATCGCTCGTGGCCAATACCGCACCGAAAAAGGGGGCGATGGGTACCTTGATCACGTTGGTAATCCTGCCAGCCGTACCGAAAGCTTTATTGCGCTCAAGGCCCATATTGGCAATTGGCGTTGGGCCGGAGTGCCATTCTATCTGCGCACGGGCAAGCGCCTGCGGGCGCGCGAATCCGAGATCGCGGTGTTTTTCCGCGACCCACCGCACACGATCTTCCCGAATGTTGGACCTTTGCACGGCAACGTGCTGGTAATCCGCCTGCAACCGGACGAGGGCATAACTCTGCGCACCACGATCAAAGAACCGGGTCAGGGTGGGTTCCGCCTGTCCGATGTGGCGCTGGACATGAGCTTTGCCGACGCGCTGGGCGATGATGGACAATCGCCCGACGCGTACGAACGCCTGATCATGGATGTGATCCGCGGCGACCAGACCCTGTTCATGCGTGGTGACGAGGCCGAGGCCGCCTGGGCTTGGGTTGATCCCATCATTCACGGCTGGGAAGAGCGTGGCGACAAGCCCGCGAAATACGATCAGGGCAGCTCGGGGCCAGAAGAAGCATTGATGCTGATGCATCGCGATGGGCGCCGCTGGCGTCAGATCGGAGGATAATCATGGTCAACACAGTTATATCCGACGTCACCAAACGCATCATCGACCGCAGCGCTGACCTGCGCGGCCCGCATCTTGAGAGGATGGAACAGGCCCGGTCAAAAGGCCCAGCCCGCGCGCATCTGTCCTGCAGTGGCCAAGCCCATGCCTATGCGGGTGCTGGTGAGGACCAGGATTCCATGGCAACCGGCACTGCGGGAAACCTCGGCATCGTCACCGCCTATAACGATATGCTTTCAGCTCACCAGCCCTTCGAACGCTACCCCGGCCTGATCCGTGATGCGATCCGCGCAGCAGGCGGCACCGCGCAGGTTGCGGGCGGGGTTCCGGCAATGTGCGATGGCGTGACACAAGGTGAAGCGGGGATGGAACTGTCCCTGTTCTCGCGTGACGTGATCGCGTTGGCGACGGGCGTGTCGCTGAGCCACAATACTTATGACGCCGCCGTTTTTCTCGGTGTCTGCGACAAGATCGTACCCGGCCTGATCATCGGCGCGCAGGCGTTTGGCCATTTGCCAGCCGTCTTCCTGCCCGCCGGTCCCATGACCAGCGGCCTGCCAAATGACGAAAAGGCCAAGATCCGCCAGAAATTCGCTGCCGGAGAAGTGGGCCGCGAGGAACTTATGAAGGCCGAAATGGCCGCCTATCACGGCCCTGGAACCTGTACGTTTTACGGCACCGCGAACACCAACCAGATGCTGATGGAGTTCATGGGCCTGCACCTGCCGGGCTCCAGCTTTATCAACCCCAACACGCCCCTGCGCGATGCGCTGACCGAAGAAGGTGCGCGCCGCGCCCTTTCCCTCAGTGCGTTGGGCAATCACTACACGCCCGTCTGCCAGATCCTTGATGAGCGTGCTTTCGTCAATGGCATCGTTGGCCTGATGGCCACCGGCGGTTCCACCAACCTACTGATCCACCTGATCGCCATGGCGCGTGCCGGTGGTATCGTGCTGGACTGGGAGGATTTTTCTGACATCTCCGCCGTCGTGCCTCTGGTCGCGCGGGTCTATCCCAACGGTTTGGCTGATGTGAACCATTTCCACGCCGCTGGCGGGTTGGGCTTTGCCATCGGCACTCTGTTGGAAGACGGCCTTCTACACCCCGACACGCTCACCGTCGCCGGTCAGGGCCTGCACAACTACACTAAGGAACCGAAACTGAGGGACGGCGAATTGATCTGGGAAGACGGCGCGGGCCACAGCCTGAACGAAAAAATCGTTCGCCCCGCCAACGATCCATTCCAGCCCACCGGTGGTCTGTCGCGCCTGACCGGCAATCTGGGCACGGGCGTCATGAAGGTCTCGGCCGTTGCGCCCGAACACCAAGTGGTCGAAGCACCCGTGCGTGTGTTCCACGACCAGAACGCCGTGAAAGCCGCGTTCAAGGCCGGAGAATTCACCGATGACGTTATCGTCGTCGTCCGCTTCCAAGGCCCCAAGGCCAATGGCATGCCCGAGCTCCACTCTCTGACGCCTATCTTGTCAATCCTGCAGGGCAGGGGGCAGAAAGTGGCTCTGGTCACTGATGGCCGGATGTCCGGTGCCTCTGGCAAGGTTCCCGCTGCCATCCATGTTTGCCCCGAGGCGCTGGACGGCGGAGCCATCGCCTATCTGCAGGACGGTGATCTTTTGCGCGTCGATGCGATCAAGGGCGAGTTGGAAATCCTGACCCCCTGCGTTCTCGACCGTGCACCTGCTACTGCAGACCTCACTGCAAACCAACACGGCGTTGGCCGTGACCTCTTCGGCGCCTTCCGCCAGAATGTCGGCTCAGCCGACACCGGCGCCAGCATTTTCGGAGTGTAACCAGATGTCTAAAACTCAACGCACCCGCGAGATCTGCGCGCTGGCCCCGATTGTCCCAGTCCTGGTCGTCGACGACGCGGCCCATGCGCGCCCTCTGGCAGAAGCTTTGGTCGCTGGTGGCCTCCCGGCGCTCGAAGTCACCCTGCGAACTCCAGCTGCGCTGGATGCGATCCGCGCAATGGCAGACGTCCCCGGCGGTGTTGTAGGTGCGGGTACACTCGTCACCCCCGAAGACGTCCGCGCCGCCAAAGATGCGGGGGCGCAGTTCGGTGTCTCACCGGGCGCAACCGATGCGTTGATCGCCGCCTGCGAAGCCGAAGACCTGCCCCTTTTGCCCGGCGCGGCCACCGCAAGCGAAGCTATGGCACTGCTGGAAAAGGGCTATGATATGCTGAAATTCTTCCCTGCCGAGGCCTCAGGCGGAGCGCCCGCTTTGAAAGCAATCGGAGCGCCACTTCCACAAATCACCTTCTGCCCCACGGGCGGTGTGTCGCCCTCAAACGCTCTCGATTACCTGTCTCTGTCGAATGTTGCCTGCGCAGGCGGCAGCTGGGTCGCGCCCAAACAAATGGTACAAACTGGCGACTGGGCTGGAATCGAAACACTTGCGCGCGAGGCCGCCAGTCTGGTGGATTGACGTCGCAGGGCGAAACGCTAGGGTAAGCCTCAATTCAAACAGGTTGCCCTCATGACAAACCAAATCTCCCTCGCGCAAGGGCGCGAGTATCTGGCCATCCCTGGCCCATCGGTCATGCCAGACGCGGTGCTACAGGCGATGCACCGTCCGTCGCCCAATATCTATGACGGCGAATTGATTGAGATGATGCCCGCGCTGACGCATGACCTTAAACGCGTTGCCGGAACCCAGCACAACGTCGCCATCTATATCGCCAACGGCCACGGCACGTGGGAGGCCGCGCTCTCAAACGTGATCGCCCCCGGCGAAACCGTGCTGGCCCCGGCCTCGGGCCGCTTCACCCACGGTTGGGCCGAGATGGCCGAGGGGATCGGCGCCAAGGTCGAATTGATTGATTTCGGCATGTCCTCTCCCTGGGATCTGGAGCGCATCGCCGAAGCATTGCGCGCCGACTCCAGCCACAAAATCAAGGCCGTGCTTGCGGTTCACGTCGATACCTCCACATCGATCCGCAACGATATCCCGGTGCTGCGCGCCTTGCTCGACGACCTCGACCACCCCGCTTTGCTGATGGCCGACTGCATTGCATCCATGGGCTGCGATCGGTTCGAGATGGATGCCTGGGGTGTCGACGTCACGGTGACTGCCTGCCAAAAGGGGCTGATGACCCCGGCAGGCACCGGCTTCGTCTTCTTCAACGACAAAGCGCAAGCCAAACGCGCTTCAATGCCCCGCGTCTCGCAATATTGGGACTGGCAGCCGCGCGCGCATCCCGATCTGTTCTACCAGTATTTCAACGGCACCGCGCCAACACACCACCTCTACGGCCTGCGCGCCGCGCTCGACCTGATCCACAGCGAAGGGATCAAACAGGTCTGGGCCCGCCACGAACACCTGGCAAAGGCCATCTGGGCCGCCTGTGAAATCTGGGCGCAAGGTGGCGCGTTGCAATTCAATGTCGCCGATCCGGCCCATCGAAGCCACGCCGTCACTGCCCTCCGCCTGACTAAAGGGCGTGGCACGCCGCTGCGCAGCTATACCGAAACCCAACTGGGTCTGACGCTGGGCATCGGTCTGGGAATGGAAGACTGGGACGGCTGTTTCCGCCTTGGCCACATGGGACACGTAAACGCCCAAATGGTCATGGCCATGCTAGGTGGCGTCGAAACGGCGATGGCCGCGCTCGACATTCCCCGCGGCAAAGGCGCGCTTGAAGCCGCCGCTGCCGCATTGGCAACCTAATACACGATCCGCGTCTTCATCTGGCCAAAAATATCCTGGGGGGATCGCGCTTCAGCGCGATGGGGGGCAGACAGCCCCCCTAAACGGCTCGGGTATTTGCCAAGGCCTTGGGCAAAGCAGCCTCGAAAGCGACCATCTCTGCCTCTCCCCCACAACTCACGCGAATACACCGGTTCTGAGGCGCAGCGAATGGCATGCGCACAAATACCCCCTGTTCGACCAGCGAGTCCAGAACGGCTTTGGCAAACACCCCATCGTGCCCGCAGTCAATCGCCACGAAATTTGTGGCTGAGGGCAAAGGTTCCAACCCATTGGACCGTGCAATCTGCGCGATCCTGTCTCGAGCCTCGGCAATTTGATCTTGAACCTGCGCCAGCCAATCGCTGTCCTCAAGCGCGGCCAAAGCCCCGGCTTGGGCAGCCCGGTTCATACCGAAATGGTTGCGCACTTTGTTGAAGGCGGAAATCAACCCGGGCGCACCGATGGCATAACCAACCCGAGCCCCGGCCATCCCATAGACTTTGGAAAACGTCCGCATTCGGATGACCCGAGGATCATCAGTCGTAACAGGCGCGGCGGTGCCCTCTGGGGCGCATTCCACATACGCCTCGTCCAGAACCAGCACGCAGCCTTCTGGCAAAGCATCCATCACGGCCACGATATCCGCGCCGGAATGCCAAGTGCCCATCGGGTTGTCAGGGTTGGCAAGATAGACCAGCTTTGCATTCACTTCTGCCGCTTTGGCAAACAACGCCTCCGGGTCCTCGTGATCGTCGCGATAGGGAATCTTGTGCAAATCCCCTCCGAACCCCGCCACATGGTAGTTAAAGGTGGGATACGCCCCGTCCGACGTCACAACCGGATCTCCATGCCCGACCAACAGCCGAACCAGATAGCCCAGCAAGCCATCAATGCCTTCGCCGACAACGATATTCTCGGGCGCTACCCCATGATACGCGGCCAGCGCGTGGCGCAATTTGTAATTCTCAGGATCGCCATACATCCATATCTCACCCGCCGCCCGCTGCATCGCCTCTATGGCGCGCGGCGAGGGGCCAAATACGCTCTCATTTGCACCGATCCGGGCGATAAAGGGCGCGCCACGCTGACGCTCCTGCGTTTCGGGGCCGACAAATGGCACGGTTGCGGGCAGGGATTGGGCAAGCGGGGTGTAACGAGGACCGATCATGGCGGCAGATAAGCGCAACCTCCGCAGCGGGGCAAGCCTTGCACGCAGATGCAATCACGGTCAGTGTGCTCGCAACCGCAGTTCGGAGGCGTTATGCGTTATATACTGGCACTTGTCCTTATCGGTCTTGCCTATCTCGTGTTCTGGCCGGTCCCGGTTGACCCAGTGGCCTACGAGCCACCCGAACCGCCCGGATTCACGGGCGATTTCGCCGAAAACAACTATCTCGACACTGCGCAGTTGTTCTCGCTACCGGCGGGGGAGATTGGCCCAGAAGACATCGCAGTGATGCCAGACGGCGCGGTTTATTCCACCGGCCAATCCGGCACCCTCTATCGCATCGACGGTGACCAGCCGGCCGAGGTCGATCAACTTGGCGGCCGCCCCCTCGGCTTGCGGGCGGGACCAGATGGCGCGCTTTATATCGCCGACAGCTTTCGAGGGCTGATGCGCTGGGCCGGGCCCGGAACGCTGGAAACACTGGTTTCCGAGATCGATGGCGCGCCTGTCGTCTATGCCAACAACCTCGACGTGGCACAGGACGGCACGGTCTATTTCTCGAACTCCTCAGACCGGTTCGACCCTGAAACCATGGGCGGCACCAAACCCACCTCGGTCATGACGATCTGGGAGCAATCGCCAACCGGCTATGTGGCACGTTATTCGTCTGACGGCAGTGTCGAAAAGATCGCCGAAGGGTTCGTCTACGCCAACGGCATTGCTCTTTCACCGGATGAAGATTTCCTGCTGATTGCCGAGACGGGTCGGGCAAGGGTGCACAAGCTGTGGCTGGCCGGACCCAAAGCCGGAGCACAAGTGGTTCTTTTGGATAACCTGCCGGGTTATCCGGACAACATCAAAGCGCAAGGTGACGGCACCTATTGGATGGCATTCGCCAGCCCGCGCGTTCCTGCAGAAAAGCTGATGCCCTATCCCTTCCTACGCAAGGTAATCTGGCGGTTGGGACCCAAGGTGCGCCCCGCGCCGCTCCACCGCGGTATGCTGGTGCAGTTTGATGGTGACGGAACCATCCTGCGTACGCTGCAAGACCCCCAAGGGCGGCTGGGCATCACCACTGCGGGCCAGGCGGCTGGCGACCAGTTCTATGTAATGACACTGGACTCTCCTTGGTTTGGTCGGATGCCGATCGCCGATTTGCCCTGACGTCGTTGTAGCGCTGTTTGCCTCTTACTGTCATGCTTGACGCAACAAAGAACGCACCGGAGGTCCCATGTCTCGCGTATCCGTCGAATACAAAGATCACATCGCCCATGTCACGCTGACACGCGGCGACAAGATGAACGCGCTGGACGATGCGATGATCAAGGCGATCCTCTCGGCGGGGCAAGAGGTCGCCGCGGCCGACATCCGGGCGGTGGTGCTGTCGGGAGAGGGCAAAAGTTTCTGCGCTGGGCTCGATATGGCCAGCTTTGCCAGCATGGCCCAAACAGACCCGACCGAATGGCTGATGACCCGCAGCCACGAAGATGCCAATGAGTTGCAGGAGATTGCCCTGATCTGGCGGCGTGTCCCGGTCCCGGTAATCTGTGCCATTCAGGGCGTGGCCTATGGCGGCGGCCTGCAGATCGCGCTGGGTGCGGATATCCGCATCGCGCACCCCGAAGCCAAGCTGTCGGTGATGGAGATGAAATGGGGTCTCATTCCCGACATGGGCGGGATGGTGCTGCTGCCTGAACTTGTTCGCTCGGACGTTCTGCGCCTTCTGACCTATACAGCCCGTCCGATTGGTGCACCGCAGGCCGCAGATTGGGGGCTGGTGACGAAACTCTCGGATGACCCGCTGATCGAGGCACTTGCGCTGGCCGAGGACATCGCGGGCAAAAGCCCCTCGGCGATCCGCGCCGCCAAGCGTCTGATCGATGTAGCCGAAACCCGAGACCGCGCAGATGTGTTGATGGCCGAATCCTCTGAGCAGGTCGACCTGATTGGAAAGCCAGATCAGATGGAGGTTGTCATGGCGCAGATGCAGGGCCGCAAGCCCGAGTTCAAGTAGTCACCGCATAAAACTGCGCCGCGCATCGCGGGCCATATTATATCGCATCTCCAGATCGGCGACGCGGGACATCGCCGACTTGCGCTCTTCGGGATCCGTCAGAACAGCGTAATCCTTGCGTGCCGCGTCGAGCTGTTTCTTGATGTTGAACTCTTCTGGCAGAACCCCGGCCTGCGCCATGATCCGGTGACCAGCGGCAATGGCAGGATCACCTTGCGCCTCACTTGAACGGTCAGGAAGCGGCGCACCTTCGCCTTCAAGCCCCTGTAACTGGCCCTCGGCCTGTGCCTTCTTAATCTGGCGTTCCACCAGTTTTCCAAGCGATCCGAACATGTTTGTATTCTACTGCCTGTGACAGTCGGGCGAAAGGGATTACCGCACTCTGTTTGTCACGAAATACGCTATTCCGCCGGCCAAAAGCCCCCAGACCGCCGCACCCAATCCAAAGACCGTGATACCAGAGGCGGTGATGACCAAGGTCAGAATGGCCGCCTCGCGCTCGGCAGGGATATCCAACGCGGCATGCATGGCGTTGGCCATGACCCCGATCAGAGCAACCCCTGCCAGAGCACCCATCAGCAATGGGTTGGCATGGGCAGCAAAGCTTGTGATTGCCACCGCAAAGACGCCGAACAGGCAGTAAAACACACCCCCCATTACGGCGGACCAATAGCGCTGCGCCGGGTCAGGATGGCTGTCCTCATTGGAACACATCGCCGCGGTGATCGCAGCCAGACAGGTTGCGGGCGCTCCAAAGGGGGCCGAGAGCATGCTTGCGCCACCGACGGATGAAAACAACCGGCCGGGAACTGGATCGAAGCCAAAGCTGCGCATCACAGCGACGCCGGGAATGTTCTGTGTCGCCATCGTGACGATAAACAGCGGTACGCCGATTCCGATGGCAGACGCGACCGAGAAGGATGGCATGGTCCAGACCGGAGCAGCGATCAGACGATCTGGCATCAATTGTGCATCTCCGGCGTTCAGCGACACAATGATAGCCGCTGCGACCACAGCTGCCGGAACCGCGATCAACCGATTGAAGCGGCCCGCAATAAACCATGTTAGGATCACCGGCAACGCCTGCCATGGGATCTCGATCGCCGCTTTGAATGGTACAAGGCAAAGCGGCAAGAGCACGCCTGCCAGCATCGCTTGCGCGAGAGTAATTGGGATTGCTGCAGCCAACCGACCAAGCGGTTTCCACAGTCCTGCCAAAACGGTCAGGACTCCGGCGCAAAGGAATGCGCCGATTGCGCCTGAAAACCCTTCGGCCGGTGTAGCAGACACAGCCAGCAGCGCGACACCTGGCGTGGACCAGGCAACGCTGATTGGTAGCTTGTGAAACAGGCTCAACACTATGGCGGCCAGCCCCATAGCGATGGCTGCACTCATCAGGCCCGAGGCGGCTTCCTGCGATGAGGCTCCCATCGCGTTCAGCCCCTGCAACACAATTGGGAATGAGCTGAAGAACCCGACGATGGCCACGACCAGCCCGGTCGAAACGGTCTGCATTGGGGGAAATGCGCGTGTCATCCTGTCCTCGGCTTTAACCACTCGCACTTGCTAACAATCTCAAGCTGCCGCGAACAAGGTGAAATACGTCATTGCACAGTAAAAACCCGCCGGGAGAACGGCGGGCTTTTGAACTTTGAGTGCTTATGAAAAGTAGAGGATCAGGCGATCTCGGCCAAACGTGCAAGCGCCTCGTTCAGCTTGGCTTCTTCTTCCTCACGAGCTGCAAGATTCGCTTTGGCTTCAGCAACAACCTCTTCCGGGGCCGAAGCCACGAATTTGGGGTTGTTCAGTCGCCCGCGCAGACCACCAAGCTCTTTTGCGAGCTTGCCCATGGCTTTCTCCAGCCGTTCCTTTTCCGCGCCGATATCAATGATGTCCGCGAGCGGCAGGCCAAAACTCGCACCTGGGGCGGCAATCGAGATGGTCCCCTTGGGCAATTCATCGGCCTTGGTCAGGCTGTCGATCCGCGCAAGACGCTTGATCAGCGCCTCATTGCGGTCCCATGCAGCCTGCCCGTGGGCGTCGATTTCGGTCACCAGCATCGGCACGTAGAGGCCGGCTGGAACCCGCATCTGCGCGCGGGCTGAACGGGTGTTTTCGATCACCGAGATTACCCAGTTCATCTCACGATCCGCTTCCGCGTCGACCAGTTCGGTGCCGTAAGTTGGCCAGTCGGCGTGGACGACCATCTTGGCGCGGCTGCCGGTCAGCCCCCAGAGCTCTTCGGTGATGAAGGGCATGATCGGGTGCAGCAGGACCATGCACTGATCCAGAACCCAGCGCATGGTGGCGCGGGTCTCGGCCTGTGCTTCGGCGTCGTCGCCTTGCAGCAGAGGTTTCGACAGTTCCACATACCAGTCGCAGACCTTGCCCCAGACAAAGGCATAAAGCCCGTTCGCCGCGTCGTTGAAGCGATAGCTTTCCAGCGCCGCGTCGACCTCTTCCCGTACGCGTGCGGTTTCGCCAATGATCCAGCGGTTTACGGCGGCTTTGGGTTTCAGGTCGGCCACGTCCAGTTGCGGCGCGGCGTCGGTGAAGACCTCGTTCATCTCGGCAAAGCGGACGGCGTTCCACAGTTTGGTGCCGAAATTGCGATAACCGGTGATGCGCTCGCGCGACAGTTTCAACACGCCGCCGATTGCCGCCATCGAGGCGTTGGTAAAGCGCAGCGCGTCTGCACCGAATTCGTCCACGATCTCCAGCGGGTCGATGACGTTGCCGGTGGTTTTCGACATCTTCTTGCCCTTCTCGTCGCGGACGAGTTGGTGCAGGTAAACGGTGTGGAATGGGATTTGATCGACCACGGCCAGTTGCATCATCATCATTCGGGCGACCCAGAAGAACAGGATGTCGAAGCCGGTGATCAGAACGTCCGTAGGGAAGTAACGCTCCAGCTCTTCGGTCTTCTCGGGCCAGCCCAGAGTGCCGATGGGCCAGAGGCCGGAGGAGAACCAGGTGTCGAGGACATCGGGATCGCGCCAGACCGGATACACCAGCTTGGTCGGGTCCTGTTCGACTGCGTACTGAGCAAGGCTTTCAGCGAATTGATGGATGGCCGCATGCTTGTCGGCGACCTCAATAACGGTCGCATGGCTCAGCGGGCTGGGGATATTGGCATTGTCGTCCAGGAATTTATCGACAACAGCATCAAAGTTGGGCGCACATTCCATGACGTTGCCACGGTGGAGCATGCCGCCTTCGTTTAGCAGACGTCCCAATTCGACTAGATCAAGGTCGCCGTCGTTTTCGTCGTCCTTGAAGTTCTCAGCCGATAGATCAAGGCCATACCAAACCGGAATCTGATGTCCCCACCATAGCTGGCGAGAGATGCACCACGGTTCGATATTTTCCAACCAATGGTAATACGTCTTTTCACCGGACTCGGGGATGATCTTGACGGTGCCGTCCTTGACCGCATCCAGTGCAGGGCCAACGACCTTTTCAGCATCGACGAACCACTGATCGGTCAGCATCGGCTCGATCACGACTTTTGAGCGGTCGCCGAATGGCTGCATGATTGGTTTGGATTCGACCAGCGGAACGGTTTTGTCCGCGCCTTCGTGGTCCGGCTTCAGCGCGGTCGATCCCAGACGCGGGTCATCAGCACGGGTCATGACAGCCAGACCTTCGCTGGTGATCTCGTCGATCACTTTGGCGCGCGCCTCGAACCGGTCCAATCCGCGCAGGTGGTCGGGAACAAGGTTGATCGCGTCGATCTCACCTTCGGTAAAGGACTGACCGCGTGCGTATTGACCGGCTTTGTACGCCTCGTTCGCGTAAGGTGCGCCATCGGCCCGCATGTGCCCGCTTGTATCCATCAGGCGATACAGCGGTATGCCACCACGTTTGGCGACCTGATAGTCGTTGAAATCATGCGCGCCAGTGATCTTTACCGCGCCCGAGCCAAATTCGGGGTCGGGGTATTCATCGGTGATGATCGGAATCTGACGGCGGTGTTCTTTCGGACCAACCGGGATTTCGCAAAGCTTGCCGACGATGGGGGCGTACCGTTCGTCCGAGGGATGAACCGCAACCGCGCCATCACCCAGCATGGTTTCGGGGCGCGTTGTGGCGATCGAGATGTAATCGCGCTCTTCCTCAAGCACTACGTTCCCGTCCTCGTCCTTCTCGACGTAAGTGTATGTCTCGCCCCCGGCCAGCGGGTATTTGAAGTGCCACATGTGGCCGGCGACTTCGATATTCTCGACTTCCAAGTCCGAAATGGCAGTTTCGAAATGCGGATCCCAGTTGACCAGCCGCTTACCGCGATAGATCAGGCCTTTTTCGTACATCTCGACGAAGACCTTGATGACCGCGTCGTGAAAATTCGCAGAATTTTCGTGTCCGGTACGCGGATCGCGCGGCGCGCCAGCCATGGTGAAAGCATTGCGCGACCAATCACAGGACGACCCCAGTCGTTTCAACTGTTCGATGATCGTGCCGCCGTATTCGCCTTTCCATTCCCAGACCTTGTCCAGAAATGCCTCACGCCCTAGTTCGCGCCGACCAGGTTGCTGAGTGGCCGCCAGCATCTTTTCGACCTGCATCTGCGTGGCGATACCAGCGTGGTCCTGACCGGGCTGCCACAGAGTGTCGAAGCCGCGCATCCGGTGCCAACGGGTCAGAATATCCTGCAACGTGTTGTTGAACGCATGGCCCACATGCAAGGCCCCCGTCACGTTGGGCGGCGGGATCATGATGGTAAAGCTCTCGTCGCGCGATTTGTTCGCGCCTGCCTTGAAGGCTCCGGCCTGTTCCCAGGCCTGATAGATGCGGGCCTCGGCCTCGGCCGCGTTGAATGTCTTTTCCATCGCCATGGGATGCGTCCTGCGTCAACAAATTCGGGTCAGCGCCTGCAATAGCGAATGGACGCGGGAAGGGGAAGGCCCTGCGCGGCAGTCGGGCCCGTCTCAGCCCGGATTCGATGGGGCCTGATCGTAAAGCTGCAGTTTCTCGCTGGCCCCCTGGGCCATCGCTTTGGCCTGATCGGCGCGAATGCGCGCGTGAAGGTCCAGAGCGTCTTGTGCAAACAATTCCTTCGGCGCCGGGATGTGAATGAAATTCCCCACCCGGTCTTCGCCGCGCGCCAGAATGGCGTAGTCACGGTCGGCGACCTTTTGCTGCGCGTTGGGGTTGAGATAGCGGATGGCCAGACCGATCCGACGATCATCCGACGCGTTTGGACCTGATCCGTGGATCGTCAGCCCGTGATGCAGTGACATCTGACCGGGCTGTAGCTCGATATGCGTCTTGTCCTCATCTGCAACGTCCACTGCAACTTCCTGCCCACGCGACAGCAGGTTGTTGTCGGAAAACGTATCATTATGCGGCAGGATCGGATTCTTGTGGCTGGCTTTCACAAAATCCATGCAACCGCTTTCGACTGTTGCGGGGGACAGGGCGATCCATGCGGTCAACTGGTCCGAGGTTTCACCCATCCCCCAATAGGTCAGGTCCTGATGCATGCCCACCACCTGCGTTGTACGTGGTTCCTTGATGAACAGTTCAGCCGACCACAGCAGCAGATCGGGACCCAGCACGCCTTCGACCACGTCCAGAACGCGCGGGTCCAGAGAAATGCGCGTGGCCAGAGGCATCACCACATGCGCGTTGATGCGTTTGTACATGTTCATTGGCAGTGGCAGGTCCGCCTCGCGCCAATTGGCTTCGACATCTTCCAACTCGGCACGGAACCCAGCGGCTTCTGCGGCAGAGAACACGGGGATCGGAAAGATAAACCCCTCATCCCAATAGGCCTCGACAGCTTGGCTCTTCAATCGGCCATTCGTCAGCTTGATTTCTGTGGTCACGGGAACCTCCGCAAGACTGAATATGGGTTCAGCCTAGGCGTGCCCAAGTTGGGCGCGCAACGCGGTTTCCAGACATGAATGTCGCTTTCAGACCGCGCGCAGGGAAATTTTCAGCCTCTGGACAAGGAGCAGCTTCACGCTAGGGTCGCGCATTCAGGCAGCCAAAGGATCATCCCATGGAAAAATTCGGCAAAAGCCAGCCCGTCAAACGAACCGAAGATCAGCGGTTTCTGACCGGGCAGGGGCGGTACATGGATGATGCGGTGCCCGAGAATGCCCTGTTTGCTGCTTTCTTTCGAAGCTCTGTGGCGCATGCCACGATAACTGCGCTGGACCTTGAAGAGGCGCGTGCGGCTGATGGGGTGCGTCTGGTCATGGCACTCGGGGATCTGACCGATGCCGGGATCGATACAGTGATGAATGCCACCACGGTTGCCAACCGCGACGGCACTCAAGGTGCTGCGTCCGAACGGAACATGTTGGCCAAGGATCGCGTGCGTTTCGTCGGGGAACCCGTTGCGGTCATCATTGCCGACTCATTGTTGCAGGCGCGCGATGCAGTCGAATTGATCTGGATGGAAACCGAAGACCTGCCGGTCAAGATGGATGTCGCTGCGGGTGGGGAACCTTTGCATCCACAAGCCCCCGACAACCGCGCCTTTGACTGGGGCTTGGGTGATGAGAAGGCGACCAATGCGGCCTTTCAGTCTGCGGCGCGCGCCGTCGCGCTGAACGTGCATGACAACCGGGTCATCGTGAGCTCGATCGAACCGCGTGGCTGTCAGGCCGATTGGTCGGGTAGCCGTTTGCATTTCTCCTATGGCGGTCAGGGCGTCTGGGGGATGAAAGCGCAACTGGCACATAAGTTGAAACTGGATCCCGAGGCGATCCGCGTCACCACACCCGATGTCGGCGGCGGGTTCGGTATGAAGGCGATGCCTTATCCCGAGTATTTCATAGTTGCTGTTGCTGCTATGAAACTGGGCCAGCCCGTGCACTGGATGTCGGACCGGTCCGAAGCGATGTTGTCGGATCAACATGGCCGTGACCTGACCTCGCTGGCGGAACTCGCATTTGATGCGGATCACAAAATCACCGCTTACCGGGTCCACAGCAAGATCAACCTTGGTGCCTATAACAGCCACTTCGCGCAGGCCATCCAAACCCAATTGTTCAGCCGCGTTCTGATGGGCGTCTACGATGTGCAAACCACCTATTTGCGGGTCGAGGGCTTCTACACCAATACCACTCAGGTTGATGCCTACCGCGGCGCAGGTCGACCCGAGGCGATCTATGTGCTGGAACGCGCCATGGACCGTGCTGCGCGTGAGTTGGGCGTCGACCCGTGGGAACTGCGGCGCAAGAATTTCATCCGACCCGAAGCTTTCCCCTACAAGACCGCAACCGGTGAAACCTATGATGTGGGTGAGTTCGACATGGTCCTCAGCCGCGCCGCCGAACAGACCGCCGGTTTTGAGGCCCGCAAAGCGGCGGATGCCGAAAACGGCCTGATCCGGGGGCAGGGGCTTTGTTACTATATCGAAAGTATTTTGGGGGATCCTTCCGAGGGGGCAAAGGTCGAGTTTTGCGAGGATGGAACGGTGAACCTCTATGTCGGCACGCAGTCCAACGGGCAGGGGCATGAAACAGTCTATGCCCAGTTCCTGTCAGATCAGACGGGCATTCCGGCGCATCTCATCAATGTGGTTCAGGGCGACACGGACCGGCTGGCGCAGGGGGGCGGAACCGGTGGGTCACGCTCGGTCACGACCCAAAGCAATGCCACGCTGGTCACAGTTGATACGATGATCGCCGCATTCACGCCCTATCTTGCGGATAAGATGGGGGTCGAGGAAAGCGATGTGACCTTCGACCATGAAACCTTCCGCGCGCCAGGGTCCAACCTGACCCCCACGCTGACCGAGGCGGCTGAGATGGCGCGCGCAGACGGGCGCACCGATCTGTTGCAACACGAGGCGCGCGCCAAGTTAGAGGCGCGCAGCTATCCCAACGGCGCACATGTTGCTGAAGTTGTTATTGATTCTTTCACTGGTGAAACATGGGTCGATCGCTACACGGTCGTGGATGATTTCGGTAACCTTATCAATCCGATGCTCGCCGAAGGGCAAGTGCATGGAGGAGTGGTGCAGGGCATCGGTCAGGCGCTGAATGAACATGTTGTGCATGATGCCGAGGGGCAACTGCTCACGGCATCGTTCATGGACTACGCCTTGCCCCGTGCGGCGGGGATACCCATGATAGAGTTTACCTCGGTGCCAGTTCCATCAACCGCCAACCCGATGGGGATGAAAGGCTGTGGCGAGGCCGGCACCGTGGGCGCATTGGCCGCTGTGGCAAACGCGGTTCAGGATGCGCTCTGGGATCACGGGGTGCGGCAGGCGGATATGCCTTTCACACCTCATAGAGTTTGGGAATTGTTGACGCATGGTTCTGTCGCGGCTGAGTAGAAAGGTACTGGGATGGCTCGGGCGGCCTCTGCGATCCGAGCACTCGGCCGAAACACGCCATCGCGAACCGATCAGCCATGTCATCATCCTTGATGGCACCATGTCGACACTTGAACCGGGTTATGAGACTCACGCCGGCCAGACCCTGCGTCTGTGCTGCGAGATGGGCAGCGAGGTTTCGGTCTTCTACGAAGCCGGTGTGCAGTGGGAAAGCTGGAAATCCACTATGGACGTGATGATGGGTCGGGGCATCAACCGCCAGATCAGACGCGCCTATGGCTACCTCGCATCTCGCTATAAGCCCGGCGACAAGATATTTTTCATCGGCTATTCACGCGGCGCCTACGGGGTGCGCAGCCTTGCGGGTGTGATTGACGCGATCGGGCTGCTCAAGGCCGAACACGCTACTGTTCGCAATATCAAACAGGCCTACCGACATTACGAATGCACCGCCAATGGCAAGGCGGCGGCTGAATTCCGGCAAGCCTTCTGTCACGAGGATGTCGCCATCGAGATGGTCGGTGTCTGGGATACGGTCAAAGCGCTGGGCCTGCGCCTGCCGCTGCTCTGGCGCTGGGCCGAGGAACGCCACGCCTTCCACAACCACCAGCTTGGCCCCGCCACCCGCCACGGTTATCACGCCATGGGTCTGGACGAGACCCGCGAGGTGTTCGAGCCGGTATTGTGGAAATGTACCCCCGATTTTAAGGGTCATATCGAGCAGGTTTGGTTCCGCGGCACCCACGGCGATGTCGGAGGTCAGCTGAACGGTTTCGAAGAAGCCCGCCCGCTCAGCAACATCTCCCTGATCTGGATGTTGGATAAGGCCGAGCTGCACGGCCTGCCCTTGCCCGAAGGGTGGCGCGACCGTTTTGCCACCGACCCCCACGCCCGTTCGGTCGGCACGTGGCGCGGCTGGGGCAAGATCTTCCTGCTGCGCAAACATCGCAAAGTGGGGCGTGACCGGTCAGAGAAGCTGCATGTTTCGGTCTCACCCGATGAACTGCCCCGATGGGTGCCGATGCCGGATTTGCCGTCACACCCGGCGCAGTGAAAGGCTGATCGTGTGCCAGCGGCTCCAAGATCACCGACAATTCAATGTCAAGTTCGAGCCCTTTTCGACCGTTTCCGCGCCGCCGACGGGTATCGGCTTTAGGCGGAGGGTATCGGGAAGGTTGAGAACGCATCGTCCTGCGGCGCGTATCCCAGAACCTTGCAGGTTTCAGTCAAATCAAGTCGCTTAAATCGATTGTTGGAGATGCCATGTGCAATGAAACTCCCGTTGATCTCAGCTTGAATGGCTCGATCAATCAGGTGAGTTGCATCACGATGACTAAGCCACGCGCTGAGATCGCGCTTGGTTTCAAGCGGCGGGCCGTCAGCAGGCTCGAACGCTCCAATTCGTAATGACACGCAGGACATGCCGTGTCGCATAGCATAGAGTGAACACAATGCTTCTCCATAACACTTGGAGACACCGTAGAGATTAGCCGGAGCAACCGCCATCCCCGGCACGATTTGCCGGTCTACAGGGTATCCTTCTATTGTTTGCGCGCTGCTGGCGAAGACGAAGCGACTGACGTTTGCTTTACGAGCTGCTTCAATCAAATAAGTTGTCGCCAATATGTTGGCGGGCAGCACATCGTCAAACTCTGCGTTTGGGTCAGGTATGCCTGCGAGATGCACGACGGCATCCACGCCTTGGCACAAACCTTCTGCTGTATTTGCATCAGAAAGATCAGATTGTACAAAGCGATGCGGACCCGAAACAGGTTTCGTGGGTTCCTTCATATCAGTCAGCACAAACTGGTAGTGCTCCCGATAAGCGGTAAAAAATGCCTGACCGATCCGGCCCGAGGAGCCTGTTACTAAGATCTTCCGCAATTTGTTTCCCCACAAATGTTATGCCTCGGCGGAACGTTCTAATGAGATCACGAGCCGAAGGAAAGTGGACCTTCAGTTGACTTTGTCCTTCGGTAGCAAAGTCCGCACAGCCGACGCTCCAGTCTAAAACACCCTCGCAGTTTTCAGCGAGGGTGTTTTCTTTGTAAGAGCTCGTTAAGCCTTGTGTCGTCCCCGACTATGCAGCGCTTCCGGTAAGAGGCGTGGCGAAACGCCTGCGCCCTTTTCACGTTCTATAGTAATGATTTAGGTTCTGGTGTTCCCAATTACCGCCGACGATCCCGGCGCGAACTCATCGGCTGGAACGCCACGCCCACATGCGCCTCGCAATAAGGCTTGCCCGCCTCAACCGGAAGGCCGCAGAACCAGAAATCTTCGGTCGCGGGGTCGCCGACGGGCCATTTACAGGTTTTCTCGGTCAGCTCCATCAAGGTCAGCTTCTTGGCTTTCTTCTCAACCTCGTTGACCTTGGCCAGCGCCTCGGGGCTGATTTCATTGGCCGACGGTTGCGGCGGCAGCGGCTGACCGGCCGGAATGATTTGACGGCGGGCAGGGATAGCCGGTTTCGCCTCCGGAGCAGGCGCCGGTCGGGCCGGTTCTGTTTTGGGCGCCGGTTTTGGCTTGGCTTCGGCCTTGGGTGTGGGGGCCGGTTTTTCCTTGGGCTCGGCCTTGGCCGGGCTGGCACCGGTGGCACGGTTCGACAGGCCCAGACGGTGAACCTTACCAATCACCGCATTGCGGGTCACGCCGCCCAGTTCCTTGGCGATCTGGCTGGCCGACTGGCCCTCGCCCCACATCTTTTTCAGCAGTTCTACGCGCTCGTCAGTCCAGGACATCATTTGCCTTTCAAAAGCGGAAAGCGGCCCCGGATTCGGGCCGCCTTGGGAATTCGTCTCAGCCCCCTATTCTAAACACTGCGGCCCGAGTTACAAGCGGTCTTCGAATCAGGTATGGGGCAGACATGCAGAATCTCATGGATCAGGATGCGCGCCGCTTTGGAGCGGTGAACTGGATGGGCCTCTATACACTGGCGCAGCGCGAAACCCTGCGATTTTTGGCGGTGTGGACACAAACCCTGCTGGCCCCGCTGGTGACGGCGGGCTTGTTCCTGCTGATCTTCAACATTGCCATCGGCCCCAGCCGGTCGGACGTGATGGGGGTGCCGTTCCTGACCTTTCTGGCTCCCGGCATCATGATGATGACGGTGATCCAGAACGCCTTTGCCAATACTTCGTCCTCGATGGTGATCGCCAAGGTGCAGGGCAATATCGTGGACACGCTGATGCCGCCGCTATCGCCGCTGGAAATCCTGCTGGGTTATCTGGCTGGCGGCATCGTTCGCGGTGTCCTGATCGCCCTTGTCGTTGCGACTGCACTGGCGCTGGTTCTGGGTATCGTGCCGAAAAACCCGTTAATCGCACTGACCTTCGTGGTTCTGGGCGGGGCCTTCATGGGCGCTCTGGGCCTTTTTGCCGGCATATTTGCCAATAAGTTCGACCAGATGGCTGCGATTACTAACTTTATCGTCACGCCACTGGCCTTCCTGTCGGGCACTTTCTATTCGGTCGAGGCCCTGCCGCCGGTGCTGAACGGGCTCAGCCATGTGAACCCGGTCTTCTACCTGATCGACGGGTTGCGATATGGCATGATTGGTGTCTCTGACAGTTCGCCTTGGCTGGGGATGTTGATTTGCACGAGCGCGACCGTGCTGGTTGGCGCGCTGACCTGGCAAATGTTGCGTACCGGCTATCGGCTCAAGGCCTGACGCTGTCGCGCCTCACGCCAGACTAGGATTAGGCCACCAGTTAGGATGATGGTCGATCCGATCATGCTGACGCTGTCCGGGACAACCTGAAACACGACGAAATCATAAAACGCGGCGAATATCAGCGTGGCATAGCTGATCGGCGCCACAAAGGACGCATCCGCCCGCGCCATTCCGTTGACGAAACAGGCCTGTGCACAAGCCATCAGCACGCCGATCGCCGCCAAGGCCGCCCATTGCTGCGGGGTCGGCACCTGAAACACAAAGCTGACCGCGACCGTTGCAATGGTCAGCCCCATCGCGTTGTTGATCAGCAAGATCTGAATTGGAATTTCGCGGCCAGAGAGTTTCTTGATGAAAATCAGCTCCATCCCAATCACTGCTGCCGCGGTTAGGGCTAGCAAGGCGGCGGGTTGAAAACTCGCGGGTGTTGGGCGCAACAGCACCAGTGCACCGATCAGCGCTACAATGGCTGCCATCCAGCGCCACGGGCCGACGCCTTCTTTCAGCAGCGGGATCGCCAGCACCATCGCAAAGACCGGGTTCAGGAAGGATATTGCCGTCGCATCCGCAATCGGGATGAACGCAACCGAGGCGAACATCAACGTAATCCCAAGCCAACCAAAACTTGTCCGCCCGACATGCAGGCCCCAATGGACACGCCCGAGGCGCGGGCGCAGGATTCCAACGGTCGTGACGATTACGAGAAAGGCAAACAGAAACCGCCCGTGGCTGATCTGCATTGGATTCAGCGCAGGTCCAAGAACATCTGTGCCCAGCGCCTTGGCTAGTAATGTGGTGCCTGCCAGAATGGCGCTGGCCACAAGAATCAACAGGGCTGCAAGGGCAGGGTTCTGGCGTATCGGAGTCATAGCCCACCCGTGCGTTAGCGCAGGACAAATGGCAAGCAACAAATCCCGGTCTCAGAATGATTTTTTGCCTCATTCGCAAAAACGGGGTTTTCAGACTAAACGCACGCCGCTATACGACCCGCCATGATCAAAAACGCACATATCCTGCGACCCCGACGCCGACGCCTGACCGCGTAACCGGCCCGTTTGATCTGTTTGCGCTGACTAAATCCGCGCAATCCCCACCAAATCAGTTGACGACCATGGCCCCAGTGTATCACTCACAGGGCTCAAGCTATTCGAAAAGGATGATCCGATGATCCCGTCCGTTCTGCCGACCTATAATCGTGCGCCCCTGACTTTCGTGAAGGGCGAAGGCGCCTGGCTGACCGAGGCGGATGGCCGACGTTTTCTGGACCTTGGCGCGGGCATCGCGGTGAACGCGCTGGGCCATACGCATCCGGCACTGGTGGCCGCGCTGACCGAGCAGGCGCATGCGCTGTGGCATGTCTCGAACCTCTACAACATCCCGCAGCAGCAGGCGTTGGCGGACAAGCTGGTCGAACATACCTTTGCCGACACGGTGTTCTTCACCAATTCGGGCACGGAAGCCTGCGAACTGGCGGTGAAAATGGCCCGCAAGTATTTCTATGACAAAGGTCAGCCCGACCGGGTCGAGATCATCACCTTCGATGGCTCATTCCATGGCCGTTCCTCGGCAGGTATCGCTGCCGCAGGGTCCGAGAAGATGACCAAAGGCTTTGGCCCGCTACTGCCCGGCTTCGTGCACCTGGCATTCGGAGATCTCGATGGGATCACCAATGCGATCAACGAGAATACTGCCGCGATAATGATCGAGCCGGTTCAGGGCGAAGGCGGCATTCGCCCAGTCCCCGACGCCGAACTCAAAGCCCTGCGCCATATTTGCGACGAAAACGACCTGCTGCTGATCCTCGACGAGGTGCAGTGTGGCGTGGGCCGCACCGGAAAGCTGTTTGCCCATGAATGGGCCGGTATCACACCGGATATCATGATGGTCGCCAAGGGTATCGGCGGTGGCTTCCCTCTGGGTGCTGTTCTCGCTACAGAAGAGGCTGCCAGCGGTATGACCGCAGGCACCCACGGCTCGACCTACGGGGGCAATCCTCTCGGTTGCGCCGTCGGCTGCGCAGTAATCGATCAGGTCGCGACACCCGCTTTCCTCGAAGGTGTCAACCGCAAGGCAGGCCTGTTGCGCCAGAAACTCGAAGGCCTGATCGCCGATCACCCCGAGGTGTTCGAAGAGGTGCGCGGTTCCGGTCTGATGCTCGGTTTGAAATGTAAGCCGACCAATATCGATGTTGTCAACGCAGGCTATGACAACGAAGTCATCACCGTTCCTGCTGCCGACAATGTGATCCGCTTGCTGCCTCCGCTAACCCTGACTGAGGATGATATCGCCCAGGCCATGATCCGCCTCGACAAGGCTGCGGTGCAAGTTGAAAACGCAATGGCTTCGGCCTGAATGTGCCTGATTGAAAAGTGAAATAAAATGAACCACTTCCTTGATATCCACAAAACCGACGCAACCGCCTTGCGGGGCATGATCGATCAGGCTGGTGCCATGAAACAGGCCCGCCTTGGCCGTCCCAAAGCCGCGCCGGATGATGAGCAGCCGCTGAAGGATCGCATGGTGGCTCTGATCTTCGAAAAGCCCTCAACCCGCACCCGCGTATCCTTTGATGTGGGCGTGCGCCAGATGGGCGGGCAGACCATGGTGCTGTCGGGCAAGGACATGCAACTGGGTCACGGGGAGACCATTGCCGATACCGCCCGCGTACTGTCACGCTATGTTGACATGATCATGATCCGGACCTTCGATGAAACCATCCTGACCGAGATGGCGGAATATTCGGACGTGCCCGTCATCAACGGCCTGACCGATCGCACCCATCCCTGCCAGATCATGGCTGACGTACTGACGTTCGAGGAACATCGCGGTCCGATCAAAGGCAAAAAGGTCGTCTGGACCGGTGATGGCAACAATGTCTGCGCCTCTTTCCTGCATGCTGCCGGTCAATTCGGGTTCGATTTCACCTTCACCGGCCCAGCCCAGCTAGACCCGGAAGAAGAGTTCATGGGGCTCGCCCGCCAGCAGGGCTCGAAGATCGTGATCGAACGGGACCCGCACAAAGCGGTTGAGGGCGCCGATCTGGTGGTCGCCGATACCTGGGTGTCGATGCACGACAGCCAGTCCGCCAAGGAGCGCCGCCACAACATGCTACGCCCCTATCAGGTCAACGCCGAGCTGATGGCGCATGCCAAACCCGACGCGCTGTTTATGCACTGTCTGCCCGCCCACCGCGAGGAGGAGGCCACCTCAGAAGTCATGGATGGCCCGAACTCGGTGATCTTCGATGAGGCCGAGAACCGTCTGCATGCGCAAAAGGCGGTCATGCGCTGGTGCCTGGGCGTCTGAGATTCACAGAAAGTACCGAGAGAGCCACATGGCTCTCTCAAATCACGGAGCTTCCAATGCCGCACGTCACCCTTGAATTCTCTGCTGGTCTTGAGCAGTCTCATGATTTTCAAGCCGTCTGCGAGCAGCTTTACTCGGTTCTCGCCGGGCATGAAGAGTTTGACCCGCCAACGCTCAAAATCCGCGCCACCCCGGTTCCGTTTTCTCATATTGGAACCGAACCGCAGACCTTCATCCATGCCATGCTTTTGCTGATGCAGGGCCGGGATGAGGCGACGCGAGCCGAGTTGAATGCTATCATCATGAATGTTCTGGCCGAGGCTGCGCCCACGGTCGGCAGCATCACCGTGCAAGATGTCGAAATGAACCGCACCACATATGCCAAGCGCCTATCAGCCTGATGCAACCCCGGCACGCGCATGCGGCGTCTAGGCGCGCTGTTTCACATCCCAAACCCGCAATCTGACAAGCGTTGCGAGGCTCGCCAGAACCACCAGAACGCACAATGCGAATTTGGTCATGGCCTCCATCGTGCCCTCAATCAGCAGTGCGTGAATGACGCTACCCAGAATGGTCACTATGGCCAACCCTGCATGGCCCAGGCGCCAGACCCGAAACCGCAAGCTTAGGCGTTGCCGAAAAATCCCCATTGCCGCGGCCGCAAAACCCGCCCACATGGCGATGACTCCCCATGCCGAAAAAGGTGTTGCAGACACAAAAAGCAATGCGTCCACGACGTCAGGCGGGCTTGTGATCCACAAGCCGATCACATGGATCACAATGCTTACGACAAGGGCCAAGCCACACTGCCTGTGCCAATGGCGACTGTTAACCGGAGAAAGCCCGGGCAACCAACGCCCGGCCAACAAGGGTTGCAGCAGAAGAAGGCACATCCCGATGATGCCCGCAAAACCGGCGAGGATGTAAATCGGCTCACGCCACGCCAGATACGGGCTGAAAGCCGCTGCTATCACCGGTATAAGAAGTGTGGCAACCAATGCCGCCCAGATCGCAGCTTGCCTTAACACCCGTCAGACAGGCTGCAATACAAAATGTGCGGCAAGGGTCTTGTCCTTCGCGCTCGACATCACTGGGCGCAGGAATACCGTCTCAAATTCACCGCTGTCATAGGCCAAATGCCCGTGTGGTTGACCAAAGGCGGGCACAATCTGAGGCATTTCCAACCGGAACACTCCTTTCGCATCGGTGAGTGTCGCCCCATGGCTGCGCTGATCGCGTTCATGCCCTTCGGTTGTATGGGCCCAGATCTGGATGCGTTGACCGGGCAGGGGGGCTCCGTCACCCGCACGTCGTACGGTGCCGGTCATCCAAAACCCGCCACCGCCGATTCGCTCCACGATCGGGGCGCCGGGTCGATAATTGTTCGACCCGCCCCGCATCGACGGTGTCGGCGCAAGACCAGAGGCGTGCGCAGGTGTGATCACGCCGGTCAAACCGGCTACAATTGTGCCAACCCCTGTAGCAATTAACTTACGGCGATTGATTTCGAGTCGAGTCATTGCATCCACTCCTGTCGGCTGAACCTCATCTTTGACCGGCTTCCCTGATCCGGCGACACCCGATGTCTAAGGATAGCACGATTGTTTATGATTCCGAGAGTCGGCGAAGGTGAGCTTCAGGTGCTCCGTTCCACGCCTTGGTGAGTAACCGCAAGTCGTTCCAAGGACTTCACGATCATTGTGCGAAAATGCACTTTTCTTGCGATATTTTTCCAATACATTCAGCATTGGCAAACATGAACGCGTCTTATGGGACCGAAAAAACGGAGATCAGGAATGAGTTGGAACCCCACCCATAACCCCGAATGCGCCTCCGAAAAAGATGCTCTCGAAACCTTGATCATCCCACGTGCCCGAGATCTCGGCGGGTTCGAGGTGCGCCGCGCGCTGCCCTCGGTCAAGCGTCAGCTCGTTGGCCCATTCATCTTCTTTGACCAGATGGGTCCTGCCGAATTCATCACCGAGGGTGGCATTGATGTTCGCCCGCATCCTCATATCGGGCTGGGCACCGTAACCTATCTGTATCAGGGAGAGTTCGAACATCGCGACAGCCTCGGCACCCATCAGATGATTCACCCCGGTGAGGTCAACTGGATGGTCGCGGGCCGTGGTGTAACTCATTCCGAACGCACGAGCGCAGAAACGCGCGGCAATCGTCACAACCTGTTCGGCATCCAGACCTGGCTCGCGCTGCCAGAAGCCCATGAGGACATGGCCCCTGACTTCGAGCATCACAAGCAGGGCGCGCTGCCCCATATCGAAGACAAGGGTGTCAGCGCCCGCCTGATCCTTGGCACCGCCTATGGTGAAACCAGCCCGGTGACCATGTTGTCCGAGACTTTCTATGTCGACGTGCAACTGGACCCCGGCGCATCTTTCCCATTGCCCGACGATCACGAGGATCGGGGTGTTTATGTCACGCAAGGCTCGGTCGAGGTAGCCGGTGATACCTTTGACGAAGGGCGTATGATGGTGTTTAGGCCCGGTGACAAGCTCTCGGTCAGGGCGGGGCCTTTGGGCGCGCGATTGATGCTGCTGGGCGGCGCAACCCTGAGCGAGGATCGCTACATCTGGTGGAATTTCGTCTCGTCCTCAAAGGAAAAGATCGAAACCGCAACGCGCGAATGGAACACCGCCGACTGGGCCAACGGTGCGTTCCATCTTCCGCCCGGAGACGATCAGGAGTTCATTACCATCCCAGACGAGCTTGAACGTACCCGGCCACGGTTGGCGCGTGTATGACTTGACGTCACTCTGGTGCCACTGAACCATCCCGGTGATCATTGAGCCACAGCGGAGGAGTTCAATGAGGATCGTCATCGCGGGCGCAGGCAGCATAGGCTGTTATTGCGGTGCATTGTTGGCAGATGCGGGCCACGCAGTCACGCTGCTGGGCCGCGCCCGCGTGCTGCAGCCGATCCGCGATCAGGGACTGACCGTCACCGATTTCGCAGATCTGGACTGCCATGTGCCCACCGCGAAATTGATGCTCAGCGAAGATCCCGCCTGTCTAGTGGGCGCTGAATTGGTCATCGTCACGGTTAAATCTGGCGCAACAGCCGAGATGGCAGCGTTGATTGCAGCGCACGCGCCGGCGAATGCCCCGGTTCTGTCCTGGCAAAACGGTCTGGAAAACACCCGCACACTACGCACAATGCTTGACGGCCGCGACGTGCGGGCCGGAATGGTGCCCTTCAATGTGGTGCCAACCGATATCGCGTCCTACCATCGCGCCACTTCCGGCGATATCGTCATCGAACAAGGTCCGGGTAATCTCGCCCGACATCTCAGCGCCCCGGATTTGCCCGTCACCGAAAGCGACCGGATCGAGGCGGTGCAATGGGGCAAATTGGTGATCAATCTCAACAATGCACTGAACGCGTTATCAGGTCTGACCCTGCAAAACCAACTGCTTGATCGAAGCTGGCGTTGCTTGATGGCCGATCAAATGGCCGAGGCTTTGCGCGTATTGAAAGCCGCGGGAATCGAAGTCGCCTCAACTACGCCACTGCCAGCATGGACGACCCCGCATCTACTGCGGTTGCCAACACCAATCTTTTCGCGGATTGCAGCAAAAATGCTTACCATCGACCCTAACGCGCGTACCTCGATGGCCTACGATCTGATGGAGGGTCGCCCGACCGAAATCGACAATCTGCAAGGCGAAATCATCAAGCTCGGGCAAATTCACGCGATTCCAACCCCGATCAACAGCCACATCTGCGACCTTATTCATCAAGCACCGCGCGGGCCACTTGCGGTCGATCAGGTAATACCCCCGATCAACCAAATGCGGTCAGTAGCCAGAAGATAACTGCCGACAGGGCTGCGGCTGCAGGAACCGTAATTACCCACGCAGCTACGATCGTCATAAAATGGGATCGCCGTACCAACTTACGCCGCCGACGCTCTTCCCGTGCAAGACGCAGCTCAGCGGGTCGTTGCAGGTTCGAATATTTCCAGCGCCGTTCTGCATGCCATTCCCGATAGAATCCCACGCCAAACACGGCCCCAACTGCGATATGGGTTGAGCTGACGGGTAAGCCCAGCCAACTGGCTAGGATAACTGTAATCGCTGCTGAAAGCGCAACACAGAACGCGCGCATCGGGTTCAGTTTGGTGATCTGGCTGCCTACCATGCGGATCAGCTTGGGCCCAAACAGGAACAAACCGAAAGATATGCCAAAGGCTCCGATTACCATGACCCATGTCGGGATTGACACTTTCGATGCAAAATCTCCGAATTCGGCGGCATGGACGATCGCGGCAAGCGGGCCCACCGCATTGGCCACATCGTTTGCGCCATGGGCGAAGCTCAAAAACCCTGCGGAGATCACCAATGGCAAACCAAACAGCGTTTTCAACGACCGGGTTCTGTTCTCAAGGCCTTCGGATTTCCGTCGCACCCAAGGCACGGTCGCGGCCCAGATCAATCCGCCCGAGGCTAGCCCGATCAGCAGGGCGAACTCAATATCGATTTTGACGATGCGTTTCAGGCCCTTGACCGAAAGGTAGGTGGCAAAAGCCCCGGCCATCACGGCGACCAGAATGGGAACCCAGCGACGTGCAGCTGCGATTTTATCGTCCTGGTATTGAATCTTGTGTTTGATCAGCGCCAGAAATCCCGCAGCGATCACGCCACCCAACACGGGTGAGATAACCCAGCTCGCGGCAATTGCGCTCATCGTGCCCCAGCTTACGGCACCAAGCCCGGCAGCAGCGATGCCGGCGCCCATAACGCCCCCTACGACCGAATGCGTGGTTGAAACAGGCGCGCCCACCCAGGTGGCTAGGTTTACCCACAACGCGGAAGATATCAGTGCAGCCATCATCGCCCAAATGAAGACATCACTGTTTTGCACCGACATTGGATCGATGATCCCTTTGGAGATGGTCGAAACCACGTCTCCACCCGCGAGCAGTGCGCCAGCACTTTCGGCAATTGCGGCGATCAGAATCGCGCCCCCCATTGTCAGTGCATTTGCACCAACCGCCGGTCCCATGTTGTTGGCGACGTCGTTGGCCCCGATGTTGATCGCCATATAGGCCCCGAAGGCTGCAGCGGCGACAACGATTAATCCGCCATCGGCGCGACCAAACATAACTGCGGCGGCCAAACCTGCCAGAGCGATAAAGACGAGCGCGATACCGGGCGCCAGCAGCGGGCGCGCCACATGTGCATTGGCATACTCAAGACGAGAAATGCGGTGGAGGTCGCTGTCGAGCGCGTGCCAGCGAGCTTTGGGTGGTAGATCAGACATCGGTTTTCACAGGCCGTTCGATTTGACGCCCGCCGCTACCCTGTTCCGTCGAAAGCGGCAACCTTTGTCATGAGAAATATACGTAATTGTTACATTTGCAGCAGCAGATCGCGCAATTCAGGCTCCTGCACCCGTCCAGCCGCCACTTTGGGCGAAACCCAGCAGCGTTCGCGCTGATTGGCCTCAGGATAGTCGTCGGCCAGATTCGTCACCTGAACACGATATACGCTGGTGACCACATGCTGCGCCGTGCCGTCGTTCAATGTCTTGTCATAAGAGTATTGGCCGATCGGTTCCTTTGGAACATCCGTCGCTTGAACGCCAGCTTCCTCCCATGCTTCCTGCAACGCAGTCTCGGGGCCGTTAAGGCCATCAATGGGCCAGCCTTTGGGAATAATCCAACGTCCGGTTCCGCGGCTGGTGATCAGTAATACATCATCGCCGGTCTCTGTGCCCCGCGTGCATAGCGCCGCAACCTGCACCCGGTTCGGGCGCTGGAATAACGGTCGCGCGACCTCTTCCCAGATGTTGCGTATCCATTTCGTCATGCTCGACCTTTTTGGACGTTTAAATGGGCGTCCCTCAATGTTGTCAGAAAAGATTACATAATTATGTACCGCAGATTAAACAATACGTTCCTACCTTGCTGAGCAGTTTTGGCCGAATTGCAGTTCATTTTGTGTGTTTTTTGCCGTTTTATGGGGCGAATTCAGGATAGATTTTTAAATTTCACATGAATTTCGACTTCAACCTCAGGTCTTTCGGCGTTTCGCACGCAGAGTTGGGTCAGCCCGAGTTGGATCTTCAGGCCAGGGATGTTTGGGATATTGCGCCCGCATATCCTTCCGCACATCGGCATAAGAGCCCGCCCAAAACCCCGGTAGATCGCGGGTGATCTGGATCGGTCTCTGCGCCGGTGACAGTAGTGTGATCTTTAAGGGTTCACCACCGATCACCGGGTGTTGGGTCACACCGAACACCTCTTGCAATCGCACCGAAATCTCGGGCACCGCACCGCCATAGTCGATTGGCAGCTTGCGTCCCAGCGGAGTTACAAACGACCCTGGCGCGCGGCGGTCCAGCTCTTGCGTCTGTGCCCAATCCAGCCGGGCGCGCAGTGCTGGTAACAGGTCAAAACGCTTCCAGTCTTCGGCGCTGCGTACGCCCGAGAGCGTAGGCAGCAGCCAGTCCTCCAGCGCGTCCATAAGACCCCCTTCCGAACAATCGGGTAGGTCAACACCTTCAGCTCGAACCAACTCGACCCGCGCTGCCAACCTTGCCGAGGCCCCCTGAAGCCGTATTCCCAGATCACGCACCCCGACCAGCATTGCCTGAGCCACAGCGTCCTCGGGTACGTCTTTCCAAATGCGGTTATCCAGGGTGATCGCCCCGAAGCGTTCCTGCTGTCGGGCCACGACACGGCGTTCGCGCTTGGACCATTCGCAACTATCGACCCATTCAATCTGATCGCCGAATAAATCGCGGATTTCGCCCTCGGAAATCTGCGCGGCCATGCGTACGCGGGCCTCGCGCGTGTTGCCGTCTGTGTCGGTGACTATCAGATAAGGAGCTGTTGCCAAGGTGTCGTCAGCCTCCAGTACCACGCCCTTACCGCCCGAGAGGACATAGCGGGGGGTATCACCCCTGCGCCGTTGCGCGATGCGGTCCGGATAGGCCAGGGCTGCCGTCGCCGCAGGGCTCAGATCGCCAGAGCCCTGCGCTTGCGCACGCAATCGTTTTCCCTCGGTATTGATCCGGTCCAGCGCGCCCTCGTTGACTTGCCAAACGCGATTTTGCCGAAACTTGCGGATATCCCGCAACGCCTCGAGCCGCAACGACAGATCAACCGGCGCGCCACGCAGTGGATCTCGATCTGCCATCAGCGCCGCTAAGGGCGCGGCCTCGCGGCCCGCACGCACCAACATATGCGCGAGACGTGGATGCAGCGGCAACGCAGCCAACGCGCGTCCGTGTTCCGTAATCCGGCCCTTGCTGTCCAAGGCGTCGAGCATGGTTAGCAAGGATCGTGCCTCGGTCAATGCGCCCTCAGGTGGCGAAGTCAGGAACGCAAGATCACCCGGCTCCGCGCCCCAGAGCGCGAGCTCCAGCGCCATTCCGGTCAAGTCGGCGGCTTCGATTTCAGCGGGTGGGTATGCGAGCATCGCGCCTTCTTCGCCCTTGGACCACAGCCGGTAGCACACACCTTCGGCTACCCGGCCTGCACGGCCCGCACGTTGAGTGGCCTCGGCCCGCGTTACCCGTTCGGTCACCAGCCGCGACATGCCAGAACCCGGATCGAACCGTGCGCGGCGCGCTTGGCCCATATCCACCACCACGCGGATATCGGGTATGGTCAACGAGGTCTCAGCAATCGATGTCGCCAGCACGACCTTGCGGCCTGTCGTCACTGGCGCAATTGCTGCGCGTTGGGCGGCAAATGGCAGGGCACCAAAAAGAGGGTGTACCGTGCAGTCGTGGGGCAGGCGGCGTCTCAAAGCAGCCTCGGCGCGCCTGATTTCCCCTTCGCCGGGCAGAAAAACCAGCATTCCACCTGTAGTTTCCCGCTCGGCCTGAACAACCAGATCAACAAGCGCATCCAAACGTCGAGCCTGCGCACCCAGAGGTCGGTCAAGCCAACGGGTTTCAACCGGATAGCTGCGCCCCTCGGAAGTGATGAGCGGCGCATCCATCAGCCGCCCCACCGGTTCGGCATCCAGTGTCGCAGACATTGCAAGCAGGATAAGATCGTCCCGAAGCGCTCCTGCCACCTCAAGGCATAAGGCCAGCCCCAGATCGGCGTTCAGCGAACGCTCGTGGAATTCATCGAAAATTACTGCCCCCACGCCTGGTAAATCCGGTTCGGATTGCAGCATGCGGGTCAAAATGCCCTCGGTCACCACTTCGATCTGTGTGGAATTTGAAACCTTCGTATCACCGCGTACGCGGTAGCCGACGGTCTGACCCACAGGTTCACCCAGAGTCTCAGCCATGCGCTCTGCAGCGGCCCGCGCGGCCAGTCGACGCGGCTCAAGCATCACGATTCGACCATTGCCAAGGCCTGCATGCAGCATCTCAAGCGGCACGCGGGTCGTTTTACCCGCACCCGGAGGCGCTTGCAGTACCGCGCGCCCATGCATTTGCAAGGCGTTCAGAAGGTCGGGAATGGCGTCATCAATGGGCAACCGGGTCATATCGCCTTATCGCCAAAGCCTCGACCAAGGTCCAGCATCGCCGATCCGGGCCCGAGTTGGGGCTGGACAAACCGGGTCATCCCCTCTCATCTATGGCAAATTCCAGCCGGGGACTGACCGATGAACATTGCCGAGCTTGGCGACAGGATCTTGAACGGAGAGCGCAGGGCACTGGCCAGAGCGATCACGCTGGTCGAAAGCGGGCGTGATGACCACCGAACGCAAGCTACGGCCTTGCTCGATCGGTTGGCTGGTGTCGGGCGGCAGGCGCTGCGAATTGGCCTGTCCGGCACGCCAGGTGTCGGCAAATCGACCTTTATCGAAAGCTTCGGAATGATGCTGACGGGGCAGGGGCTACGTGTTGCGGTTCTGGCAGTTGACCCCAGTTCGGCCCGTTCGGGCGGCTCGATTCTAGGCGACAAGACCCGCATGGAGCGGCTGAGCCGCGAGAAAAACGCCTTTATCCGCCCGTCCCCCAGCCAGAGCCACCTTGGCGGCGTGGCGCGCCGCACGCGTGAAGCGATTGCGCTCTGCGAGGCGGCGGGATTTGACGTCGTGTTGATTGAAACTGTGGGTGTGGGCCAATCGGAAACCGTGGTGGCCGAGATGTCTGACCTGTTCCTGCTGCTGCTGGCCCCGGCGGGCGGTGATGAGTTGCAGGGCGTCAAGCGCGGCATCATGGAAATGGCCGACATGATTCTGATCAACAAGGCTGATGGCGACCTGAAAGCGACTGCCACCCGCACCTGCGCTGATTACGCGGGCGCGCTGCGTCTGCTGCGCAAACGCCCGCAAGACCCCGAAGGCTTTCCCAAGGCCATGACCGTTTCAGCGGTTGAAGAGCAAGGGTTGGAACAGGCCTGGGACGAGATGCAGACCCTGACCACATGGCGGCGCGACGCCGGGCATTGGGCGTCGAACCGCGCCACACAGGCGCAATACTGGTTCAAACAAGAGGTGCGCCACGCCTTGCTGGCGCGACTCGAAACGCCACAGATGCGCGACCGCATGAGCGACTTGGGCACGCAGGTTAGCGCGGGCCGCCTCAGCCCATCGGCGGCGGCCGAACAAATCCTCGCCGGGCTGTCCGAAGCGTAACACTCTGGCGGATTGATGCGTGCGCGGCTGGTGCGCTGACCGCTAATAGTGTATTATCGTTGCATATATTGCTGTGTTTGAGTGTGAGTTGCTGCGTTTGAACCGGGTTGAGAAAGGGCTTGATCAGCTCGGATCGTGCCTGGATGCTCCGAGGAACGGGACACGTCAGAATGCCCAATATCAATGGCACCAACGGCGATGACGATATCGATGTCACAAATGACAACGGTACGTTGAATGGCACGCCGCAGGGGGCCCCGATTGATAATATCCGGGGCCGCGGCGGCAATGACGATATCACCATCACCGACAGTACCATTGCCAACAATGTCCTGGGCAACGCAGGTATCGACACGATCACAGTCACCAACAGCACGGTTGGCGGGCGCATCGCCAGCGGGTCCGATGCGGACACGGTTGATGTCAGCGGGTCAACCGTGGGCAATATCCGGCTCGGCGGCGGCAATGACACGCTGAATTTCATCAGCACCACGGTGACAGGCGACATTCGAGGCGGCAGCGGAACCGATACGCTGAACCTGCCTGAGGGCACGGTTATCACGGACGATACCTTCGGGGTGATTACGGTTGAAGATGGGGTTGGATACTCAATCTCAAGCGGCACATTCACCCTGCCATCCGGAATAACTGTCACCTATTCGGCGTTTGAGAACGGATCAGGCATGCCCTGTTTCACGCGCGATACATTGATCACGACGCAGCACGGCCAAACACCGATCCAGTCGCTGCGCACCGGTGACCTGATCCCCACGCTGGGGCAGGGCCTGCACCCGATCCGCTGGATCGGACGGCGCGAATTTGACCGCCCCCAGCTTGAGGCGAACCCCAGACTTTGGCCCGTTCGTATCCTTGAAGGCGCATTGGGCGAGGGGTTGCCGCATCGTGATCTGCTGGTCTCGCGCCAGCACCGGATGCTGGTGCACTCAAAGATCGCCCAACGTATGTTCGGCACGAACGAGGTTTTGATTCCGGCCATCAAACTCACTGCGATGCCGGATATCTACGTCGATGAAAGCGTAAAAAGCGTTGAGTATTTTCACCTGCTGTTTGACCGCCATCAGGTGATCTTTGCCGAGAACGCGCCGACCGAAAGCCTCTATACCGGCCCCGAAGCGCTGAAGGCGCTCAGCGCTGCATCGCGCCGCGAGATATTCGAGATATTTCCCGAGCTGGCCGAACTTGATTACCGGGCTGATCCGGCCCGCCTGATCCCGCGAGGGCGGCTGCAAGCGCAGTTGATCACACGGCATTTGAAGAATAAAAAGCCGCTGTTGCGGATGCCTCCGATCTGAACTTCCAAGGAATTCAACAAGGGGGCAAAGATTTCGCCGCAGCCGTCTTGACCCTTCGCGCGATTCCCACTAAACGCATCCAACCAGTTTTCGGGCGCGACTTCGGGTTGCGCCCCTTGTGATTTGGCCGCGGGTCTTGTACCCGGCCTCCAGAAACAAAGGAAGAAACCATGTCGCGCCGTTGCGAACTGACCGGAAAAGGCCCGATGACTGGCAACAATGTCAGCCACGCCAAAAACAGAACTCGTCGTCGTTTTCTGCCCAACCTGAACGACGTTACCCTGCAGTCCGAAACCCTGGGTCGTGGCGTCAAGCTGCGCATCTCGGCAGCAGCCCTGCGTTCGGTAGACCACCGCGGTGGTCTGGATGCATTTCTGGCGAAAGCCAAGGATGACGAACTGTCGGCGAACGCCTTGAAAGTGAAGAAGGAAATCGCCAAAGCGCAAGCTTCGGCGTAAGTCTTACCGACACACAAATATTCAGCCCTGCATCCTTGGATGCGGGGCTTTTTTGTCGGTGATGATTGCAGTGGACCTGTCTTTTGTTTTCAAAAAGCCAACAAAGCGAGCCTTTCCGTGACTTTGTTCACAGAAGCCTTGATGAGATCAATATATGTTTATGCATATTGTTGATTCTGGGGGGTCATCATGCAGTTTCGAGTAACAAATTTATTGTCTTTTTTGCCAGCTTCACTTGCGGCGGCAGTGGTTCGATGCACGCGGATGCAACGTCGGGTGAATCGTCTACATACGAGTATGAACGCCGACCCGGCAAAACCACCCAAATCCTGAACCGGGCCATTCTGTCTCAGCCCGGCCTTCTCGCTTGAAGCGGATAGAAACTCAGGCGTATATCTCGGGCTAGGATGAAAGACATTTTCCGCCAGATACTGCCTTATGCGCTGTCCCTGCTCGTAATTGTCACGGGGCAGGGCCTTGCTGCATCGCGCGGTATTGATCGTGCGGTGGGACAGATGGTTCTGTGCACCGGAACCGGGCCTGTGGTTGTGTATATGGATGACGAAGGTCAACCGACACGTGCGCCGCATTACTGTCCGGACTATGCGCTTAGCCTGCTGGGCGCTGTGCACGACGCGCGCGCTGCCCTGCCTTTGGCTCCGTCTAGGGCGTTGCCCGCTCCACCACTACGCTCGGCGGATTTGATTTCGGCCCCCTTGCCACGGCATCCTGCCCGCGCTCCTCCGATCTCTGTCTGAATTAGACATCTAACAAAATCAGACATTTACGTAAGGAGAGTCGCAATGACCCTCAAATCCACTTTGCTCGCAACTTTGGCTGCGCTTTCGTTCACCTCAGGCGCCATGGCTGCCGATGCTATCGTTGTTGACGATGCCTACGCGCGGTCCTCAGGTAAATCGGCCAAGGCCGGTGCCGCCTTCATGGTAATCGAAAACCACAGCGATACCGATGACCGCTTGATCGGCGTCAAATCGGATGTGGCAGGTCGTGTCGAGCTTCACACCCACAAGGTTGATGAAAACGGCGTTGCCCAGATGATCCATGTCGAGGAAGGATTTTCCATACCGGCAGGTGAAGCCCACCTGCTGAAACGTGGCGGTGACCATGTCATGTTCATGGGACTCAATGCGCCATTTGAACAGGGATCTTCTGTGCCGGTGACGCTGATTTTTGAACAGGCCGGAGAGGTTGATGTAGAAATCCCCGTAGATTTGGAGCGGAAGGATCAGGGCGGGCACGGTTCACACGACCACACGCATTCGAACTAATCCGACGTTTCATCAGCCATCATCAAGGCATCAGGCCGGACAATGCCCGGCCTGCATTGCTAGCGGTTGACAGTTTTCATTCCCAACCGATCACCCGCATTTTTGAACCGTGCGGCTAGAAAGAACATTACGATGGCCGAGGTCAATGCAAAGAAAGCAATTGCCCAACCCAAAGCCACCATTCCGCTGCCGGGCCAGAAGATAAGCACCAGCCCGATGATGAGGGCAAAGATACCTGAATTTCGCACCGTTGCACGCTCGGGATCCTGTGGGTGCATCTGAGGCAGGGCCATGAAGGAGCCTATGGCCACGAATAACGCCATCGCCCCCATCAGCGTAAATGCCAGCCACGCCACTCCCTGCGGCCAGATCAATAGTATCAACCCGATCAGAGCAGCCCCGATGCCAAAGCCTCCAATCAGCCCACGTCGCCCAAACCCAAGCCAAGTGAGCGCACCATCCAAAATAAGCAACGCCCCCACCAGCCGCAGCAATACTGAGATACTGCTGGTGGGCCAGAACAGCGCCGCAATCCCGATCAGACCGGCCAGAATTCCGCGCAGCAAGAAGGTCCACCACAGGTTGGCCAGATTCTCGCTTAGTGTGTCACGCGCGTTGATGCTGCTATCGTCAAGGATTTCTCCGTCTTTGGGTGGTAGATCTGTCATGAACTCACTCAGCTTTATTGTTTTCAGCACCATAGACGCGAAAGCGCTGCTCTGTCTGCCCCTATCGCGTGCGGCCCCGTACCAACATTTCATTGACCCAACGCGGGATCACCTCGGTGGCGGGCCCGAGGTGTGTCTCATCAAAGACGGACGCCCCAGCGGAAGGTTCAAGGTTCAATTCTATCGTTCGCGCACCTCCGGCCCGTGCCTCTTGCGCAAAACCCGCCGCCGGATAAACCTGACCCGAAGTGCCGATTGAGGCAAACAGTGCTGCTTCAGCCAGGTGATCGTAAATTTCATCCATAAAATAGGGCATCTCACCAAACCACACCACATCGGGTCGGGCCGTCGGTTGAAAGCAGGCTGGGCAAGGCTCGTGTACCTCCATCTCGGAAGGCGAGGTCCAGCGGTGCCCGCAAACTCCACATATGGCACCGGCCAGCGTGCCATGCATATGGAGCACCCGTGCAGCCCCGCCTGCCTCATGCAGGCTGTCGACATTCTGCGTGACGATGACCACTTCACCGGGCCATCGCTTCTGCAGCTGGGCAAGCGCCCGATGTGCGGCATTAGGCTGTGCCTTGGCGGCCTGCACCCGGCGGGCATTGTAAAACCCGTGCACCAGTGCCGGATTGCGGGCGAAGCCTTCGGGCGTTGCGACATCCTCGATCCGGTGCTGCGCCCACAGACCGCCTTTGTCGCGGAACGTGCCCAGCCCGCTTTCGGCGGAAATTCCGGCTCCAGTCAGAATGACGATCTTTTCCATGGCCGCCTCACGCGCTACACCCATTCCCATGACACACCGTATCCTTTTCGTCTGCCTGGGCAATATCTGCCGCTCTCCGGCAGCCGAGGGCGTTTTTCGCGCCCGGGCGCCCCATCACCAAATCGACAGCGCCGGAACCTCGGGTTGGCACATTGGTGATCCGCCCTATAGCCCAATGCAAAAAGCCGCCGGCGCCCGGGATATTAACCTCAGCGACCTGCGCGCGCGCCAGTTCGTGGCCGAGGATTTCCACCGCTTCGATCTGATCATCGGTATGGATGCGGACAATATCGCCAATATCGAGGACCTGCGCCCCGATGGCAGCGATACTCCTGTCCGCCTGCTAACCGATTTCGCGCCACATTCCGGCGCCGATCACGTGCCCGATCCGTATTACACCCGCGATTTCGATGGAACGCTGGACCTGATCGAGATTGCTGTTGATGGCTTGCAGGCGTACCTGAGCGCTGAGCTATAGAAGCTGGAGTACGCCCTGCATTCAGGGCACTGAACGCACCGATGCCTGCTCAGAGCTCATTTAGATCGATGCTGTACTGCGTACCAATGTCCGAACAGAGGTGAGCAACAAATATGGAGGGGCATGTATCCCGCCATTTGAATCTTGGTTCTATTCATTCGGGTGAAAGTGCACGTCCATTGGACCTTCCCATTGAATCAACAGAATTGTTGGTTCGTCGGTGGGAAACGAGTCATTGTGATGCTCTCCGCCTGGTTGATACCAATAGTCTCCGGCCGCTTGCAGCGGCACCTCGGCTTCACTTTCGCCTTTAACGAAGTGCTTGGAAGCACCGGTTACAACGAGGCCGTGGTATCCGTGGGTGTGCGAATGCATTGTTCCGGGGAAGTTTGGCGGGAATTTCATGAAAACCGCTGACGGGCCATTTTGGGGATCACCCCACAGGACAGCAAGCTCAAACGGAGCACCTTCGGGCTGGAAGAATTCGGCCTCTTCCAACGCGATTCTATATGAGGTTCTTACCGTTTCAGCGTTGGCAGATAGAGCGATTGTGCTGACGAGAATACCAGTCAAGGCAGCGATTTTAGCGATTGAATTGAACATGTTGCTTTCTTCCATCAAGATTCTTCTGCGACTGTCATGAGGCAACTTCACCCCGCCACCCGTGCGAGAATCCGATGGTGAAATTGGCCGGCAGTATCGCCGTCCGAAGATCAATAATGGATTGGTACTCGTCGCTCTTCCAGAAAGCTTCGAGGTTTTCGCGAGATGGAAACCGTATCAGGGTAAGACCTGCGCCCTCTGGCCAGTCTCCTTCAAACTTGGATATGGAAGATTCTCGCGCACCTATAACGAGGAGTTCGCCTTCGGACGTCTCCAGAACATCATTGGCAGCTTTTGCATATTCGCCAAAATTCTTCATATCTCCTTGTTCTGTGAAGCTGAACAGCAGATAGGATTCTTTTCCTAGGGACATCTCGGGTTTCCTTTTTATGTTTTACAGATTGATTTCCGTTGCGGTCCTGAGCAGAGCAATTCCGTTCAACCGCCGTGAAAAACAGACAGGGCCATTCGGCGGACGTAGCCGGGGAACGCTGTGTCGTAGTTTTTCCAAGTGGAATATTCGGCCATTTCGATTTCGTCAGGGATCGTAAAGAGAAACTCAACGGGGGCTGACGGGTTGCCGCTTGCAAAGGCTTCCTGAAAACGCGCCTCTACCTTCGCTTGCAGCTCATTCAGAAACGCGGCGTTTTCTCTGAGAGCCTCGACACTGTTACCGTTTGAATGCCCGTTGATTGCGTAAGTCGGATCCCAATCCACCAGGGTGTTCAATACAACGCTTGACCCCACGAAATTGGTGTCTTCCTTGAACTCATGTGGGGAAAATTCTTGTGGCATGTACATGTCCACAGAAAACACGACATTGCTGTCAGCGACACGTGCAACCGTAGTCGCAACACCATCTGCTACAGCGAGGTGATGCAACTCGATGGTTTGACCGCCAAGATCCACGGTATGGATGTTGTCAAACGACGTCGTGATCATTGGCATGGGCATCAACGGCGACAGTTTCAGGATATCGAGGCCGTTCTCCTGCATGATGATCTCGGCTCCTTCGAACACTTCGGTTCCACCAATGTGGTCAAAATGCTCGTGGCTCAGGGCGATATGCGTAACAGGCTTGTCGGTGATCTTTGCTATCTCCGACTTCAACTCCTCAGCCCGCCGCGTGAAGGATGGGTCAGTCACGAGAATACTATTCTCTCCAATGACAACCATGCTGGAGTAACCCATGGAGAAGTAGTGATAAACACCGTCCGCGATCTCAGTCATCGGACTGGTCTGCGCATTTGTGGTTGTCGCCAGTGCGATCAGCGCAGCAGCGGTAAGCGAGGTTGATAGTCTCATATCGGCTCCTCAAAGCTAACGTTGTTTGCCTTAGCTAACAACGTTAGCAAAGAAGTCAATAGGAGTGCTCAAAATTCAGGAGAAGACGCCAAGCCATGGTGGGACGGCCAAAAGACATTGCTCAGGAATACGAGGGGTTCGCGACGCGCGATGCCATTCTTGCCGCAGCCGAAAAGCTGGCCGGTGAGAGAGGCGCATCTGGTTTGAAAATAAGGGAAATTGCCCGGCTTGTCGGGATCGAGCCTGCGTCCATATACAAGCACTTCAAAGGTTTGGGCGCCATATTAACGGCGCTTATTGGTGAATCTCTCACCGAGGAACACCAGTTGTTAAAGCTGCCCGAGGAACTGGGCGGAGAAGCCGCAATCCGGGAACTCAACAGGCGAACGACTCGCTTTTTGGCCGCCAGAAAGGGAATCGTAAGCCTTTCATTGGACGACTTCGCGAAGGCACATGATCCTACCCGCGATGCTTTTGATGAAAACGAAGCCATTATCGTCCACGGTCTGGATATCGAAGCAGAACTGATCGGCGGCCATCTCGGACTGAGCAAGCTTGGGCGAAAAACGCTGGGTCAGATTGCAATCGCGCGCCGCTCGATGATTTTAGTATTTCTAAGCATCACATGGCTGAACGGAAAAGAAGTGGACGAGGAACGGGAAGCCGAGATAGCCGACATGGTTTCCGCATTTCTGCTGGGGTTGCAGTCGCAATACTGACGGAAGCGCCGGTTTAAGCGCGAGTGGGATGTGCCCGGTCAGGAGTACTCTTAAGGCGTCATGTCGCAATTCCGTTATCGGCGCGCACAAGTGGCAGTTGATAGTTGGTATGGAAAGAACCGAAGCAGTACTTTGCAGCCGACGCTCGATCAGCCGCAGCGTATTGACCCTTTGTCCCGCGTCTTCCCCATTTGGATGCAGACCAAGTGTACAGTAGCGGCGTCCAACCTCGGTCATTGGCGCATCAGTCAGCGAAAGCGCCAGAAGAGGCCGGAGTGCAGAATGTCGCTGTCGCTCTGGAAGGCAGCAATTATCCCTATTGCGGACCCAGTGTGGATCGAAGGCGGCCGAAGTTGATCATCCCTTCCGCGATTTTACTGCTTCGCGGCGCCTTCTAGAACTGTCACTAAACCAAGTCCAATGTTCTATCGACTCGCACGCCCAGAGGAGGATCGTTTCTTAAACAGTGAACTTCTTTGCTTGCGGCACAACACATCCGGGCACTACTTCGGAAACTGTCTGTGCGATTTAGTCTGCGGCGTTGTGGCGCGAGACCGCCAAGTGTAAGGTTCAGCGCTTGCGCTTTCTAACTCTCCTCCAGCACCGTCTTGGCCACACGGAAGCACTCCAACGCCTGCGGCACGCCGCAATAAATTCCAATCACGTGAATAATCGCGCGGATTTCTTCTTTGGTGACGCCATTATTGATGGCCCCGCGGCAGTGGGTCTCCCATTCATTCATTTTGCCTAGTGCGCCAATCATCGAGAGGTTCATCATCGACCGGGTCTTGGCGTCGATCACGTCATCCCCCCAGCCAAAGCCCCAACACCACGCGGTCATGGCCTCCTGAAACGGGCGAGTGAAATCATCTGCTGCAGCCAAGTTCTTTTCGACATATTCGGCCCCCAGCGTACTTTTACGCTGTTCGAGCCCTTTCAGAAACAGATCTTCGTCAAATACGCTCATGGTCTAGTCCTTCAGATTGATGGCGACGTTTTTGGTTTGTACATAGTTCCACAAGGCTTCGCGCATCTTGGGGGGCGGCGTCGTTGTGCAGTCGAGGTTGCAGGTGAAAACACCGCCGACCAACTATAAGATGTGCCATTGGCAATAATTTGGGTCAGCATATAGTCTCCCATGGCCTGTACCATGTGACCATGTTCGATTGGGCGCAGATCGGACAGGCACCTGATAGATGCGCGCGTTTTGCAGCCATATCGGCGCTGACAACGTTGCCCGCATCCGTAAGCGCACACTCGGCCAGCTTTTTGTCGGTGCCAGGGTTCAACGCGTCGATCCGGCTGGCTATGCCGTTGACCAACGCGCGATCAATGTAGCTTAGCCAGTAGGCCTTCATTACAGATCGATCAATATGTTGGTGCATTGTGCGTCAATGTTCTTGACCATCTACAGCCTCACGCATCCAGCGCTGCAATGCAGCGATGGAATGCTCTGAACTGACCCCGCAGTTGGGGTCCAGCACAAGGGGACCGGGGCGATAACCACGAGATTTCAACCCACGTTGCACGCTTTCCACGAGGTTGATGTCCTCTTTTACTGTTGTCTCGCGATCTTGAGCGGCAAGACCCCGGATTACCTCACTTTCAGCACCTTCCGGCGTAAACCAGCCGCGCCAGACGGTGCAGTTTTCATGGCCGTGGGCACGCCAGTGGTAGGTGTTCAGAACATTGCTCGGATAGCATTGGAATGAGAACATGGGCCATAGGAACCAGCTTTGATAATCCCCTGCATGGGGCACCGACATGTCCACGGGATAGGTCATCTTTTCCATTGGCTGACATTCGGTCGTATGGCGCAGAACATATCCGCCGTCCGCATCCGGTTGGATGTCATAGGTTTCCGGCTTAATTACACCCTCGGCGAAGGTCGCATGGTTAATGGGACAGTGGTAGCACTCTGAGTAATTCTCGACCGAGACCTTCCAGTTGCAGTTCTCAGGCACCTCGACCCATTCCAGAGGGGCAAGCCTGACGACATTGGGAACGAATTCGGCGATCTCTTCGCGGACACCGGGGAACCAATCGTCCATCGGCGCCGCATCGTCATCGAGGTTGACGAAAAGAAAGCCATGGAAATCTTCGGTCCGGACTTCGGTCAGGCAGATCTCAGAGCGGTCAAAGCCCGGAACGGATTTGATGTTTGGACCCGCGCGCAAATGTCCAGTCAGTTCGTAGGTCCAGGCGTGATAGGGGCAGACCACCACACGAGTGTTACCAGTCCCGGTGACCATTTCGTGGGCACGGTGTTGGCAGACGTTATAGAAGGTGCGGATCACCTCGTCCCGGCCACGGATCGAGAACAGGCTTTGGCCCGCAATTTCAAAAGTGAAATAGTCGCCGACATTGGGAAGCTGGCTGACATGGCCCGCGAATTGCCATGTCCGGGCAAGCAGGCCGGACATTTCTTGCGCATAAATATCGGGATCGGTGTAATAACGCGCGGCCAAAGACCTGATGGGTTCGGTCATGTCTTCTCCTCGTGATACAGTCCCAGCTGGTGGCGACGGTTGTGGAATTTCTCGACCCGTTCGACGATCTCGTCGCTGGCAACGGCGATGACGAATGACAAAAGCGTCTCGAGCAGCGCGATGATGCTGACCGAGGACGGGAAGAATTGCGGTGTATCGACCGATACCACGAAGTCATGATCGGCCAGACGCAGGATCGGGCTGGCGGGACTGTCGGACAGAGCGACGATGATCATGCCCTGTTCGCGCGCTATCTCGACGGCTTTGACCACCTCGGACCGGTAGGGTTTGCAGGTGATCGCGATCAGCACGTCACTTTCATCTGCCCACGCCAGATCATCGACAGGGGTCGAGCCCGGACGCGGGATGGCGTGAAACTCCTTCATACCGGTCGAGGCCAGATAGGTGAAATTGCGCGCGATCGAGTTGTTGACGCCCACGCCAAGGGTAAACACATTGCGCGAGGCCCAGATCGCCTCGGCCGCCGTCTTCAGGTCGTCGGTCAAGATACCCGCAAAGGTCTCTTCGACGTTGCGCAGCACGTCCTGCACTATGTCGGCATACAGCCCGCCCAGATCGTCCGATTTGCGAATGTCCTGAAGCCAGCGCGCGCGGTCCGGGAAGTCGGCGGCGCCGCGTCGGATGGCATCGCGGAAGGGCGCGCGGAAATCTTCGTAGCCTTCGAACCCGACCTGACGGGCCATGCGCACGACGGTGTTGGGTTTGACATTCGCAGCCTCTGCGATTTCGCGCACCGTCGACACCCCCACATCACGGGGGTTTTCCAAGACATAGGTTGCTGCCTTGCGTGCCTCGGGCGTCAGCTCGGAAAGCTCATCGGCCAGACGCTCGAGAATCGTATTTGATACATTTGTCCCATTCATGATTGACGATGGTATTTTTGTTTGCTTAGCCTGTCGAGAGGAAAACGACTCGAAAAGGATGTTGTCGTGGCAAGTGAGTTTCCATCCCACGCACGCGTGGTCATCGTCGGCGGAGGCATCATGGGCGTCGGGCTGGCCTATCATCTTGGGCATGAAGGCTGGGGTGAGGAAACGGTGTTGCTTGAAAAGGCCGAGCTGACCTCGGGCAGCACATGGCACGCCGCCGGACAGATCACACATTCGACCTCGTCCTTTGGGTTGGGGAAGTGCGTGGACTATAATATCGGCCTCTATTCCGGTGGATTGGAAGCGGAAACAGGCCAGCCGGTGACATGGCACGGCTGCGGGTCGTTTCGCCTAGCCTATACGGAAGACGAAATGGACTGGTTGCGCCATACGCTATCGGTGGGTCGTTCGCTGGGTTTCAACATCGAACTGGTTGGGCCGGAAAAGGTGGCCGAGTTGCACCCGTTCTATAACCTCAGTGGTGTTCTGGGCGCACTTCACACGCCGGATGACGGTCACGTGGACCCGACGAATGTCACGATGGCGATGGCCGCCGGGGCCCGTCAAATGGGCGTGCGTATCATCCGCCAATGCCGCGCCGCCAACATCACGCAAGCTGACAATGGCGAATGGGTGGCTGAGACCGGGAAGGGCACAATCACCTGCGAGCATGTCGTCAATGCCGGCGGCACCTATGCGCGGCAGATGGGCGAATGGTCGGGGCTGCAATTGCCCATGACCTCGATGACGCACCATTACTTCGTGACCGACGAGGTGCCCGAGTTCCAGGACCTCGGCGTAGAGCTACCTGTCATTCGCGACGACAAGAAAGTTTCGGGCTATATCCGGATGGAGCAAAAAAAGGGCCTGATCGGGATTTACGAGAAAGAAAACCCGAACTCGGTCTGGCACGATGAATGCCCGTGGCATTACGAGAATTGGCTGTTTGACGCGGATTATGACCGTGTCATGCCGTATTTGGAAGAAAGCCTGAACCGGATGCCGATCTTTGCCGATATGGGCATTCAACGCGTCGTGCACGGCGCGATCAGCCATCCCCCAGACGGCAACCCGCTGATCGGCCCGGCACCCGGTGTGCGCAATTACTGGTGCTGCTGCGGCACTCAGATCGGCATTGGATGGGGGCCCGGCCTGACCCGCGAGCTGGCGCGCTGGATGGTGCATGGGGCGGCCGACATTTCGATGCGCGAATTCGACCCGCGCCGGTTTGGCAGTTATGCCACGAAGGACTGGCAGGTAGTGAAGGCCGAAGAGGATTACTGCCTGCGCCACGAAATCCCCTTCCCACATTTCAACCGTCTGGCCGGACGCCCGATCAAGCCGTCCCCTTTGCACGATCTGCTGAAAAGCAAAGGTGCCGTGCATGAAGAGGTCTATGGCTTTGAACGCCCACGCTTTTTCGCCAAGGGGATCGAACAGTGCGACCACTATTCCTTCAACCGTTCCCCCGTCGACGATATGGTCGCGGCCGAGGTGAATGCGGTGCGCACCGGCGTCGGCATCATGGATGTTACCGCCTTCGCAAAGGTGCTGGTCGAAGGGCCGGATGCATACGCATTGCTGGACCGGCTGACCGCCAACCGAATGCCGCAGAAGATCGGCTCGATCACCCTGACCTACATGCTGAACCGCGCTGGCCGGATCGAGCTGGAAACGACGATTGTGCGGATGGCTGAAGACAGCTTCTATCTGGTCTGCGCCGCTTTCTTCGAACAACGCCTGCTGGACCACTTGAACCATCAGCGTGCAGAGGAAGATGTGACGATAACGGCACAGTCGTCCGAGTGGAGTGCCCTGTCCCTGAACGGTCCCAAGTCACGTGACGTGTTGGCCGCCTGCACTGATGCCGACTTGTCCAATGCCGGGTTCCGCTGGCTGTCTGCGCGGGAAATCACGGTTGCAGGTCACAATATCTGGGCATTCCGTATGTCTTACGCGGGCGAGCTCGGCTGGGAATTCCACATGCCTAATGACGCCAGCCTTGATGTCTACACTACGCTGTGGGCTGCGGGTGAGATACACGGCATTGCCGATTACGGCAGCTTCGCGATGAATGCGATGCGTATGGAGAAGGGCTTCAAGGGCGCTGGCGAATTGACCAACGAGGTTACACTGGCCGAGGCCGACCTGCTGCGCTTTGCCCAAACGGACAAGGAATTTCTGGGCCGGGACAAGACGCTGAACACCGACTTGCCGTGGGTTTGCGCCTATCTGGAAATCGAGCCCGACGGTAAAGCGGACGGCCACGGCGGTGAGGCGGTGATTTTGAACGGGCAGGTGGTCGGAGCCACAGCGTCGGTGGCCTTTGGCCCAACAGTCGGGAAGATTTTGGCCTTTGCCTATGTCAAACCTCACGCCGCCACTCCCGGCACGGCGCTTGAAGTGGTGATCCACGGCATCCGCCGCGCAGCCCGTGTGCTGGGCGATCCCGCCTACGATCCCAAATCCGAAAAGCCCAGAACCGACGCAAGGGAGATCGCGTGACACAAGCACAGTTCTGGACACACGCAGCAGTCGAGCTTGCCCGCTGCTTTCGTACCCACCCCACTCTTGCGGAGTTCAGTTCATTTCCGACTGATCTTGTGCCACAAAAGGTCACGGCGCGGGCCTTGCCCCCGCTTGATTTGCTGGCAACTGACCAAGCGTTGCGGTCTGGGACAGTCTCGACCTTGCGTGACGCTGTGCTTGCGCTTGCCTGCGACGCGCACTGGCTCGAGCATTATCGAGATAGCGGGATAGGCGATGATTTCATGGATCGGTTTGGCTGCTTCTGTCTGGTCGGCGATCAGGGCGGCTTTGCATCAGACCAACTGCGTGTCTGGCTGGTTTATGTGCCGCCACATCTGCACTATCCGTGGCATCATCACCCCGCGGAAGAGCTTTATCTAGTGCTTGCCGGGCAGGCAGAGTTTCTACGCGCCGGACAAGCTAAGCGCTGGCTGAGCTCTGGCGACACTGCGTTCCACGCCTCTAACCAGCCTCACGCGATGACGACGGGCGCAGACTCGGTTCTATGTCTGGTGTTCTGGCGCAATCAGTTCGAGTCCGGGCCGCAACTGACTGATGGAAATGACATATCATGAAAATCTCTCGCATTTCGTTATGGTCTGTCGATCTGACCAGCCATGAGACTTACTACATGGCCGAGGGCAAGACCTGCGACACGGTCAAAAGCCATGTCCTGTGTCTGGAGGCCGATAACGGAAAGAAAGGCTGGGGTGAGGTCTGCCCGATCCCGCATTACCTGCCCGCCTTCGCCAATGGTGTCCCCGGTGCGATCGAGGAAATGGCACCCGAAATCCTTGGAGTCGAACCGTTCGGCATTGATGCCCCAATGCGCAAACTGGATGCGTTCCTGCAAGGACATTTCTATGCGAAATCTATCGTCGACATGGCGTTGTGGGATCTGTTCGGCAGAGCGAGCGGGCAGCCCCTTTACGCACTGCTTGGTGGCCGCACCCAAGCTGACATGCCGCTCTATCACTCGATCACCTGCATCGCACCCGACGACATGGCGCGGATCGCGCGTCAGGCTTATGCGACGGGTATCCGACAGTTTCAGGTCAAGCTTGGGGCCGACGCCGACTGGCAAGCAGATGCCGAACGGTTGGCCAAGGTACGCGAGGCCGTGGGCGACGGCCCACTGGTCTATGGCGACTGGAACTGCGGGGCGACAAAACTTCAGGCCACTCGGACGGGACGCGCGGTGGCACATCTGGATGTTATGCTGGAGCAGCCCTGCAAAACGCTGGAAGATTGTGCAGCTGTAAGACAGGCAACTGGTCTGCCTATGAAAATCGACGAAAATGCCTATGATCAGGCGTCGCTCATGCACGCGCATGAACTGGGCGTGCTGGACGCAGTCGCCTTGAAACTGTCGAAATTCGGCGGGCTGTCCGCGATGCGCCGCGCGCGTGATCTGACTGTTCATCTGGGGGCCGAGATCTGCGCGGAATGCACTTGGGGATCAGACATAGTCACCGCCGCATCGCTGCATTTCGCCGCCTCGACACCGCGAGATGCCCTACTGAACACCTGCGATCTGTCGTCCTATGTAGGGCCACGCATTGCGCCGGATTGTCCGTCCCGCAAGGATGGGCGTATTGCACCACCAGAAGGCCCCGGGCTTGGGGTGAGGCCCGATCCGGACATCCTTGGTACCCCAATTCTTGAACTGGACTGACCTATGCATAAACTGACCTCTCAAGCCGATTGGATCGCCCGTGCCCGCACCGTGTTGCCTGCCGGAGGCTTCGGCAATTTCGATCCCGGCATAGTCATCGCGCGCGGTGAAGGCAGCCGTGTCTGGGACGAGGATGGGAACGAATATGTCGACTATCTGATCGGCTCTGGCCCGATGCTTCTGGGGCATGGCCATCCTGAAGTCATAGAGGCCGTTCTTGAGCAACTCCCCAAGGGCATGACCTTCTTTGCTAACAATGCCAAGGGCATCGAACTGGCCGAGGCGATTGTTGAGGCGGTGCCGTGCTGCGAACAGGTCCGGTTTGTGGCCTCGGGTGGCGAGGCCGACATGTACGCCATCCGTCTTGCCCGCGCCTATACCGGTCGCGACAAGGTCCTGAAGTTCGAAGGCGGATACCACGGGATGAGCGCCGAAGCACAGATGAGCCTTGCGCCCGAAGTCCGCATCAACTTCCCCCAAGCTATTCCCGACAGCGCGGGCATCCCGCAAGGGGTCGCTGATCAGATGTTGATCGCCCCGTTTAACGATCTGACCGCGGTCGAGGCGCTGCTGGCCGAAAACAAGGACGTTGCCGCGATTATCGTAGAGCCACTGCAGCGGATAATTCCCGCCTTGCCCGGCTATTTGCAAGGGCTGCGCGACCTGTGCGACAAATACAGTGTCCTCTTGATCTTTGACGAAATCGTTACGGGCTTCCGGCTGGCCTATGGCGGCGCACAGGAACGCTATGGAGTGACTCCAGACATCTGCACCTTGGGCAAGATCATCGGCGGCGGTTTTCCTCTGGCCGCCATTGGGGCCAATACCGAGATCATGCAGCATTTCGACAAATCTATTGTCGGCGCGAACAAATGGCTAATGCAGCTTGGCACACTGTCAGGCAATCCGATCGCTGCCGCAGCCGGCCTTAAGACGATGGACATCCTACGCCGCGAGGGCAGCTATGACCGCCTGCGCGCCATCGGAAAAGAGCTGCAAGACATGCAAAGTGAGGAGTTGAGCAAGGCTGATATTCCGCATCTAATCTGTGGTGATGAGACCTTGTTTGACATCTTTTTTACAACCAGTGTTTGCAGAGACTATCGGACCGCCAAGCATGACGACCCAAAGCGTAACGAAGCCTATAATGCGACGCTTCGACGCCACGGCATCTTCAAGTCGCCCGGCAAACTCTATCCTTCACTGGCGATTTCCGAGATGGACCTTGAGCTGACAAAAAATGCAGTTCAGGCGGCGGTGCGATCCATTCATGCTTGATTAACTTATCACCTTCAGCTGCCCGTCCAGCCACGGCAACTGCGCCAAAGCAGGGTCAACAATCTGGCTCTGCATTAGTCGCTTAATCATATCCGCCACTTCCTGCGGCACCTGATCCGACCAGTCGGAGCGAGTAATCAGTGAGATTCTGCGCGCGAACTCGCCAAACGGAGCAGGGTGCGCCTCCAGCCCGTCATGGAACCGCGCGGCGCGCATATAGCCCAGCGGTGTGGTGATTGCCCAGCCCAAGCCCCGCGCTACCATCGCCATTAATGCCAGATGCGAGCCGATTTCGAACCGTTCTTCAAACTCCATTTGCTGCCGGGCTAGATGACCTTCGATCTGGCGGCTGATCAACTGTTCGCGGGCGTAGCGCAGGAAGGGCAGGTCCTGCATCGGCTGCTCGGCGCCCTTGGGCGCGACCAAAATGAAGGGGTCTTGGACCAGAGGGTATTCGACGACACCTTCCAATACTTCACCAGAATGGGCCGAGACAGCCATGTGTAACCGCTGCGCCTCCAGTGCTTCGAACAGATCGAGGCTCGACAGCGTGATCAGCTTGAATTTCGACCGAGTCAGACTATCGGCTAGCAGGGTGGCCAGCCTGGGCGTCAGATCATTGTCGAAATCGTCGATCAATCCGATGGACAGAGTGGTCAGATGCCCCAGATCCATGACCGCCAGTTCGCTCTGCGCCACTTGCAGCTCACCCAGCACCGCTTGAGTGCGCGCCAGAAAACTGCGCCCGGCCTGCGTCAGCCGCATCGGTCGCCGTCCGTGATCGACAAGATCGGTGCCTAAAGCCTTTTCCAGATTGCGCAACTGCTGAGACACCGACGGCTGGCTGAGCCCCGTGATCTCGGCCGCCTGCGCCACCGATCCCGTCCGTGCCAGTGCCTCGAACACCTCAAGGCCCCGCAGGGTCAGCCCTTTCATCACCATCGCACATACCTTTCGCTGCGCCTTTTTTGAGGCGCAGCGTGCATCAGGTCAAGGATTGCCTCTGGCTCAGCTGCAGATCGCCTGCGCCATCTGGCCAAAGTTCTGATACCGATCCCACAGCGCATCATCGCGCGCGGTCTGCGACATCTTCAACTCCTGCGCCTGATGGGGGTCTTCGAACCATTTGGCCACGGTCTTCTGATCGCCACGCGTCAACGCCTGATCCGCCACGCGCTGAATGCAAGTGCATCGCGCCCGCGTCGCCGCCTCACGGTCTGATGCCAAACACGCCCGCTTGATCTGCGCCGCGTCCACTGTGTGGGCCACCGCCGTCACCGATGCCGCACAAAATGCGATTAAGAGGAACTGTTTCATACTCGCCTCGTTTTTTTGCCTGCCCGGACGGGTCTTATGCCCCTCTCGGTCTGCGGCGAATTATGAATCAAAGTGGATTCGGGATCAATTGGGTGGTTCGAAAAAGTGAATACACGAGTCGGAAACACCCCACCCCGTAGGCCGGGCTTCAGCCCGGCACCGTTCAATGCCGCCAACCATAACAATTTTTGGATCGGCGCGTCGCGCGCAAAAACCATCCATCAACTGAGTGCCGGGAGCAAAAGGCCTTATGCATAACAAGATCCACCTGCTTGGCGCGAGCCGCACAGCAGCATGGTGCCAAAAGCGTTCGATCTGATCGCATCAGACCTGCAATCAGATCAAATTCTGTCAGTGCCGTTCAGAACGGCCTCGCCCATTAATTACAAAGCCATCAGTCATTGTCAGAATTCGTCATCCGTGATTTTCCAATCAGCTTTGCCCTTTATCACCTTTCGGGGATAGGGGCCTCCGAGCGATGGTAGTCGGGCACCCAGCAACCGGTTTCGGGCGATTTTCGAAACTGAAACACTGTTGGACTGATTGCCGCCCAGAACGTGGTAGTGGGTGCTGTCTTCGGAATAATAAAACCCCACATGGCCTTTTATGCCCGCAATACTGCTGCGCCAAAAGACCAGAATCGAGCCAAAGCAAGCATCGACGGTCATACCAAATTTCAACCAGTTGCGCGCAAGATAGGGATTGTTCGGCAGCGGTGCGTTGGGAACAGAAACCGCGACGCAGGTTTCCACAAAATCCCCACACCACGGCAGTTTCGCCGGGTCTCCAAGGGTTGGTCCGTCGCATTTTAGGAATTTGCGCAATTCCACATTATCGTGCCCCTCGTGCAAGCCTTTCTTGCTGATCGCCAAGGTCATCCAGGGAAAGTAATCCAGCAGGTCTCGACCGGGTTCTTTAACGGCCTTTTTCGTGGATGGCGGCAAGGGCGTTCCGTCCGGCAGGCTAGGGTCCAGCCTTAGCGCGGCGACGGTTGAATTGTCCAACTGCCCGCTAGGCGAGATGCCGCGCGCCATCTGAAACGCGACCACGGCGTTGCGCGTGTTGCGCCCCCAAACGCCATCAACTACGCCGGGGTTGAAATCATGCGCCAGCAGTCGGCGTTGAACCCATTCCATGAAACTCATTTTGAAGTCTCCTAAATATTGAAATATAAGATGTTTTTAATGCCAGGTCGCACTATCCATCAGCGGCGGGCATTTTCAATTTGACCCTAAACGCGCCGTGCGAGTCAAATTCACAGGTATTTCTGGGGGCAACTTGACCGGTTATCACCGTATCTCTGCCGTTGCTGGAACGCGCGGATTCCGTTGGTTTCCGGCTGCGGATCCTCAGACCCTGAGGATGATAAAGGTCTCGACAACCCGAAAAAACATGGCCATATCCCGAACCCATGACAGACCTCGCTCATATCCGCAATTTCTCCATCGTCGCGCATATCGACCATGGCAAATCCACCCTTGCTGACCGGCTCATCCAAGAGACCGGAACGGTCAAGGATCGCGACATGAAGGAACAGCTGCTCGACAGCATGGATATCGAGCGTGAACGCGGCATCACCATCAAGGCCAACACGGTTCGCATCGACTATACCGCCGACAATGGCGAGGCATACGTGCTGAACCTGATCGACACCCCCGGCCACGTGGACTTTGCCTATGAGGTCAGCCGTTCCATGCGCGCGGTCGAGGGCTCGCTGCTGGTCGTCGACTCCACCCAGGGGGTCGAGGCGCAGACGCTGGCAAATGTGTACCAAGCCATCGACGCCGATCATGAGATCGTGCCGGTGCTGAACAAGATCGACCTGCCCGCGTCCGACTGTGATCGTGTGGCCGAACAGATCGAGGATGTGATCGGTATCGACGCAACCGATGCCATTCAGGTCTCTGCCAAGACGGGGCAGGGCATCCACGAGACGCTGGAAGCCATCGTGCAGCAACTGCCTGCGCCACAGGGCAATCTGGATGCGCCGCTCAAGGCGATGCTGGTGGATTCATGGTACGACGCCTATCTCGGCGTTATCGTTCTGGTCCGCATCATGGACGGCACGCTGAAAAAGGGGATGCGGGTCAAGTTCATGTCAAACAACACCCTGCACCATGTCGACCGCGTTGGCGTCTTCCGCCCCGAGATGGAGATGGTCGACAGCCTTGGCCCCGGTGAGATCGGCTTTCTCACCGCCTCAATCAAACAGGTCCGCGACACCCGAGTTGGTGACACCATCACCAATGACCGCAACGGCACCGAGGACGCGCTGGACGGCTTCAAACCCGCGCAGCCGGTGGTGTTCTGCGGCCTCTTCCCCGTCGACAGTTCCGAATTCGAAGACCTGCGCGATGCGATCGACAAGCTGGCGCTGAACGATGCCAGCTTTAGCTTTGAAATGGAAACCTCGGCAGCGCTGGGCTTTGGCTTCCGTTGCGGCTTCCTGGGCCTTCTGCACCTTGAGGTCATCCGCGACCGCATCGAACGCGAATACGATATCGAGCTCATCACGACCGCGCCCTCGGTGATCTATCACGTCTACATGAAAGACGGCGAGATGATCGAGCTGCACAACCCCGCCGACATGCCTGACCCGTCCAAGGTCGACCATATCGAGGAGCCGCGCATCAAGGCGACCATCTTGGTTCCGGATGAATACCTCGGCGACGTGCTGAAACTCTGCCAGGACCGCCGCGGCATCCAACTGGACCTGACCTATGCGGGCACCCGCGCCATGGTCGTCTATGACCTGCCGCTGAACGAGGTCGTCTTTGACTTCTACGACCGCCTGAAATCGGTGACCAAGGGCTATGCCTCGTTCGACTACCAGATGACCGGTTATACCGAGGATAATCTGGTCAAGATGTCGGTGCTGGTGAATGACGAACCCGTCGACGCGCTCTCGACCATGGTTCACCGCGACCGGGCCGAGATGCGGGGCCGGGCGATGTGCGAAAAACTCAAAGACCTGATCCCGCGCCACATGTTCAAAATCCCGATCCAGGCCGCCATTGGAGGCAAGGTCATCGCGCGCGAGACCCTCTCGGCGCTGCGCAAGGACGTGACCGCCAAATGCTACGGAGGCGACGCCACGCGGAAACGCAAACTGCTGGACAAGCAGAAGGCGGGTAAGAAGAAGATGCGTCAGTTCGGGAAGGTGGATATCCCGCAGGAGGCGTTTATTTCAGCGCTGAAGATGGACTCTTAGTTCATTTTAAGTGCGAGTGCGCGAAAGCGGTTGGCGCAGCCTATTAGCGTGCCCACACGGTGGAATAATGAGGCACATTTCGTTGACTTAGCTTTGCTTCAATCTTCGTCGATATCTGACAAAAGCATCTTGGCTAGAGCTTCTTTCCTTTGCTTCTTTTTCTCGGTGTCAGCAACTTGTAGATATTCGATGTCAGAAAAGTCGTCGCCTCTTTTCCTGTTTTGAGGCGGCTCAAGTGCTTCAATTAAGATAGCTTCCATCAATGAAATGATCTCATTCTGGTTTGTGGAGAAGTGCGGTTCTGTCAGTTTCCCTGAGTCCTGAACTCCTTTCAAACCAAACCAAGAGAAGCGATCCCACCGACCATTGAGCCTGTCACGCGTGTGCTCATAAAGTCTCTGCCCTAAAGGACGGTCCGTTGAGCGTCCTACATAAATTACTCTGGATCGATCATGTAGAAGGTAGATACCTACTTGGTCGCTAAAGTTGATTTCCTTGGCGCCCTGTTGCTGTTGGCCAAGGATTTTCGGTTTGGATTTCCAGTTAACCTTGTCTGCATGCCAAAACATACCGGCGCATTTGACAACTTTCCTCGGTTCAGCATCTTCATCTTCGCTTGTTTCGGAGTGTTCCACAGCCATTTGTGAGGGCAACTTTTTTAACATGAATGTGCCCGGATTTGTTTTTATGAATGGACTTGCTTCACCGTCGTTTTTAATTGAGAGGTGAATCGTTGCATAAACTGAGTTTGCTGGAGTTGCCCCTAGTTGATTCCGGAGATTCTGTTTGTCAATTTCTTCAGCGACGGTTTTATAGTGCATGGCCTCGCCAGCGTTGGCTAGAACTTGCTCGATAGCGTCTTTCCAAGACATATTGGGCATTCGCAAGATTCCTCACAGAGTTTTCCCCTAAGTAATTCTCTTTTTAGGTGTGCGCAATTGTCGATAGTTCGCCTGAATGGTGTGGTGTGACTTAATTCAATCGAATAACCTCATCAAAAAACGTTGAGGTTAAATCAACCCACCCGCCCGGCGGCACCGTCGGGCTGCGCCGACCCGCCTCCGTCAAACCGAAGGTTTGCCTCCGGTAAAACGGGCGGCGCGTTTGCGCCTCCCCTCGGGTCGGTCGGTGCCCTCGGTTCTACTGACCAATCGCAAGGCGGGCTTCAGCCCGCCACCCCTCCGGCTCAAACCCAAGGCGCGAGATATCGAACGCTCGGATTGGCGGGCTAAAGCCCGCCCTATGGACGTATAGGTGGGTTGAAAACCCACCCTACGTAGGATGGGTTTTTAACCCATCACCCACACTGTGACCCACCTCACAGCCCCAACCTCACCCACCTGCTACACTCGACCCAACGGAACCCTCGGCAGGAGGCGCAGATGTCCACATCCATGATCCCCATCATCGCCCTCGGATCGGCGGGTCTCTATTCCGTTGCCATGATCGCGATGAAGTTCTGGTGGAAACTCCCCGGTGTGGGTCTCGGTCTGCTGATCGTCGCAACCCTGCTGGCCGGGGCGACACTGGAGCTTGCCGCGCTGCGTGAGGAACGGCTGGGGATCATCTATACCGGCATTCTGGGGGCCGAGGTTGTTTTGATCGCCATCGCCTCATTCTTTCTGTTTGGCGAGAACTTCTCGTATCGCGAGGCGGCAGGCATCGGCCTTGTCATCCTCGGCACTGCGCTGGCCTGGGCCTGACGCAAACATTACCGGTTTATGAAGTTTCCCTTAGGTAAGTTGTAACCGGCACACCTCCGCCCAATCTGTAGGCCACAGCAAGGATGTTCGCATTTGAACTCCAATGGGTCGCTTTCAGGAGGAGATCCCCATGACCAGATACATGACTGCCGGAGCAGCCGCTCTGGCCACCAGCCTCACCCTCGGAACCGCAGCACTGGCCGATACCACGCCGGACCTGCGTGGCACATGGGTCGGGTCTTATACGACCGTGCAGCCCAGCCACTATTACAAGGGTGATCAGCCCCGCTTTAATCAAGCCGAATGGATGCTCGACGTCCAGATGCAAGAAGACAATGTCTTCTGGGGCCCCAGCAAGTGGCGTCGCGAGGGTGATACCGAATGGAACGAATACGAGGCCACCGGAGCCATCAGCCTCGATGGGTCGGGCACGATCGGCATCGTTGAAACTTCGCCACTGGTGATTGGCGCGAATGCGTTGATCGATGCGCGGTACGAGGACGGCAAGATCTTTGCCGATTTCCGTAGCCTGCGGAACGGAACGACCTACAGCACCGTTCTGGAACGTCAGGTGAACTGAAGCGTTTCCGGCCCGATAGGATGTTAAAGGGGGTTAATGCCGCTGAGATTTGTGACTGCGGCAGGAGTAGTAGGTACCCCGTTCAGGTCGGAGCGCTTCTCATCAACAATCGTCTCCACAGGGAGGAGACGGGCCGGGCGGCAATCTCGCCGCCCGCGACAGGGTCCAGACTCCCGCGTTCGAGAATGCGGCGTTCCTCGGCACGGGTCATCTGGATCTCGCGGACCTTCAGCGCGGCGTCGCGCGCGGTGAGGTACCTGCCGTCCGGCCTTGAGAGTACCGCTTGATAGGAAGTGAAACTATCCACTGCAGGGTTTCTGGGTAGCTTTCCCACTCCACTGGATCGTTTCGTGGATAGGGCTCATTGCCAGCCCATCGGATTCTCAAGGCTGCTGCCATGTACAGGTTGGTTGAGTTCTGATCCCGCAACATCTGGATTGCCTGATCAGCCAGATCTTTGGACGGGCAATAAGTGGACCAGGCACTCAGTTCGGTATCATCGTATAGCACAAAGAGGATATTCGGGACACCTTCCGCGGAAGCCTTTGGCGCGACCCGAGCCCAATCGGATTCAGAATCCCTGACATTCAGTTCGATCGTGCCATTGAACCCGGGGTAGCCCAAGGGCCTCTTCATTTCTGGCACTTCCTGCGCCGGCAACGGTTAGTGCTCCGACGACTAAAATGCGACTGATCATCAACAGAAGTTCCCTTGAAATGGATTATTCGTGAAGCCAAGAGTTCTTTCTAAAAAATATGGTATCAAATTGAACGTTTAAACCAACCTGTGCGTGTATGCCGGTGAAAACCTTTGACCTTATAGCCAACGATGTACCTCAGCTGGTCGTCGCTGGGCAAAATGCATGCTTTCGTCAAAGGGAATGTTCCAGTTAGACCTGTCGCGCTTGCTTTCCGAATTCAGGTCTCGTCTATGCTACTTCCACGCACTAGGGGCGATTCCACAGCAATGACAATTCATTGATAGTGCTTTCGCTGAGGCCTTAGGACCGGATACCCTTGCCAATTGCTTCAACGCGCCCATCGGGAATTTCAATCACAAGATCGGCCGACTGTGGTACTCGAGTTATTTGATATTTGTAGGGCTGCAGTCATGTAGCCTGGCGGCGAAACGGGTTAAGTCTCAAAGTGACTTTGTTCTTTGGCAACATTTTTGTGAATGCTGCATTTCGGTCTCTTTTCCGCCCATTTTTTCACTGATACACATGCAACATAAAAAGTAGGCGAGTAAATGTACGGGCGGGTATATGGGAACCGGGTTTAACGGTCAGGTAGCGATATCTTGGTCGCAGACAGAGATTGACGGGCTTGAGGCGGCGCCTCTTGCCCATATGGTTGTCGGTGCAGCTTGGTCTTGGCGGGGCCGCAAGATCGAATTGTCGGCAGATGCTGATGTTTATGTTCAGAACGATGCATACTCAAATGTTGTATCAGCGCTGGCGGCACGAGCGGATGTTGCTTTTGACCCGCTTGCTGTAGCTCAGGGCTCGCTCGTCGAGCTGACAAATGGAGCGCAGAAATTCACTGCCGAGCTTGTGCAAATTGTCGGTGGTTCTTCTCTGATGTTGATTTTCAAGGACGGATGCCCCGAAGCGGATCAGGAGTTTTGGGTCAGTGAGGCGGCTGAGAATGTGGTGCCCGCCGATATTGGATTTATCGATGACAGTAAGGTGATTGCCTTCCCCGGTTCTGCGGCTGGGGTGATCGCAATTCCCGCAGATATGTCAAAAATCGTGGGTGTTGCCGCTGAATAGCAGGCCGCACCGCTGAAAATTGTATGAATAATACGAAAAACGGCCCGACTGTTCGGTTCGGCATGTTGACTCTGGTAAAACTGCAGATATAAGCGCGGCTTCATTGGTGTTGGTGGCCCCCGCAAGGGGATGCCTGTCATGGGGGAAACCTCAAGAGGACAACGCCCTTCATAGTGGCCAATGTGGCCTCGACCAAACGAAGGAGATCAGCCGTGACCAAACGCACGTCTGCCAAGTACAAAATCGACCGCCGGATGGGCGAAAACATCTGGGGTCGTCCGAAATCCCCGGTCAACCGTCGTGAATACGGCCCCGGCCAGCACGGTCAGCGCCGCAAGGGCAAACTGTCGGACTTTGGTCTGCAGCTGCGTGCCAAGCAGAAGCTGAAAGGCTATTATGGCGACCTGACCGAGAAGCAGTTCCGCCGCATCTACGCCGAAGCTGTTCGTGTGAACGGTGACACCGGTGAAAACCTGATCGGTCTGCTGGAACGTCGTCTGGACGCTGTTGTCTATCGTGCCAAGTTTGTTGCAACCGTGTTTGCCGCGCGTCAATTCGTGAACCACGGCCACGTCAAAGTGAACGGCAAGCGGGTCAACATCCCCAGCTACCGCGTCAAAGAAGGCGACGTGATCGAAGTACGTGACAAGTCCAAGCAACTGGCTGTTGTTCTGGAAGCGGCTGCTCTGGCCGAGCGTGATGTCCCAGACTACATCGATGCGGATCACTCGAAAATGACTGCAACGTTTGTGCGCGCACCTAGCCTGAGTGATGTGCCTTACCCGGTTATGATGGAACCGAACCTGGTCGTCGAATTCTACGCGAAGAACTAATCTTCGCCGACCTGTAGAGTTTAGGGGCCGCGCTTACAGCGCGGTCTTTTTTATTTGGGGGGCTCTGCCCCCGTCGCTTTGCGACTCCCCCGAGATATTTTGAGCCAGATGAAGAGGCGGATCCGAGGAGGCACCCATCGGTGAGCGTTGCGATATCGCAAGGGCTGAGCCGAGGATATCCGGGCATTTCATTCTGCTGAACCGGCGATGACCTGCTTCGAGGCGGTCTGAAGGAATTGCCGCTTTTCTCAATGCGATGAGAAGGGTAAGAGGGGCCACGTTATTGGAGCCCCTCATGAACCAGATCACCCCACAACCCGGCATTATGGACATCGCACTGTATCAGGGCGGGCAGTCACATGTTGAGGGCGTGGCTGAAGTCATCAAGCTGAGTTCCAATGAAAACCCTTTCGGACCAAGCCCCAAGGCAATCGAGGCCGTGCGCGATAGCGCAGCTTCGTTGCATCGTTATCCCAGCACCGATCACGCCAGCCTGCGCAACGCGATTGCTGAAAAGCATGGGTTGAACCCGGACCGTATTATATGCGGCGTCGGCAGTGACGAGGTGCTGCAATTCGTAGCGCAGGCCTATGCCGGGCCGGGCGATGAGGTGATTTATACCGAGCATGGGTTTTCCATGTACCCAATCATCGCGCGCATGGCTGGGGCGACCCCGGTCATGGTTTCCGAGCGGGATCGCCGAGTGGACGTGGATAACATCCTTGCTGCGGTCACAGGCCGGACACGGATTGTCTTTGTAACCAATCCAGGGAACCCGACTTCAACAATGGTTTCTGACGCAGAGTTGGTACGGTTGGCGCAGGGTTTGCCCAACGATTGCCTAATGGTGCTGGATGGCGCCTATGCAGAATTTGTCGACGGCTTCGATGGTGGGGCTTGGCTGGTTGACAAGTTTAGCAACGTCATCATGACCCGAACATTCTCCAAGGTGTACGGTCTTGGGGGCATGCGCGTTGGCTGGGGCTATGCAGCGAAAGAGATAATCGACGTGCTGAACCGCGTCCGGCAGCCCTTCAACCTATCTTTGACCGCACTGGCAGCCGCAGAAGCCGCTGTAGGCGACGAAGAATATCTGCGGTTTTGCCAGTCAGAGAATGCGCGCCTTCGCATTTGGTTGTCTGAGGAACTGGCCAAGGTTGGAGTGGCTTCAGATGCCTCCTGCACCAATTTCGTACTCGCCCGCTTTGCTGATCGGAACGAGGCTGAGGCTTGTGACGATTTCCTGAAAACTCAGGGTTTGATCGTTCGGCGGGTTGCGGGCTACAACCTGCCAAACGCTCTGCGGATTACCGTAGGTGACGAAAACGCCTGCCGCCGCGTGGTTGCAGCCATTACCGCGTTCAAAGGGGGCGCTGCATGACCCAGATATACGACCGTGTGGCGCTGATTGGGCTGGGCCTAATCGCTTCCTCCATGTTCTGGGCGATCAAACGCGCCGGGCTTGCAGGCGAAGTTACGGGTTATGCCCGATCTGAAGCGACACGTGAGACTGCGCGTCGTATCGGACTTTGCGACCGGGTATGCGATACCGCGCAAGAGGCAGTCGAAGATGCTGACCTGGTGGTCCTTTGTGTTCCTGTTGGGGCGATGGGAGCCGTGGCAGAAGATATCGCACCAGTTCTGAAGCCGGGTGCAACAGTTTCGGATGTCGGGTCGGTCAAGCGTCATGTGATCAAGGCTGTCTCGCCGCACGTCCCCGATGGGGTCCATTTCATTCCTGCCCACCCTCTAGCCGGAACCGAACATTCCGGCCCCGAAGCTGGTTTCGCCGAGCTGTTTGACAACCGCTGGTGTCTGCTGGTGCCGGTAGAAGGTTCAGATATAGGCGCAATCGCGCAACTGCGCGCTTTCTGGGAAGGCATGGGTTCGAATGTCGATGAGATGGACGCTGATCACCATGATTTGGTTCTTGCCGTTACCTCGCATGCTCCGCACCTGATCGCCTACACGATGGTAGGTGTCGCAGATGATCTTCGGCGGGTTACAGACACGGAAGTCATCAAATACTCGGCCGCCGGTTTCCGCGACTTTACGCGAATCGCGGCCTCAGATCCGACCATGTGGCGCGATGTTTTTCTGACCAACAAGGACGCGACGCTGGAGATTCTAGGGCGTTTCACCGAAGAACTCTTTGCACTTCAACGGGCTATCCGCACAGGTGACGGAGAGCAATTGTTCGACTACTTTACGCGCACTCGGGCAATCCGCCGAGGCATTATCGATGCTGGGCAGGACACGGATGCACCAGATTTTGGGCGGGGAAAGACATCGACATGAGAGGCTTGAGCAGCAGCTTATTGATAGGTTTCGTCGTATTGACGGCAACGACTTCACATTCCGCTGCGCCTGAAGCCTCTCTTGTTCCGCTGACACGCCCAGTGAACTCCGAGGTGGTTAAAACCGTTGTCACTTCCAACATCCGTCCCATCCTAAGGCCTTCTTCACCTCAGGTAACAGCCGCGGCGGCCCGACCCGTTGATCTCCCATTTTTGGGGCCAGAGAATTCGATCCGGCCATTTGTTCGACCAGAACAATTGGAACAGCAAGTTCTCTTCAAGAAACGCAAGCTGCGCAAAACCTCGGTGTGCGGTGACATCGACATACAGGGCAAGGCGGTCGGGCGTGTTAATGGCAAGATCAAAGCCTGTGGGATCAAAGACGCGGTTCAGATCACGTCGGTTTCAGGGGTCAAATTAAGCCGCCCTTCAACGATGGATTGCGGAACAGCGCAGGCTCTGAACAAATGGGTCGACAAAGCCGTTATACCCACATTCAAACGACGTGGTCCGGTGGTCGAACTGCAGGTCGCCGCGCACTACGCTTGTCGAACGCGGAACAACCGCAAAGGGGCGCGAATATCCGAACACGGCAAGGGGCGCGCCATCGACATATCGGGTTTCAAGATGGCGGATGGTGAGGTGGTGACAGTCCTGGATGGTTGGCGCAAGAATCCGTCCAAGAAACAACTAACCAAAGTCTGGCGCGGCGCTTGTGGGCCGTTTGGCACGGTTCTGGGGCCAAACTCGGATCGCTATCATCGGGATCATTTCCACCTTGATACTGCGCGGTATCGCAACGGTACTTATTGCCGTTAACGGAGAACCAGCCGGGGTGCAGGGCCCAGTGGCAAAGGCCCCAAGGCGACGAACCCGTCGCGAAAATTCAGTTGTAAATCCAGCGCATTCGGATTGCCGCCCAAACCGGCCATGAACCCCAAAGCGCGGGTCACCGCATCAACTGCCTGATCAGGAAGTGCGCCTGCAGCATTTGCCATCGCGATCATATCGCGCCAGTTTTCCGCCTTCATCGCGATTTCACCGGTTGGGATGCCTTGTTCGTCTACATCCAATTCTCCGGTGGCGAACAGGCGCAACTCTCCCCATTTCACCTCTGCCAAACGCAGGTCGATCTCGACGGGTTGAGGGCGACGCTGCTCAAGCGCCGAGCGATCCCAAGGTTTGTCGAAAGTGACAAACATATCCAGCTCAAGTGTTTCGAACGATTGCGGTAGGGTCGAGGCTGAACGCATCAGACGCCTCAGATCATCACCGGGTGTAAATCCGTCGACATTTGCCGTAATCCCATAGCTTTCGGGTGCTCCGGATTGTTCCATCACAAGACCCAGCGTTTGACCACCAGCCTGCGGATCACCTTCGGTGGTCAGCAACCAGCGTTCAGAAGTCAGCGCCATTTTCTCAAGCACCAGTGCGACGCCAGGTTGGAGGTGCAGTTCGGCTTGTAGCTCCTCAGCCTGAACGGTTGTGGTCTGGTCGAAATAGGACAGGCGCTGTGGTGTGCTAGCAAAGCGCAGCATCTGACGGCCAGGCCAGATTGCTGGGCTTTGGAATTCGATCCAATCCGCGCTCCATGCCGTTCCGTTAACTGGATCGGCCAAAGCGGGGTTGTCTAGGCGCGTGATGTGTTGAAACGGATATCCGGCCGTTGTCACGTCTGAGAAGTCAGCCTGCCAGCCCAGTTCTTGCTGCCTGTCAAACCAACCGGTCAGTGCGTTGCGCAGCCCGTAACCGGCCACAAACCAATACGCGCTCCACGCAAGGGCGATAAATACAAAAACGCGTATCAGGCGACGCATGATGAATGGCCCTTTTTCCTGCCTCGGATTTGATGTTTATAGGGCCAAACAGGCAAGGACCAGTGCAATGACGATGTGGGTATTCGGATATGGGTCGTTGCTGTGGAATCCGGGTTTCCCGGTAGCCCACAGTGAACGTGCCACTTTGCATGGCTACGCCCGGTCGTTTTGTATGCGTTCGATCCACCATCGCGGCACCGAGGAAGATCCTGGCCTGGTGCTGGCGCTAGACGAGCAGCCCGACGCGCTCTGCACTGGATTGGCTCTGGCCGTCGAAGCAGGACATGAAGATCGCACCTTGGCGGAGCTGCGCGAGCGCGAGCTGATCTCGTCAGCATATCTTGAACGAATGCTTGATGTGCATCTGGACTGCGGGACGATCGTGAACGCAGTGACTTACGTAATCGACGCGCATCATGTTCAATATTGCGGTGGCCTGCCATTGGAAGAGCAAGCCCAGATCATCGCCCATGCGGTTGGCGGGCGTGGACCGAATACCGAGTATCTCTATAATACCGCGTCGCATCTGACAGATATTGGACTGCACGACCCGGACCTTGAGTGGTTGTCGCAACGGGTGCGGACAATCAGTGCATAAACTCTTGGCGTCGCGGGACGAACTTCGTTAGGTTCAGCCCAGAGCAGACAATACCAGGAGCCACGCGCATGGCGCAGGCACATCAGGGCGTGAGACCGCATTTCTCACAACCGATCCGTCAAATCTTAATGATGCTGATTGCAATCGGGCTGTCGGGGCTAGGCGTGTTCATGGCGCTGCCCTATGTGCTGCCCGTCGTTCAAGCCAATCTGTATCTTAACGGGTTCATCCTGCTCGTCTTTGTCATCGGTGTTGCCGCCTGTTTTCTGCAAGTTACGCAGTTGATCGGCTCGGTTCGTTGGATTGAAGCTTTCATCGGTGGGGTCGAGCGGGACGATGTGCGCCCGCCGCAATTGTTGGCTCCACTGGCGTCGCTTCTACGTGAACGGGGTGCGCGGTCTCAGATCAGTTCCAGCTCAACCCGGTCAATCCTCGATTCCGTCGCCGAACGGGTGGAGGAGGAGCGTGAGATCACGCGTTATATCACCAACGTGCTGATCTACCTTGGTCTTTTGGGTACCTTCTTTGGACTGGCTACAACGGTTCCGGCCATCGTCGACACAATCCGCAGCCTGAACCCTCAGGAAGGCGAGGAGGGCTTGGCCGTCTTCAATCGTCTGATGACGGGACTGGAATCACAGCTGCAGGGAATGGGTGTTGCCTTTGGCTCGTCTCTGCTGGGCCTGGCTGGATCACTTATCGTCGGCTTGCTGGAATTATTTGCAGGTCATGGCCAGAACCGCTTTTACCGTGAGTTGGAGGAATGGCTGTCATCAATTACCCGCGTCGGATTTGCGGCGGGTGATGAAGGGGGCGCCGAATTGGCCGTACTGACACCGATTCTTGATGCGATGTCCGAGCAGATGGATGCCCTGCAGGATATGTTCTCGGCGCAAGAAGTTGACCGGATCAATGTCTCAACCAAACTGGGTCAATTGGTTGATGTGATCGGGGAAATGAACCAACGGCAGGCCCAGACCGAAGGTGTTACGGCGGCATTGGAACGTGTGGCGCTGGGGCAAGATGCACTGCTGGATCATATGCGCGAACACGGCGCGGGTGAGGGGATCGATGCCGAAAGCCGGATGCGCCTGCGATCGATGGATGTACAGCTACTGCGTATTCTCGAAGAGATTTCCGCCGGTCGTCAGGACAGCATGAACGAGCTGCGCAAGGACTTCGAGCTACTGGTCAAAGCACTCACTCTTCCACGCGGCGCAGTGCGTAGCTCTCCGGAAGGAGAGTAACGGATGGCGCTGTCTCGCCGCACAGGTCAACGGTTCTCGGGCTCGGTCTGGCCCGGTTTCGTGGACGCAATGACCGGCTTGCTGATGGTTTTGACCTTTGTGTTGACCATCTTCATGGTAGTCCAGTTTGTGTTGCGCGAGACCATTTCAGGCCAAGAGGATGAACTGACCGCGCTGTCCGACGAAATCGCAGCACTGGCTGGGGCGTTGGGGCTGGAAGAGCGGGAAAACAGCCGCCTTCAAGCTCGGTTGGGGACGCTGAACACGACCCTGAACCGGGTCGAAGATGATTTGGCGCAAGCACAAGGACGCATCACCGACTTCGAGGCGCAGGTCGCCGCATTGCTTGCTGATCAGGAACGGGCACAGGGAGATATTACGGCGCTGGAAACTCAGCGCGATGAACTGCTGACTGAACAAGAGGCCCTCAATCTGGCGCTTGCCCAAAGTCGGCAGGAAATCGACGCGCAAGCCGAAGCCGCGCGTCTGGCCGCTGCACGGCGCGAAGCGCTTGAGGCCTTGATTGCCGACCTTGAAACCAACAAAGATGCTCAAGCCCTTCAAATCACTGAGCTTGAGCAACAACTGACCGAAGAAGAAGCCGCGCGTCTTGCCGAGGCGGCTGCGGCGGAAACCTTGCGCAATCGTTTGCAGGATGCAGATGCCGAGCTGACGGCGATGACACTCGCATTAGAAGCACAACGCAAGGAAGCCGAAGAAACACTGACCTTGCTGGCCGCAGCGCGGGCCGCACAGGCAGAGTTGGAGCAGAAATTTGGCGAAATCAATGCCGAAGAGTTAAGAGCTCAGCTTCAGGCTGCGCTAGAGGCACAAACGCGAGCTCAGGCACAGGTCGACGAACAAAAGTCACTCGCAGACGAGCGTGCTGCGCTCTTGGCTTTGGCACAAGATACACTTGCGTCTGAGAAAGAGATATCGGCAGAGGCACAGCGGCAGACCGCCTTGTTGAATCAGCAGATGTCGGCGTTGCGCAGCCAGCTCGGATCATTGCAGGCGCTTTTGGATGATTATGAAGATCGAAATGCGGCAGCCGAAATTCAGATTCAGACGCTGGGACAGGATTTGAATGCGGCCCTCGCGCGTGCCGCCTCGGAAGAGCGCCGCCGAAGGTTGCTGGAAGAGGCCGAGCGTATCCGTCTTGAGGCCGAAGCCGAGGAACTCGCCGGTCAAAACCAGGAGCTGACAGCACAGGCGGAAGATCTGCAACGTTACCGCTCGGAGTTCTTCGGGCGATTGCGGGATGTGCTGGGCGATCAGGAAGGTGTTCGGATCGAGGGTGACAGATTCGTATTCTCGTCCGAGGTTCTTTTTGCCACAGGCTCGGCTGAGTTGTCCGTCGAAGGTCGCCAAGAGGTCGCCAAGGTCGCCAATATTCTGCGTAGTGTCGCCGCAGAAATCCCTGATGGATTGAATTGGGTCATCCGGGTCGATGGGCATACCGACAATGTACCGCTTGTGAGCACTGGACGGTATCGCGACAATTGGGAACTCAGCCAGGGCCGCGCTTTGTCTGTGGTGCGCTATATGGTTGATGCGCTGGGTATTCCTCCGGATCGGCTTGCAGCAAATGGGTTCGGGGAATTCCAGCCCGTTAACCCAGCGGACACCCCCGAGGCCCGTGCGCAGAATCGTCGGATCGAGTTGAAACTGACTGAGCGGTAAGCAGCAAACGAGTATCAGACCAACCCGTGAATTCGGGCAAAGGGATCGTGGCTCTTGTCCTTGTGCCACGAATACTCGCACCACTTGGCAACTTCCTCGGCTCTGTCTTCTCCGTGCATCAAGGCGATAGCGCCCAGCGTCATGTCCATACCGGCAGAAACTCCGGATGACGTCAGGAAGGGGCCATCTTCGACCCATCGCGCCTGAGGCACCCAGTTGACATTTGGCCCCTGCGTGCGGACCCACGAATACGCAGCCTTATTCGTGGTGGCGCGCCGATTGTCCAAAACACCAGCTTTGGCAAGAAGAGCGCTGCCGGTGCAAACACTCAGGGTGAACTCCACCTTCTCGGCGCTGGTCGAGATCCAGTCCAGCAGGCGGTGATTCCCTACCTCGCGGCGCGTTCCGGCACCACCGGGGACGAAGAGGATATCATAGTGAGTATCGTCGCTGATCGAGTGTTCGGCGATCGCTTTCAGCTTTTGGTTGCTTTGAATTGGCCCTGGGGTTTCAGCGACAAGTTCCAATTGGAAATCGTCCTCCAGAAGACCGAACATCTCCATCGGGCCAAAGACATCCAGCAATTCAAACCCGGGAAATATCAACGCACCGATTCTACGCAATTCTGCACCTGTTCTCAGCCGACTTATGCAGATGAAAAACGCCTGCCAAATGAAGTTGGCAGGCGTTCAAGCAGGTTTCAAGATTAAGGTCAGTCTGCTGTCAGCAGCGGGGGCTTGTCACCGGGTATACGTGGCTGATCGGGCCCCAGGATTTCAAGGCTCAATTCGCTTTTTTTGACCGAAACACGGACCACGCCACCTTTGGCCAATTTACCGAACAGCAGCTCCTCGGCCAGAGGCTTCTTGATGTGCTCCTGAATGACACGTCCCAGCGGACGTGCGCCCATCTTGTCATCATAGCCCTTGTCGGCCAGCCATTCGGCAGCACGGGGGGTCAGATCGATGGTCACGCCACGATCCAGCAATTGAGCTTCAAGCTGCAAGACGAACTTTTCGACGACTTGCAAGATGACCTCTTTAGGCAGCGGCGCAAATGAGATCACGGCGTCTAGGCGGTTGCGGAATTCCGGCGTGAACATGCGTTCGATCGCTGCAGTGTCCTCGCCTTCACGACGGTCGCGGGCAAAGCCGATGGCGGCCTTGGCTTGTTCCTGAGCCCCAGCATTCGAGGTCATGATCAGCACGACGTTGCGGAAGTTCACCGTACGACCGTTGTGATCGGTCAACTCGCCATGATCCATCACCTGCAGCAGGATATTGAACACATCCGGGTGTGCCTTTTCGATTTCATCAAGCAACAGCACACAATGCGGATGCTGGTCGACGCCATCGGTCAGCAGACCACCCTGATCAAACCCGACATAGCCCGGAGGCGCACCAATCAGGCGGCTGACCGCGTGCTTCTCCATGTATTCCGACATGTCAAAGCGCAGCAGTTCCACACCCAGCGTATCCGCCAGTTGTTTCGCCACCTCGGTTTTACCCACACCGGTTGGACCAGCAAACAGATAGTTGCCGATGGGTTTCTCTGGTTCCCGCAGACCGGCACGGGCCAGTTTGATGGCGCTGGACAGCGCTTCGATGGCTTCATCCTGACCAAACACCACGCGTTTCAGCGAGGTTTCGAGATCTTTCAGAACTTCGGCATCGTCCTTGGTAACGTTCTTGGGTGGGATGCGCGCAATCTTCGCAACCACCGCCTCGATCTCTTTGACACCAATGGTTTTGCGCCGCTTGCTTTCGGCCAGTAGATGCTGTGCCGCCCCGGCCTCATCGATCACGTCGATGGCCTTGTCGGGCAGTTTGCGGTCATTGATGTAGCGGGCCGACAGTTCGACAGCCGTCTTGATCGCATCCGCCGTGTACTTGATCGAGTGATGCTCTTCAAAATACGGTTTCAGACCACGCAGAATCTTCACGCTGTCTTCGACCGAAGGCTCGTTCACATCAATCTTCTGGAACCGGCGGCTAAGCGCACGGTCTTTTTCGAAATGCTGACGGAACTCCTTGTAAGTGGTCGAGCCCATGGTGCGCAGTTTGCCGCCCTGAAGCGCCGGCTTCAGCAGGTTCGATGCATCCATGGCTCCACCCGAAGTCGCTCCAGCGCCGATTACGGTGTGAATTTCGTCGATGAAGAGAACCGCATCGGGGTGTTCTTCCAACTCGGTCACAACCGCTTTTAGCCGCTCTTCGAAGTCACCGCGATAGCGGGTCCCTGCGAGCAAGGCCCCCATGTCCAGCGAATAAATAGTGGTTTCCGACAGAACGTCGGGAGCTTCTCCAGAAACGATCTTGTGCGCCAAGCCTTCCGCGATGGCAGTTTTGCCTACACCGGGGTCCCCTACCAACAGGGGGTTGTTTTTGCGGCGGCGACACAGCACCTGGATGCAGCGTTCAACCTCGTCCGAGCGTCCGATCAGCGGATCAACATCTCCCGCGCGTGATTTCGCGTTCAAATCGATGCAATACTTGCCAAGCGCGCTTTCCTTTTGATCGGCCTCGCCAGAGGTGGTCTGCGCTTCTTCTTCGGCTTCATCCGCACCTGTCACCGGCCGGTTTTCACCATAGGCCGGGTCCTTCGCGACACCGTGGGCGATAAAGTTCACCGCGTCATAGCGGGTCATGTCCTGTTCTTGCAGGAAATAGGCCGCGTTGCTTTCGCGTTCGGCGAAGATAGCAACCAGAACATTCGCCCCGGTCACTTCGGTGCGGCCAGAGCTTTGAACATGGATCGCTGCACGCTGGATGACACGTTGGAACGCAGCCGTTGGCACGGCCTCGGACCCATCTATGTCGGTGACGAGATTCGAAAGATCCTCGTCGATGAATTCGACCAAGGTGCTGCGCAACTCATCAAGATCAACGCTGCATGCTTTCATAACGCGTATCGCGTCGGGTTCTTCCAGCAGCGCAAGCAGCAAATGCTCTAGCGTTGCAAATTCATGTCGCCGTTCATTTGCCGCCGCAAGGGCCGCGTGGATGGCTTGTTCAAGTGTGCTCGAGAATGAAGGCACGCGGGTGCTCCTCTGTATTGGGCCGGAAGGGGGCCTTAGGCCGGATCCCCATCCCAACCATGTCCTCATACTATTAGAGTTTGGTTGATCGTGGCCCGGCTTCAAGGGTTTTCTTTCACTTGACAGTCACATTTGTTGTGACCGTGGCCGTGATAGGGGCTTGAAAGGCACTAAAAGCGGTCTTTTCGGGCACGTATTTCGGCAAAAACCGACGCTGGGTCAGAATTTTTCATACCCAGATGGGCCTGAATCACCGGATCAGCAGCGCGCAGAAACGGATTTGTCGCCTTTTCCTGCCCCAAAACTGAGGGCACCGTGGGTTCTCCGGCAGCGCGGGCACGGTTGATATCGGCCACGCGATCCAACAGTGCACGGTTGTCAGGATCGATTGTCAGGGCGAATTTGGCGTTTGACTGCGCATATTCGTGGCCCGAGCACACGATTGTTTCATCTGGCAAGGCCGCCAGCTTGCTGAGAGAGGCCCACATTTGTGTGGGCGTGCCCTCGAACAACCGACCGCATCCCAAAGCCATCAGGCTGTCCGCCGTAAAGACTGCGCCGGATTGCGGCATGTAGAATGCAATGTGCCCGACGGTATGACCCGGGACATCCAGAACTTCGACCGGTTCGCTGCCTATATAGAATGTGTCACCTTCAACAACTGCCTGGTCGAGTTTTGGCAGCCGGTGTTCATCCGCCTTTGCACCGATCACTCGCACAGGTTGTTTTTCCAGTATGTCACTCAACCCATCCACATGGTCCCAATGATGGTGAGTCAGCAACACGTGGCTTAATTGCCAGCCTCGCGCCTCAAGTTCCGCCAGAATCGGAGCGGATTCTGGCGCGTCAACCAATGCGGTCTCGCCACTGACGGGATCGTGGGTGAGAAAGGCATAGTTGTCGCTCAGGCAGGGGACGGTTACGATCTCAAGAGGCATGGCCTTTTGCCCTTTCATTGCTAGACTGCGCCCAGCTAAGCCGATTGACCGGGTGTCCGCAATGCATCTTGATGTGCAGGATCTGAGGAATTTTTACTATCGCAGCACCTTGGGTCGCGCGGCCCAAGCGGCGATCCGTGGGCGACTGGTGGATCTTTGGCCCGAAGCCAAAGGGCAAACTGTGGTAGGCTTTGGTTTTGCTGTACCTTTGTTGCGGCCCTACCTCAAAGATGCACGTCGTGTGATCGGCTTGATGCCAGGGCCGCAGGGTGTAATGCCATGGCCAGCGGGAATGCCCAATGTCTCGGTTCTGACCGAAGAGACGATGTGGCCAATCGAAACTGGTCACGTTGATAAACTGGTGGTGATGCATGGTTTGGAAAACTCTAACCGGCCCAGCCAGTTGCTGGAAGAATGCTGGCGCGTGTTGGGACCCGGTGGGCGGGCACTATTTGTCGTACCGAACCGGGCCGGACTTTGGTCGCGTTCAGACCGGACGCCGTTCGGCTTTGGGCAACCCTATTCAACAACCCAGCTTGAGAACCAACTGCGCGCGCATCACTTTGTACCCGAAAGCCATTGCTCGGCGCTATATCTTCCGCCCTCGTTTCGTCGGTTTTGGCTGAAATCAGGTAGCCTGATCGAAAAAACTGGGCAGCGGATTCCAACCGTCATGGCCGGGGGGGTACTGATGGTTGAGGCGACCAAACTTATCCGGCCACCCAGTGGAAACGTCACCAAAGACGCCGCGAAACGTCCGATCAAAGCGCTGGATGGTTTGTTGAAGCCTGCGTGACAATCCGGCGCGTTTCGAATGGAAAAAATGCGGGAAAAAGGTCACAGGAATCGCAAAAACCTGCATATTCGTAACATTTTTCAACTGCCGCAATCGGTCCAAAGGGTCGCACTTGGCTTAAGTGTATGAAAAATATGGATTTGTGGATAAATCTGTTACCGCTATAGCGTATTGCTTGGTTGGAACACCTCTGCTACATCCCCGGTGATTTTGATCCCCGCCCTAAATGGACGGGGTTTCCTCACGCCCCAAGGTAGCGGCCGCTACTCTAAATCGGGGCCTCAAATATCGGAAGGGTGGACGTGTCCGAACCAGCTTCGATTTCCACAGGCATTGCCGAGCGCTATGCCACCGCGATCTTCGAGATCGCGAAAGAGAATAATGACCTCGCAGGTCTGGAAACCGGAATCAACGATCTGGCAGCAGCATTGGGCGACAGCGCCGAATTGCGCGACCTGATTGCATCGCCTCTGGTTTCGCGCGCCGAACAGGAAAGCGCAATCACCGCAGTTGCCGACAAGATGGGCCTGCATGCCATCCTGCGCAATACGCTGGGTCTGATGGCGCAGAAACGCCGCCTGTTTGTTGTACCGCAACTGGTACAGGTTCTGCGCGACATGCTGGCGGATGAGCGCGGCGAAGTGACTGCTGATGTCGCATCGGCCAAGGCACTGACCAAGACTCAAATGGATAAACTGTCCAAGACGCTGTCCGAGCGTGTGGGCAAGACCGTAACAATCAATGCGACCGTGGATGAAAGCCTCATCGGCGGTCTTGTCGTTAAAGTGGGCTCGAAAATGATCGATAGCTCGATCCGTTCGAAGCTCAACTCCCTACAGAATGCAATGAAAGAGGTCGGATAAATGGGAATCCAAGCTGCAGAGATTTCTGCAATCCTGAAGGACCAGATCAAGAATTTTGGTCAGGAAGCCGAAGTGGCCGAGATCGGCCGCGTGCTGAGCGTCGGTGACGGGATTGCCCGTGTATACGGCCTGGACAATGTGCAAGCCGGTGAGATGGTAGAATTCCCCGGTGGCATCATGGGCATGGCGCTGAACCTGGAAAGCGACAACGTCGGTGTCGTTATCTTCGGTTCTGACCGTGACATCAAAGAAGGTGACACTGTTAAGCGCACCAACTCGATCGTGGACGTTCCGATCGGTGACGAACTGCTGGGCCGCGTTGTGGACGGTCTGGGCAACCCGTTGGACGGCAAAGGCCCGATCAATGCCTCCAAACGTGGCGTTGCAGACGTTAAAGCCCCCGGCATCATCCCGCGTAAATCGGTGCACGAGCCGATGGCAACCGGCCTGAAATCGGTCGACGCGATGATCCCGATCGGCCGTGGCCAGCGTGAGCTGATCATTGGTGACCGTCAGACCGGCAAAACTGCTGTGGCTCTGGACACCATCCTAAACCAGAAAGTCTATAACGACGCAGCAGGCGACGACGAGTCGAAGAAACTGTACTGCGTTTACGTTGCGGTTGGTCAGAAGCGTTCGACCGTTGCACAGCTGGTGAAGAAGCTGGAAGAGTCTGGCGCGATTGAATACTCGATCGTTGTGGCCGCAACCGCGTCCGATCCGGCACCGATGCAGTTCCTTGCGCCTTACGCCGCGACTGCGATGGCTGAATACTTCCGTGACAACGGTCGCCACGCGCTGATCATCTATGATGACCTGTCGAAACAGGCTGTATCGTATCGTCAGATGTCGCTGCTGCTGCGTCGTCCCCCCGGACGTGAAGCCTATCCTGGCGACGTTTTCTACCTCCACTCGCGTCTGCTGGAGCGTTCGGCGAAGCTGAACGAAGACTTCGGTGCAGGCTCGCTGACAGCACTGCCGGTTATCGAAACTCAGGGTGGTGACGTTTCGGCGTTTATTCCGACCAACGTGATCTCGATCACCGACGGTCAGATCTTCCTGGAAACCGAACTGTTCTACCAAGGTATCCGTCCTGCTGTGAACACCGGTCTGTCGGTTTCGCGTGTGGGCTCCTCGGCTCAAACCGATGCGATGAAATCGGTTGCTGGTCCTGTTAAGCTGGAACTGGCTCAGTACCGCGAAATGGCTGCGTTTGCGCAGTTCGGTTCGGACCTCGACGCCGCAACTCAGCAGCTGCTGAACCGTGGTGCGCGTCTGACCGAGTTGATGAAACAGCCGCAGTACTCGCCGCTGACCAACGCCGAAATCGTCTGCGTCATCTTCGCAGGCACCAACGGCTACCTCGACAAGATCGACGTATCTGACGTTGGCCGCTATGAGGCTGGCCTGCTGGCGCATCTGCGCGGCAAGCACGCTGACCTGCTGAAGTGGATCACCGACGAAGATCCGAAGATCAAAGGTGACGCAGCAGACAAACTCAAGGCAGCGATCGACGAATACGCCGCGACCTTCGCTTGATAGGGGGTTCCGATGCCTAGTCTGAAGGACCTTAAAAACAGGATCGAGTCGGTCAAATCGACCCGCAAGATCACCAAGGCCATGCAGATGGTCGCGGCAGCAAAACTGCGCCGCGCCCAGGAATCTGCCGAAGCCTCGCGCCCTTATGCCGAACGGTTCAATGCCGTGATGGCGGGGCTGGCGGCGTCGGTCGGGGGCAGCGACAGCGCTCCCAAGTTGCTCCGTGGTACGGGCAGCGATGATGTCCATCTGCTGGTTGTGATGACAGCTGAACGCGGCCTGTGTGGCGGCTTCAACGCGAACATCGCCAAGCTTGCCCGCGCCAAAGCGGACGAGCTGCGCGGCAAAGGCAAGACGGTCAAGGTTTTGACTGTCGGCAAGAAAGGCCGCGATGCGCTCAAGCGTGATTTTGGCGATCTGTTCGTTGGGCATATCGACCTGAGTGAGGTCAAGCGCATTGGCTACAACAACGCGCAAGACATCGCCAAGGACGTCCTGTCCCGTTTCGACGGGGGTGAGTTCGACGTTGCCACGATCTTCTACTCGAAGTTCGTCAACGTTGTGACCCAGATCCCGACGGCACAGCAGGTCATCCCCGCCTCGTTCGAGGAAACCGAGGATGACGACAGCGGTGCCGTGTTCGATTACGAGCCCAGCGAAGAGGCCATCCTGGCCGACCTGCTGCCCAAGGGGGTCGCGACCGCGATCTTCTCGGCTCTGCTCGAAAACGGAGCGTCTGAACAGGGTGCACGGATGTCCGCGATGGACAACGCGACACGCAACGCGGGTGAAATGATCGACAAGCTGACGATCCAGTTCAACCGCTCGCGTCAGGCCGTGATCACCAACGAGCTGATTGAAATTATTTCCGGCGCCGAAGCGCTGTAGAGACATACCGGAGACGAAACATGGCGAATGCAAAAGGCAAAGTCACACAGATCATCGGGGCCGTCGTCGACGTGCACTTTGAAGATCAGCTGCCTGAAATTCTGAACGCGCTGGAAACCACCAACAACGGCAAGCGCCTGGTGTTGGAAGTTGCTCAGCACCTGGGTGAAAACACCGTCCGCACCATCGCAATGGACGCGACCGAAGGTCTGGTCCGTGGCGAAGCCGTCACCGACACCGGCGCACCGATCTCGGTTCCGGTTGGTAACGCCACCCTGGGCCGCATCCTGAACGTGGTTGGTGAGCCGATCGACGAAAAAGGCCCGGTTGAAGCAACCGAGGCTCGAGCGATCCACCAGCCCGCGCCGACATTCGACGAACAGTCGACCGAGTCGGAAGTTCTGGTAACCGGCATCAAGGTTGTTGACCTGCTGGCCCCCTACGCCAAAGGCGGTAAGATCGGCCTGTTCGGCGGTGCCGGCGTTGGTAAAACCGTTCTGATCATGGAACTGATCAACAACATCGCAAAAGTGCACTCGGGCTTCTCGGTGTTCGCGGGTGTTGGCGAACGGACCCGTGAAGGGAACGACCTGTATCACGAGATGATCGAATCGAACGTTATTAAGCCGGACAACCTGTCAGAATCGCAGGTTGCCCTGGTTTACGGTCAGATGAACGAACCTCCGGGAGCACGTGCACGTGTTGCTCTGACCGGTCTGACTCTGGCCGAGCAGTTCCGCGACCAATCCGGTACCGACGTTCTGTTCTTCGTCGACAACATCTTCCGCTTTACACAGGCGGGTTCCGAGGTGTCGGCTCTGCTGGGTCGTATTCCTTCGGCGGTGGGTTACCAGCCGACACTGGCTACCGACATGGGCGCCCTGCAGGAACGTATCACCTCGACCAAGTCGGGCTCGATCACATCGGTTCAGGCGATCTACGTGCCTGCGGACGACCTTACCGACCCTGCGCCGGCAACCTCATTTGCTCACTTGGACGCGACCACTGTTCTTAACCGTGCGATCTCGGAAAAGGGTATCTACCCGGCGGTTGACCCGCTCGACTCGACCTCGCGTCTGCTCGATCCGGCCATCGTTGGTGAAGAGCACTACAAAGTTGCGACCGACGTTCAGCAGATCCTCCAGCGCTACAAGTCGCTGCAGGACATCATCGCCATCCTCGGCATGGACGAACTGTCGGAAGAGGACAAACTGACCGTGGCCCGTGCCCGTAAGATCGAGCGCTTCCTGTCGCAGCCGTTCGACGTGGCCGAAGTCTTCACCGGTTCGCCCGGCGTTCAGGTTCCTCTGGATGTGACCATCGCGTCGTTCAAAGCGGTTGTCGCTGGCGAATACGATCACCTGCCCGAAGCGGCCTTCCTGATGGTTGGCGGCATCGAAGAAGTGATCGCCAAAGCGGAGAAGATGGCCGCAGAAGCCGCCTAAGGAGTATCCTTGATGGCAAACACGATGCAATTCGACCTCGTCAGCCCCGAGCGGAGCCTTGCTTCGCTTGAGGCCACAGCGGTCCAGATCCCTGGCGCGGACGGGGACATGACGGCGATGCCCGACCATGCCCCCACGATCACTACGCTGCGCCCGGGCATCCTGAAGGTCGAGGCACCCGCAGGCGCCAGCGAATACCTGGTCACCGGCGGGTTTGCCCAGATCAACGGCGATGGCCTTTCGGTTCTGGCAGAAAAAGCCATTCCGGTCGCAGAAGTGACCCGGTCGCATATGGATGACCTGATCGCGGAAGCCCGCGCCTCGCACGAGGCCGCGAAAGCGGGTGACGATCAATCCATTGTCGACGATGCAGCTAAGTTGCTGGCTGATATGGAAGCCCTTGGAACGCATATGAGCTTATAAAAGTTCATCTCAACCCATTCGAAACGGCCCTGCTTTGCGGGGCCGTTTTTTTGTCGTGATTTCGTCAAAGGTGCAGGGTAAGGTGCCGGAATTGAAAGAAAAGACGACACGATGAAGAAATTTCTGACCCATCCCATCGGTATAGATCAGGGCGAATCCGTTTTGTTTTCCGATTTCGCCGACGGTGGAGATATGTGGACCGGGCAAGGCGCGCGCGAACGCCGAACCGCCATTCGGTTCAAAGAGGCGTTTCGATCAGTGCCATTTGTGCAGATCGGTGTGGCGCTTTGGGATGTGGATACGTCATCTGCGCTGCGAGCTGAGGTGCAGGCAGAAGATATCACCCCCGAGGGATTTAATGCTGTGTTTCGGACTTGGTCTGATACGCGTATAGCCAGAATTCGGGTATCCTGGACAGCGATCGGCGAGGTAGCGCACGAAGATGATTGGAATATCTCCTGAGTCCGTATTGCACGTAAGAGGAGATTGCACCTTTTTGACAGCCGTACCATAACGGAAAAAGCGCCTGCGACGCGCGATGGATACGGAGGACCTTGCCGGTGTTTGCACGCGAGCACATTGAATACAAAGCTTTGAATCTGCCTGATCGTATGGACATGTCGGATGACGAGATGTTGAGTGAGGCGCTGGCATTTTATGACAAGATGAAGCGTCGCCATACCGTACGGGACTATTCGGACCGCCCTGTGTCACGCGCAGTCATCGAAGAGTGTATTCGCGCCGCAGGAACCGCTCCATCAGGGGCTAATCATCAGCCTTGGCACTTCGTCGCAATTTCAAATCCCGAGATGAAGCGCCGAATTCGCGAGGAAGCGGAAGAAGAGGAGCGCAAGTTCTATGATGGCGGTGCCGGGGATGAATGGCTGAAAGCGCTGGAACCGATTGGAACAAATGACCAGAAGCCGCACCTTGAAGATGCGCCGTGGTTAATTGTGATATTCGCTCAGAGATGGGGCCATTTCGATGATGGGGTGCGGTTCAAGAATTACTATGTGCCCGAGAGTACAGGTATTGCGACGGGCTTCCTGCTAACGGCATTGCATCACGCTGGGTTGGTCTCCCTGACCCATACACCCAACCCTATGAAATTCCTGAATAAACTATTGGATCGCCCTGATCACGAAAAACCGATCATGATCGTTGCGGTTGGTCATCCGAGTGAAGAGGCGAAGGTGCCGAAAGTAGCAAAGATGAAAAAGCCGTTGGATGAAATCATGACGGTCGCCGAGTAGCAGGCCGTCATGATCTCAAATGGCAGAAGCTCTGGTCAGCAGTTTTGCTGATTAGTCCATGTGATAGAGCGACTCGTAAATCGGAGTCAGCGTCTTATCCTCGAACAGGGATGACACACTGGTGCCGTTCCAGATATTCAGGATTGCCTGCGTGAAGATCGGAGCCGTAGGTACGATGCGGATATTTGCGGCCTTTTCGATCTCGGCTGTTGGTTGGATTGTGTCCGAAAGCACCAAAGATTTCATGACCGAATTGGTTACACGTTCAACTGCAGGTCCGCTCATGACGCCATGCGTGATATAGGAATGCACCTCTTTGGCGCCATTATCTATCAGCACCTGGGCAGCTTTACATAGTGTACCAGCTGTATCGCAGATGTCGTCCACGATAAGGCAGATCTTGTCTTTGACGTCGCCGATCACTGTCATCTCAGCAATTTCACCGGCTTTTTCGCGGCGCTTGTCAACGATCGACAACGGAGCGTTGATACGTTTGGCCAATTCGCGCGCGCGCGCAACACCGCCAACATCCGGCGAGACCACCATCAGATCGTCCATCTGATCTTTGAATTGCTTCTTCACATCCAGGGCAAAAATCGGTGAGGCATAGAGGTTGTCCACCGGCATGTCGAAAAAGCCCTGAATCTGGGCGGCGTGCAGATCCATCGTAAGGATACGCTCGATCCCTGCGCCAGTCAGCATGTTAGCCACCAGCTTGGCACTTATCGGTGTGCGCGCTTTAGTGCGGCGGTCCTGTCGGGCATAGCCGAAATAGGGGATCACAGCAGTGATGCGGGCCGCGGACGAACGGCGCAGGGCATCGGCAATGATCAGCAACTCCATCAGGTTGTCATTGGCCGGGTTCGAGGTCGGCTGGATGATGAACATATCTTCGCCGCGCACGTTCTCGAATACCTCGACGAAAATCTCGCCGTCGTTGAACCGTTCGACCCGCGCATCGACCAGCCCCTGGTCAACGCCGCGATGCAGGCTCATGCGGCGGGCAATGGTTTCGGCAAGCGGAAGATTGGCGTTCCCAGCGATAAGCTTGGGTTCGTGAAGTGTCGGCATCGGCTGATTTTCCCCAGGCAGCAGTGGCAATGTGACAGATTCGTGATGTTGACACCGCTTAGCATGGGTCTACCGTCGCGCAAAGATAACGCAGCGGAGAAAGTGAACATGGCCCAGATTGACTACTTTTTTGCGACACTCTCGCCCTATTCCTACCTGGCGGGGATGCGACTTGAAGAGATTGCAGCCAAGCATGGTGCGACGATCAATTATAAACCGCTGGATATCATTGCTCTGTTCGGCCGAACCGGGGGAGTGCCTCCAAAAGATCGACATATCTCACGTATCGAATACCGCGCGCAGGAACTGGTCCGCCAAGCGCGTAATCTGAGCATGCCGCTGAACCTGCAACCTGCGCACTGGCCTACGAATATGGCGCCGTCCTCATATGCCGTGATTGCGGCCATTCAGGATGGATCAGGGGATGTCGGAAAGCTGTGCCATTCTTTCCTGCGAGCGTGCTGGGCAGAGGAAAAGGACATCGCCGACGATGGCGTTATCCGCGATTGCCTAGAGCAGGCCGGGTTTAATCCAAGTCTTGCCGATAGCGGTCTTCTGGTAGGTGCGGAAACCTATGCCGCCAATCTTGAAGAGGCCGTGGATCGTGGTGTATTCGGCGCGCCGTTTTATATCACACCGGACGGTCAAAGGTTCTGGGGTCAAGACCGTCTTGACGACCTGGACCGTCATCTCGCTGAGATGAAATAGCCGGGCAGGCGCGCCCGACTAAAGAAGGCTTAGAAACTGGTCGATCTGTTCGGTTCCGATGGACCAGTCGCAAACCAGGCGGCAGGCCAGCATCTCGTCATCGTCTTCGCCCGCCAGCGTATCGCCCCACAGGTGATAGACAGCGCCTGCCTCGTGCAGGCGCTTGTGCTGGTTGCGGGGGAAACTGGCAAATACCATGTTGGCTTGGGGCTCATGCAGGAACTCGGCGCCGACTGCTCGCAACCCGTCCGCCAGACGCGCGCAGTTGGCATTGGCCTTGCGGGCAGATTTCAACCACAGGTCATCCTTTAGGTAGGCGGCCATTTGGGCCGACAGGTAACGGTGCTTGGAAAACAGGTGCGCACCGCGCTTACGTCGCAGCTCGAATTCCCATGCCTTGCTTTCGTCGAAGAAGATCACGGCCTCGACACCCATCAGCCCGTTTTTGGTGCCGCCAAAACTGACCGCATCAACACCGGCTTTCCATGTCATCTCAGCGGGTGAGCAATTTAGGGCAACCAGAGCGTTGGTGAAACGAGCGCCATCCAAATGCACTGGCAATCCAAAAGATTTGGCAACACCACATAGGGCTTGTAGTTCGGCCAGCGAGTAAACCGAGCCGCGCTCGGTCACCTGAGTGATAGAGACAGGCCCGCGTTGAGGACCATGAACGCCGCGGGTTTCTTCCCCCTCAATGGACTTGGTCAACGCTTCGGGGGTCATTTTGTCGCCACCCGGCACCAGTGTTAGCTTTGCGCCGGTGTAGAATTCGGGTGCGTTGCACTCATCCTCATGAATATGAGCGACGGGTGAGCAGAATACGGTTTCCCACGGCTTGCACAGTGTAGCCAACGCCAGTGAATTCGCCGCCGTTCCAGTAGCGACCAGATAGACAGCCGCGCCGGGTGCTTCGAAAATACCTCGGATTTGGTCTCGCATTTCATTCATCAGAGTGTCCGCGCCGTAAGCCATCTGATAGTCCTGATTGGCCTCGGCCAACGCGGTCAGAACTTCGGGATGAACAGGCCCGGAATTGTCAGAGGCAAAATGCATCAGCTCGGCTCCTCGATGATGTAGTCTTCCCATTCTTCCATGGGTGTTTCGAATTCAGATACGGTTCGCCCCTGCACGGAAACTTCGGCGGTATGAACGCTGTCTGGCGTACCTGATACCAAAGGATGCCAGTCGTAAAGTGGTTTGCCTTCCCACAGCAGTCGGTAGGCGCAGGTCTGGGGTAACCAATAGGCATGACTGTCGATGTTATCGGGTGTCATGACGATGCATTCGGGTACGAACTGGTGCCGGATGTCATATTGCGTGCACCGGCAGGTTTCGTCATCCAAAAGACGGCAGGCAACACATGTCAGGGCGACCTCGCCGGTATCTTCGTCTTCCAGTTTGTTCAGGCAGCATTTGCCGCAGCCATCGCACAGGGCCTCCCACTCACGCTGGTTCATCTTGCGTAGTGGCTTGCGTTCCCAGAACCGAGGCGCGAGGCCAGCTCGATCGATTGGACCCGTGGTCATGTACTAGCCAGTATCTCTCGGGCGCGCGCGCAATCGGCATCCATCTGCGAGATCAACCCGTCAAGGCCGTCGAATGTCAATTCGGGCCGCAGATAGTCGACCAGACCAACGGACAGCGTCGCGCCGTAAAGATCGCCTGAGAAATCGAACAGGAATGTTTCGATGTTGGGAACCTCACCTTGGAACATTGGCCGGGTCCCGACCGATGCCGCCCCGTGATAGCTGCCCTGATGTGGGCCATCCAGGACGTCGACCAGAACTGCATAAACACCGAATCTCGGAGGGTGCAGCCCTTCGATCGACATATTGGCCGTCGGGTATCCCAAGTCGCGTCCACGTTGCTCGCCTCCAACGACCTCGCCCTCGATCCGATGCCAGTGACCCAGCATTGTTGCCGCATCACGCGGACGTCCCTCTGACAGAGCCGTACGGATCGCAGTCGATGAGACCACATTCTCGGTTCGCTCCAACAGGGGCGCGATGGTTACACCGAACCCCATCTCTTCGCCGAAGCGAACCAGGTCCTGAGGGTTGCCGCTGCGTCCTTTGCCGAAACAAAAGTCAGCGCCCACGACAACATGGGACAGCCCCAGACCATCACATATGACGTTTCTGGCGAAAGCTTCAGGGGTCATTCCCGCCAGCGCCGAATTGAAGGGAAGTTCATAAAGCTTCTGCACGCCGAGCTTTTCCAGCCGGTGCGCGCGCGCATTGCCGCGCATCAGACGAAAGGGCGGAGCCTCTGGGGCAAAATACTCTCGTGGATGCGGCTCGAAGGTCATGACTCCCAGCGGTGCATTCAATTCAGCATTGCGCGCAAGTTCAATGACGGATTGATGCCCTAAATGGACGCCGTCAAAGTTTCCAATGGCGACGCTGGCACCACGATCTTCTGGCTCGACAAACTGGAAGTCACGAATGATCTGCATGAGGATTGCCTAGCGGGACTGACCGTCAGGTTCAAGCCGCAGATCGGCTAAGCTGCGTGATCAGTCGAACTTGCGGCTTGGTGCCAGCACCATGGCCTCACCCACCAGCACTTTCTTACCGTCGACAGCGCAGTGACAATCCAGCTTAACCCGACGTTTGGAGAAATCGATATCGATCACCTTGACCTCGGCATAAACCATGTCCCCCGGACGCACCGGCGCCAGAAATTTGAGCGATTGACCCATGTATACGGTCCCATGTCCGGGCAGCTGCTCTCCTATCACGGCAGAGATCAGACCAGCGGTCAGCATGCCATGCGCTATACGCCCTTCGAAAATCGTATCGCGGGCATAATCATCATCCAGATGAACTGGGTTACGGTCTGTCGACACCTGGGCAAACATCTCGATGTCTTCATCTGTCACCACTTTGCGCAGATGCCGTGACATGCCCATTTCGATGTCTTCGATACAAATCGTTCCGCGTGGAAGGTTATCCAACATGCTGCCCTCATCCGAGATCGAAAGAGTAACAAAAGACTATCTTTTGCCGCTCGTCGGCAACTTTATTACTTCGCAGTCGCAGAAAATCAAGTCTTTTTTGCTATCTCAAACGGCCAATCGAGAAGGTTGGGTTAATCTGTTCTTTTTCGTTATGGACCCGCAATGCATCCTCATCCGGGTGATGTGCGGTTTTGGTTTCAGCAGCGGCCAGTCCCCCGGTGATGAACAAGGTGTCAATGCCTTCACCCATGCCCCCCGCGATGTCAGTCTGCGGCCCGTCACCAATCGCCAGTATCTCGGAATCCGAGGCGTCGACTCCGATTGCTTGCAGCCTTCGTCGGGCCAGATCATAGATCGGCGGGTGCGGCTTGCCGAAATACAGGCTTTCACCTCCCATCTCACTGTAAAGCCGGGCTAAAGCTCCTGCGCACCACTCGCGTGTTTCGCCTCGGTCCACGACGATATCGGGGTTGGCGCAAAGCAGTTTCAATCCTTTCTGCTTGGCATACAGAAAGTCGGGCCGGTTTACATCCGGGTCTGCCATCGGGTCGAACGGGCCGCAGCACACAATGCCTTCAGCTTCGTCCAGCGCCACGCGTTCGATATGGATAGGATGATCCAGCAGTTTCAGAGGTTCAAAAAATCCCGCGTCACGTTGCCATTCGCCCATGAAATAGACTTTATGACCAACCGTCCCGCGATACATCGCAGAACGTGCCGAATCGCCGCTGGTCGCGATGGTGTCATAGGCGTCCGCGGGTACGTTGAATTGCGTTAGCTGCACTGCAACACCGGCTCGGGGCTTGGGAGAGTTGGTCACCAGAACCACAGTGCCGCCTTTTTGCCGATAAGCTTGCAGGGCAGCCACGGCCTCGGGGTAGGCGGTGATCCCGTTGTGAACGCACCCCCACAAATCAACGAACAGCGCTTTGTACCTGTCAGAGATTTCCGCAAGTGAAGAAACGATTTGAGTCATGGCGCGCCTCGTGGAACAGGGAATGCAAGATACCAAGCCTATGGCAGAGCCCGGCCAGATTTGCCAGAGGTCCCGCTTTGGGCGTGTTGAAGGGAATAGGATTCCCTTGTTCATCTGTCCACAAATATCCCGGAGCGCGAGGTAGAGCCTCGCAAAAAGAAAGGCGCCCGGTTCGAGCGCCTTTGATGATCTAAACTCAGACCTTGAGGTTTGGAATGATCTGCTTTTTCCGGCTCATGATGCCTGGCAGGACAACCGCGTCGCCGTCTACGGTAGCGCCAAAGCTTTTCTCGGCGACGCCTTTGACCAGATCGTTTGGAACCAGCAGGGTCGCCTCTTCGTTCAGAATGTCGACCACGAACAGCAACACCTGATCAACACCGTCTTCTTTGGCCACATCGGTCATCGTGCTTACGATGCTGTCCTTGCGATCCAGCACGACGCCGGGTGCTGTAGTTTCCAGAACCGAGACCCGGAACTTGGTGCCGTCGACTTCGTATTCCTTGCTGTCCATGCGGATCAGTTCGGCGTCCGAGAAAGACGAGACATCCGATTTCGCTGCAAACATGTCGGCGGCGTAGGCCGCGACATCCAGACCAAGCTCAGCCGCCAATTTCTCGGCCACGGCACGATCATGGGCGGTGGTGGTGGGTGAGCGGAACTCCAGCGTGTCCGACAGGATGCAGGTCAGCGCTGCACCTTTGATGGCGTCAGGCATCTTGGCGGCATCGTCACCCATCAGGTCGACCATGATGGTTGCCGTGCAGGCCAGTGGGCGCACGGTGATATCGATCGGGCCTTTGGTTTCAAGTCCGCCAACCAGCTTGTGGTGGTCGATGATCGCGCGGATGTCGGCGCTGTTGATGCTGGCCGGCAACTCAGCCGGATTGTTGGTGTCGACGATGATAACGGGCGCATCTTCTGCCACGTCCTCGATGATCTGAGGCTTGGGCAGGTCCCAGCGTTCCAGCATGAACGCCGCTTCGGTGTTGGGTTCACCCAGCAATGCAGGCTGGGCCTGCTCACCCTTCACTTCGTTCAGATACCAGGACCACAGGATCGGAGAGCCGGTGGAATCGGTGTCGGGAGATTTATGGCCAAAAACTAGCGTTGTCATGTCGCGTGTCCTGAAGAATGTGGATTTGCGCGCCTTATAGGGTGGTCAATCCCGGATGTCACCTGGAAGGAAAGGTGCTGCGACCCTTGGTCTGATTTCCTAGAATTCAGCGCGCTCCAAGGTGTATCCCGCATGTTGCAACTGGTTTAGCAAGCCGTAGTCATTGCTTAGATGTCCGGCCCCGACAGCGATGACTGCGGTCTGATCCTTCAGGCTCAAAATTATTTCCATCCAATTTGCGTTGCGCTGTATCAGAAGCTGATCCTCAAAACTCTGCCATTCGGCGTCAAACTCCTCGGGTGTCAGTCCTGATGCTTCAAGCCCCTGTATCTTGGCCAATTCCATGATTGCGGCGTGCTGTTCCTCGATATACGCATTCGCCATGGTGATCATTTGATCGTCACCCGCCTCCAGTGCGCCTGACATCCGGGTCAGCGAGGCAACCTGATCTTCCAACGAATGACTGTCGAACATGACAATCAAGTCCTCGATGCGTTCGAGCGAATACTGAGGAATTTGATGTTCATCGGCCAATTCGGTCAAGCGCGTATCCATGCCCCGATCGAAATCGGGGGTACTCATCAGGCAAGGCGGAATGCCAAGCATCATGCTCAGGAACCAAGGGCGCATCTTCGCAGCCATCCAACTGGGAATCCCGCGATCAGCCAGCGTTTCCGACAACGCGGCCCAATCTTCTTCTGACATCAGATCGATCAAAGTCGGCCCTGATGTGATCAATACCGGGCTGAGGTCCTCGGCCAAGTCTTTCTCGAAAGCCTCCATTTCTGTCTTTGTAACTTCAAAGTAGAACGCGTCGACCTGGCTCAGGACTGGCGCTAATCTATCAACCACTGGCCCCATTCGCGCATCGTTGGTGTGCAGAGTGCCGATCAAATGCAGCACAGTGTTGTCCTTCGTGGCGATCCAGTGATTGCCTTCCGGAAATGGAATAGCGCGAAGCGTATCGTCCAGCTCAGCCTGAGCTTCGGTCGACAGATCAAGCCTCAGATCTCGCCCCTCACAGGCTGCTTGCGCGGTGATAGGAAATAATAGGCAAAGACAGATGCTGAGCAGACGCATGGGAATCCTTCCGCAGCTTGCGACGATGCACAATTCATACCCCTGCCTTCTTACGGCCTGCAACGTGGTTTGTTATCAAGCAGCGGCTGGCAATCTGCACGAAACCGCATAGCATGGCCTCATGAAGCTTGAGCAAGATCTCTACCCTCCAATCAAAGCGTTGTTGGAACGACAGGGCTATACCGTGAAAGGAGAGGTCGGCGCTGCGGATATCGTGGCCGTACGCGATGGCGAAGACTTGGTGATCGTCGAACTCAAACTGCGCTTTAACCTTGCGCTGTTTCATCAGGCCATCACGCGCCTGAAAGTGACCGATCAAGTCTACATCGGGGTCTGTAAGCCCAAAGGGCGAATGGCGCGACGGGCTTTGAAGGACAATCTGGCGATGTGTCGCCGTTTGGGCCTGGGCCTGATCACCGTGCGCCCGGATGGTACGGTTGAGGTTCAATGCGACCCTGGCCCATATACGCCACGCAAAGACAAGGTGAAAGCCAAGCGATTGCTGCGGGAATTTGAACGGCTACAGGGTGATCCGAATGCAGGCGGTGCCACGCGCCATGGTATTGTGACGGCCTATCGGCAAGATGCGCTTAAATGCGCGGCACATCTGGCTGAACATGGCGCGGTCAAAGGGGCAACGGTGGCAAAGGCGACGGGGGTCCAAACAGCCACGCGCCTGATGTATGACAACCACTACGGCTGGTTTGAGAAGGTGGAGAAAGGCGTATATGCCCTATCTGCCTCGGGGGTCGAAGGATTGAAACATTGGGCATATAGCTGGGAAGAAGCGGAATAGCCGACTTGCCGCGTGCTGAAGGTGATCAGTCAATCCGTGCGCTAATCTCAGCGATCATCGCTTGGCCAATGTCTGAGAGCACCGCGTTGCGTTCAGGAAATGGAGCGTCGCTTTCAGTTAGATAGATGGCTGCCATATATGTTCGTGGTTCAGGTGTCTGCAAAAAGGCGATGATCGCGCGGCTGCCGTAACCTCCTGCTCCGGTTTTGTCCCCAATTAGCCAACTTTTTGGCAGATGAGCGCGGATAAGCCCGTCGGCCACCTGATCATCAATCATCCATTGCCCAAGCTGCGCGGCTGAGGCGGGTGAAAGCACCTCGTCGAATAACAGCCGTTCTATTGTCTCCAGTATTGCCCGTGGTGTCGTTGTATCACGCGGGTCGCCAGGGGTGGCTTCGTTCAGGGCAGTCTCCCAACGATCCAGGCGTGTAGTGCCGTCGCCCGTTGCCCGGAGGAACTCGGTCAGCCCGGCTGGCCCGCCCAGTTGTTTTAACAAGAGGTTGGCCGCTGCGTTGTCGCTGATTGTCATGGTTGCCTGACATAACTCACCAATTGTCATTCCTGTCTCAACGTGTTCGCTCGTAACAGGTGAGTATTCCACAAGGTCTGATGTCTGAATTGCCACATTTTCTGACAGGTCTACTGCACCAGAATCCACACCTGCCAAAATCGCACCGCACAAGAGTGGCTTGAATGTACTGGACATCGGGAACAGCTCATCGGCCCGATGCGAGACTTCCCAGGCAGCGTCAGTTTCATGCAGAAGGACGCCAATTCGCGCGTCCAAGCGGTGCTCCCATAATCGGGTGGTTTGAATAAGGGTTTGGGCCTGCGCCGTAGCGGCGAAACAGATGATCAGAGCAAGTGAAAGCACATTCGCGGCGGCAAGGAACTGGCATCTAGGCATCAAAGTTTCCGCCTCAATCAAGGGTGCGACCAGATTAGTCTGCCGGGGTATTGAGTAAACCAATTACTATGGATTCTTTAAGCTGCAAAAAATATTCATGCAGCTTGTTGACTCACTTTCGGTTACTCCCTAGCTATGCGTCGTTATCACTCATGAGACCCGAGTGCTAACGCCTCGTCAGTCGGCGAGGGGAGGATAAACAAACTTTGAGCCCAAGGAGCTGCAAAGATGGCATTGAAACCGCTTCATGACCGCGTACTGGTTCGCCGTACCGAAAGCGAAGAAAAAACCGCAGGCGGCCTGATCATTCCCGATAGCGCAAAAGAAAAGCCCAGCGAAGGCGAAGTCGTCGCAACCGGCGAAGGCGCGCGCAAGGATAGCGGCGAACTGATCGCGATGGCTGTAAAAGCTGGTGACAAGATCCTGTTCGGCAAATGGTCGGGCACCGAGGTTCAGGTCAACGGCGAAGAGCTGCTGATGATGAAAGAAAGCGACATCATGGGGATCATCGAGTAAGCCCAAGCGCTTTCTCTGATCTTCATCTCAATAGATATTCTCAAGGAGAGACAACATGTCTGCAAAGGACGTCAAGTTTGACACCGATGCCCGTAACCGCATGCTGGCCGGTGTAAATGTTCTGGCCGATGCTGTTAAAGTGACCCTGGGCCCCAAAGGCCGTAACGTGGTTCTGGACAAATCCTTCGGCGCACCGCGCATCACCAAAGACGGTGTTTCGGTTGCCAAGGAAATCGAACTGGAAGACAAGTTCGAAAACATGGGCGCGCAGATGGTGAAAGAAGTCGCCAGCCGCACCAATGACGAAGCCGGCGACGGCACCACCACTGCAACCGTTCTGGCTCAAGCCATCGTTCGCGAAGGTCTGAAGCAGGTTGCTGCTGGCCTGAACCCGATGGACCTGAAGCGCGGCATCGACCTGGCAACTGCTAAGGTTGTTGAAGGCATCAAAGACGCTTCGCGCGAAGTTAAAGACAGCGCAGAAGTTGCTCAGGTTGGCACCATCTCGGCCAACGGCGAAGCCGAGATTGGCCAGCAGATCGCAGACGCGATGCAGAAGGTTGGCAACGAAGGCGTTATCACCGTCGAAGAAAACAAAGGTCTGGAAACCGAGACCGATGTTGTCGAAGGTATGCAGTTCGACCGTGGCTACCTGTCGCCTTACTTCGTCACCAACGCAGACAAGATGATCGCAGAACTCGACGACTGCATGATCCTGCTGCACGAAAAGAAACTGTCCTCGCTGCAGCCGATGGTTCCGCTGCTCGAGCAGGTGATCCAGTCGCAAAAACCGCTGCTGATCATTGCTGAGGATGTTGAAGGCGAAGCGCTGGCAACTCTCGTTGTCAACAAACTGCGCGGCGGCCTGAAAATTGCTGCGGTCAAAGCACCGGGCTTCGGCGATCGCCGTAAAGCCATGCTGCAGGACATCGCAATCCTGACCGGCGGTCAGGTCATCAGCGAAGATCTGGGCATGAAGCTCGAGTCCGTCACCATGGACATGCTGGGCACCGCCAAGAAGATCGAAATCACCAAAGACGAAACCACCATCGTCGACGGTGCAGGCGAGAAGGCCGAGATCGAAGCACGTGTTGCTCAGATCCGCACTCAGATCGAAGAAACCTCGTCGGATTACGACCGTGAGAAGCTGCAAGAGCGCGTTGCCAAACTGGCAGGCGGTGTTGCCGTTATCCGCGTCGGCGGCATGACCGAAGTTGAAGTGAAAGAGCGTAAAGACCGTGTGGACGACGCTCTGAACGCGACACGCGCTGCCGTTCAGGAAGGCGTCGTTGTCGGCGGTGGTGTTGCTCTGGTTCAGGCTGGTAAAGCACTGGAAACTCTGGAAGGCGCAAACGCTGACCAGAACGCAGGCATCAACATCGTGCGCAAGGCTATTGAATCGCCGCTGCGTCAGATCGCCGAGAACGCAGGTGTCGACGGTGCAGTTGTTGCAGGCAAGGTTCGTGAATCTTCCGACGCAGCATTCGGCTTCAACGCTCAGACCGAAGAATATGGCGACATGTTCTCGTTCGGCGTCATCGACCCGGCCAAAGTTGTCCGTACCGCTCTGGAAGATGCGGCATCGGTTGCAGGCCTGCTGGTCACCACCGAAGCAATGGTTGCCGACAAGCCCGCCAAAGAAGGCGCGGCACCTGCCGGTGGCATGCCTGACATGGGCGGCATGGGCGGCATGATGTAAGCTGCTCAAGCCATAGCGCTTATCGACGGGGTCGCCTTTGGGCGGCCCCGTTTTAGTTTGCGCTGGTAAACACGGCGAGCCGCGTGCTGTGTTCGCGCAGAAAAGTGAGTGTGCAAACCGCGTTGAAACCTCTATGCCGTCGATATGCGCCTGTTTCTTTTGACCTCACTGACCATGTGCGCCTTCGCGGCAAACTCAATCCTTAATCGGCTCGCGATTGATAGCGGTGCCAGTGATCCGGCGGGATTTGCGGTCGTCCGAGTATTGTCTGGTGCTTTGGTTTTGGCTGCACTGGTGGTTATGCGAGGCGGCACAATCCCAGTGTTTAGCCGCCGGCGCATAGCTGGGGCAGGGTCGCTATTACTCTACATGATCGGATTCTCCGTCGCCTATCTGACGCTCGATGCAGGGCTTGGCGCATTGATCCTGTTTGGAGTGGTGCAGATCACGATGTTCGCCATCGGGGCTTTGACTGGCTCGGTACCCATGATGCGGCAGCTACTGGGTGCCGGGGTTGCGCTGGGCGGTCTGGTAATTGTCCTTTGGCCTGCCGGGCCGGTGCAGGTCGATCCGTTGGGTGCGAGTATGATGACGGCTGCCGGGGTTGGATGGGCTATCTATTCCATCTCTGGGCGATCAGAACCAGACGCGTTGTCGGGAACTGCTGCAAACTTCATTGTGGCTTTGCCATTTACGGCACTCGCCTTGTTCCTAATGGGCAGTGACTGGCATATGACGACGCTAGGCTATGTATTGGCGGCGTTATCCGGAGGCGTCACGTCCGGTCTGGGCTATGCACTGTGGTATCGCGTTGTGCCGCAGCTTTCGCCTGCTGTCGCCGCGATCGTACAACTCAGCGTTCCGGTCATCGCCATTGCCGCCGGTATCATTTTGCTATCAGAGGTTGCGAACCTACGGCTGTTGCTAGGAGCAAGTTTTGTGCTGGGCGGAATTGCGCTGGCAGTGACGCGGCGGCGCGGCGACTAGGGGTTTTCTCAACTTTGGTTAAGTCTTATTTGGCGGGTATGAAGTTTGTAGCAGCGATCTTTCTTACTATTGCTCCCGTGGCGGTACAGGCGAAATGCGTTGTGCTGCTCCACGGGCTTGCGCGTACCGAGGCTTCGTTTACCGTCATGGAGCAGCTTTTCCATGCCCATGACTATACGGTAATCAGGCCGGGTTACCCATCGACAGATTTGCCGATACCCGAGCTCGCCAACCAGACATTGCCCGATGCTTTCGAGGCCTGTGGTGACGACACGGTGAACGTCGTGGCCCATTCGATGGGAGGCATTCTGTTACGGTATTGGTTGCAGGATAATGAACCCGAGAAACTTGGGCGCGTCGTTATGCTTGGCCCCCCGAACCAAGGCAGCCAACTGGTAGATGAGCTTGGCGCTTGGGAGGTGTTCGGTTTTCTGAATGGACCCGCCGGTCTGGCATTGGGAACAGGCCCCGAGGGCATTCCGCGCCGCTTGCCGCCTGTCGACTTCGATCTGGGGGTGATTGCGGGAGAGAATTCTTTAAATCCGCTTTTTTCGTCCCTTATTGACGGGCCCGATGACGGCAAGGTCTCAATTGAGACAACAAAAGTTGAGGGTATGTCAGATCATATTGTCCTGCCGGTTACCCATACGTTCATGATGAATAACCCACGCGTCATGGCGCAGACACTGCATTTCATCGAATTCGGACAGTTTGATCCCCAGATCACTTGGCTTGATGGGGTGATGGATATCATCGATCAGATCTGTCTGGGCGAAGACTGCTCGGAACCCGAATCGGAGCGCACTCAATGAGCTCATTGGAACTGACATTGACCGGCGCAGATGTTCTGCTGCCGGAGGATGGGCTTACGAGCGGTGAATTATCCATCGCAGACGGTCTTGTACAGTCGGGCAGGGCAGGGAGGCAGATTGATTTGTCGGGCTATTTTGTTCTGCCCGGGATCATAGATCTGCATGGCGACGGGTTCGAACGCCATATCGCACCGCGTCGTGGCGCGATGAAGCAGATGGCAGAGGGCATTTTATCGGTTGAGGCGGAATTGGCGGCAAACGGAATTACGACCGCTGTTCTGGCGCAGTTTCACAGCTGGGAAGGTGGCGTGCGCGGACCCGAATTTGCCGGGCAAGTCTTCGAGGCCATATCGGCGGTCCATGATGATGTGGCGACAGATCTGATCCCACAGCTACGCTTTGAAACCCATATGCTGGACGACTATGAGGTGCTGCCAGAGCGCATTGAAAGCTGGCAGGTCCCCTACGTGGTCCTAAACGATCATCTGCCTCATGATCGGTTGGCGGAAGGGCGCAAACCACCGCGTCTGACGGGGCAGGCATTGAAGGCGGGGCGTAATCCGGAAACCCATTTTGACATGCTGCTATCAATGCACGCACGCAGTACCGAGGTGCCAGCTGCATTGGATGGGCTTTGCGCTAAACTCACAGAACGAGGCATACGACTGGGCAGCCATGATGACTCCACTTCTCAGGATCGTACGGTCTGGCGCGATCGCGGTGTCATGATCTCGGAATTCCCCGAAACGCTTGAAGCCGCCGAAGCCGCCAGAGCGGGTGGTGATCACATCATCCTCGGTTCGCCAAACGTCGTTCGTGGCGGTTCGCATAAGGGAAATGCCAGTGCTTTGGACCTGATCGCAATGGGTCTGTGTGATGCGCTGGCATCGGATTACCACTACCCCAGCCCACGTCGTGCTGCGTTGATGCTGGTTAAATCCGGTTTGCTGGATCTCACAAATGCTTGGGCTTTGGTTTCTTCGGGTCCCGCAGAAGTTCTGGGCCTCAAGGATCGTGGAGCACTGCAACCCGGAAAACGCGCTGATCTTGTAATATTGGACGCAACAACCCAACGTGTTGCGGCCACTTTGTCAGGTGGGCGCGTCAGCTACATGTCCGGTGATATCGCTAGGCGGTTTCTAAGCTGATCCCAGCTTCATCTGGCCCAAAGTATCCCCGCCAGAGGCATTGCGCGTCAGCGCGATTACTTCTAACGCACGATACGATTGAAATGCCCCATCTTGCGGCCCACCTTGACCTCGGTCTTGCCGTAGAGATGCAGCGCGATATCCCGCTCACGCGCAAGCTCGGGCACGCGGTCCATGTCGTGACCAATTAAGTTCTCCATCACAACGTCCGAGTGCCTTTGCCCGTCGCCCAATGGCCAACCTGTCACTGCTCGAATATGCTGCTCGAACTGATCTACGGCACAACCATTCTGTGTCCAGTGACCCGAGTTGTGAACCCGAGGCGCGATTTCGTTCACGACTAAGCCTTCAGGCGTCACGAACAGTTCAACTCCCATCACGCCAACATAATCCAGCGCGTTCAGGATATTGGCCGCGAGTAATACAGCGTCTGTTCGTTGCGCCGGAGACAGGCGTGCTGGGATTGTGGACGTATGCAGGATGCCATCACGATGCACGTTCTCGCCGGGATCGAAACAGGCGACCTGACCGTCGAGGCCACGCGCTGCGATAACCGACACTTCATGGCTGAATTCCACGAACCCTTCCAGAATGGACGGCGCACCTGCCATATCACCCAAAGCTGCCTCGGCGTCGTCGGGCGCACGCAGGCGGGCTTGCCCTTTGCCGTCATATCCAAAGCGGCGGGTTTTCAGGATCGCAGGGGTGCCTATTTCATCAATTGCAGCCTGTAGAGTGTTCAGATCGGTGATGTCTGCAAAGGGCGCAGTTTTAAGGCCCAGACCTTGCAGAAAGGTCTTCTCGGTCAGCCGGTCCTGACTGACCCGCAACGCCTCACGGCCGGGGCGGATTGGGCGATGCGCTTCAAGCAGATCCAGCGCCTGAGTGGGTATGTTTTCGAATTCATAGGTGATGACGTCTACCGATTCCGCAAAGGCCTTGAGAGCGTTCTCATCATCATACGCAGCGGTTGTGACACGATCCGCCACCTGTCCGGCGGGCGGGTTCGTACCTGGTTCAAAGATATGAGTCTTGAACCCCAGTCGTGCTGCGGCGACCGACAGCATACGGCCCAGTTGGCCACCGCCCAGTATTCCGATCATTGCACCGGTCGGGAGCATATCTGCCATCGTTACGTCTCCAATCGTTTGCCAATCGCTGTAAGAGCGTTGCGCAAAGCATCATGCGCGCCCTCGGACTGCAAGGTATCTGTCATCTGAAGGCTTAGCGTGCCTTCGGTCGCAAGTGCGTCGCGCTCTGTAGCCAATTGACCCGCTTGCCCTTTCTGCGTGGCTTCAAGGAAGCCTGACATCAGTTGAGTGGTGTAGAACTCGGCACCATGTTCGTCGCCGGTTTGCTCGGCCAGCCAGCCTGCACCGGTTGCCATCAGATCCAGAAGGCCTGGCACCATGGCGCAGATTGCGAAATGGGCGTTCAATGCCGTTTCGTCAGCGACTTTTACCACGGGGTTTTCTGGCTCAAACAACTCGGCCAACAAGCGATCATTGCCGTAGGCGGCGAGTGGGCATCCTCCGGTCTGCAAGAACCCTAGCGGGATGGTCTGCACGAAATCTGATGCTGGCGCGCATAATGTGGCAAGCTGGGTCTGAGGCACCGCAGCCATCACAGATACGATCTGCTGATCAGAGCGAAAGGTAAGCGGGCTCAGAACATCTTCTGCAATATGTGGGCGCAGGCAGAGGAAGATGATGTCTGAGCCATCAAGTACCTCCTGCGGAGTTCCGACGCCGACTCCAAGCTCTGCCTTCAAAGCCTCGGAAACCTGCACGTTGCGCTGGGTAACGCAAACTTCATGACCTTTCGAAGCCATTAGTCGTGCAATCGGTGCTGCGATGTGGCCGGTGCCGATGATGCCGATGCGGCTCATCCCTCAGGTTCCTCGGGAATCGAGGCCGAGAGCGCCTCGCGCCAGGCATCCAGTCGCTCTGCCAATGCTGCATCCTGCAACGCCAGAATGCCAGCGGCCATCAGCCCTGCATTGGCCCCGCCAGCCGATCCAATTGCCATGGTCGCTACTGGAAAGCCTTTGGGCATCTGCACGATGGAATAAAGCGAATCCACACCCGACAATGCGCGGGTCTGCACTGGCACGCCGATCACCGGAACGCGGGTTTTTGACGCCATCATGCCGGGCAAATGTGCTGCGCCGCCTGCACCTGCGATAATCACGTTTAAGCCGCGCGAAACAGCGGATTTGCCATAGTCCCAAAGACGGTCTGGCGTGCGATGAGCTGAGACGATGCGTGCCTCATATGCGATGCCCAATTCATCCAGTATGTCGGCGGCCTCTTTCATCGTGGGCCAGTCCGACTGGCTGCCCATGATGATCCCTACTTTCACATCGCTCATAGCTACTGTGCCCCTGCCTTCGGAAAGAGCGCGCACTATAGCCAAATCCACTTATGTGGCAATGCGGTACGCGCGTTTCAGGCGATGATATCGGGGGTCAATCGGTCTTCGATCAGACGAATAATGTCTTTCAGGCGCAGTTTCTGCTTTTTCAGCCGCTTGATCGTCAGCTGGTCCGAGGTTCCCTTGGCCTGCAGAGCTTCAATTGCCTCGTCCAGATCGCGGTGCTGGCGGCGAAAAACCTCCAACTCAACACGCAGGACTTCATCGGTTTTCATCGAAAGATCGGTGGGCGCGTTCATTGGCGACTCAGTAGCTCATGTGGTGCTTTACGCACAAGATAGTGTGTCAGGCTTTATCCGGCCAGACCTTGTGGACATCCCTGTATCTTCCCATATTCTATTATACGCGGTTGCCAGAACGGGGCCGCACAAAACGTCGCTTTGACAAAGAAGGACGAAAATACGTGTCGAAACTTACCTTAGGCTCATACCCGCATCTTTTGGGGTTCGAGCAGTTGGAACGCCTTCTGGAACGGTCTGCAAAGGCTGGCAACGAAGGGTACCCGCCCTATAACATCGAGCAGACTTCGGATTTTTCCTATCGCATCACACTGGCCGTGGCTGGTTTCGCGGAAGAGGACTTGTCGATCACGATCGAGGATCGCCAACTGGTGATCCGGGGCCGTCAACGCGATGACAGTGAAGGGCGCATTTTCCTGCACCGCGGCATCGCGGCCCGTCAATTCCAGCGCATGTTTGTGCTGGCGGATGGTGTCGAGGTGGGCGAGGCGATCATGGAAAACGGTCTGCTGCATGTGGATCTGACCCGCGCCGTGCCAGAAACCGTGGTTCAGACAATCAACATCAAGAAGGGGTAAGAGCAATGAATACACCGATTGAGATAAATACCGAAGGCAACCGGATCGTTTATGTGAAGGCGGTCGATGTGGCCGATTTGCCGCGCGACGTGCGCGAGCAGGCAGGCGACTTGGATCAGCTTTATGCAGTTCACGATTCCGATGGTCAGCAGCTGGCTTTGGTGGCCGACCGCAAACTGGCCTTTGTACTTGCACGGGAGCATGATCTTTCGCCCGTGGCCGTTCACTGAACCGGCTCCGCACTCTGCTGAAATGACGTGACATTTGCCTCGACTGCGGTGATCTTGCCGCAGTCGGCAAAGCAGGAGTGTGCATCATGAGCTGGTATGATTTTGACTGGGTGGACGCATTCAGTGATCGGGCCTTTGGCGGTAATGGCTGCGCAGTCGTGCATGGCGGGGCCAGCCTGACGGATGAGGTTTGCATGTCTTACGTGCGCGAAACCTCATTGGTTGAATGCACCTTCACAGGACCATCGGATGTAGCCGACATCCGAGTCCGATATTTTCTTGCCAGCCGGGAAATTCCGTTTGCTGGGCATCCGACAATCGCAACCGTTGCGGCAATGTGTTCGCGTGACCTGTTCGAAGGCGATGCGCTGACGCTGGAAACCGGGGCAGGGATCGTATCGATCGATCTTAATGGCGATGAAATTGAGATGACGCAGGTCGCTCCGCAATTTGGTGATCAGGTGCCAGCCAAGTTGGTTGCTGCTGCTATCGGGTTGCCTGAGGCTGCAATTGTCTCTCCACCTCAATTCGTTTCGACCGGACTGCCGTTCTGCATCACGGTTTTGCGCGATCACGCAGCGCTGCGTGCGGCTAAGCTTGACGTGGATTCGCTTGGAAGAATTGCTGAAAGGGCTGGATTCTCGGGGTCCGACATGGCCGAGCCGTTTCTGGTCACACTCGATGGCGCAACGGCGGAAGGCGATACATTTTCGCGCCTTTTGATGGCGCCGCCAAGTCCTCCCGAAGACCCGTTTACGGGTTCGGCGACCGGGGCGATGGCGGCCTATCTGTGGAAATATAATTTGATGAAGAAGGACTGTTTTATCGCTGAGCAGGGGCAAGATATGGGGCGGCCCGGCCAGGCGCGCGTTACGAAGGTTGGGCCCTCCCAAGCCATGACTGGAATCAAAGTTGCCGGGCGCGGCCATGTGCTGATGCGTGGGCAGGTAGACCTGCCTGACGGGTTGTCATAGCGCATTGGGTCTGTCGCAGCTTACTGCTTCATCCAATCTGCCTGAATGATTGGTCGCGAAGCCGGATCAATCGAATGCCTTTCGCAGATCCTTTCCAGATATGACCCTGTCTGCGGCAGGCCTGCATTTTGACTTGCCAGCCATTTCTTTTGATGGCCGTAGATATGAACTGAATAGGTCCGCTCACCCTCGAACTCTTTCAGCGCAATGTTCGGGGCGTGCAGTTTCCAAAGCTCTTGCTGTTCAAGTGGATAAAACGTATCTGGCGGTTTTGCTTGGCGATCCTCACCCGTCTTGTTCATGAAATGAGTCAGCGCCTTGGGGCCGGAACACCCCCAGGGCAGCGTCTCGATCCCCCATGTTTCTCCACGCATGGAACGATCGCGGTTCTTTCGGTGCAAGCGTGGTCCACGCCATGGTTGGGTTGGGTTTTCGGCCGCCACAAATTCCAACATCTGCGTCAGTGCCTGTGACTCACTCGGCAGCCGGAGAACACCGTTCGGTAGTGATCCAGATGATGTGGAGCCAAAGACATAAGGGCCTTCGAACTCAAATGGCCTGACGCAGTACGCGTCCAGATCGACCCAGATAGAACTGGTTTTCCGCATCAGATGCAGCCGAAAGATGTCTGAGAAAACTGCGATTCGATGTCGGTCGTTATTCTCAAGATCGAACGGAGCAGGCCAGAGTATCTCGGATGCAGGGCGAATTACGGCACCGTCTGGTACACCATCGATCTGTTCGGCGGTGTATAGAACGAACTCGTGACCGTTATCGAGATAAGATTGGATGCAAAGCGCCTCGATCCAGGATAAATTCGAACCGTACCAGAAGCCGGCGATAGTTGGCAGAGGCTGCGCCATTCAGTGACCACACCCAATCATTCGATTGCTCAATCTATATTCGGTTTTCACCAGATCCGGCAACGTGGGGTGTTTCAGACGAAGGTGGCAGCCTCCGAATGACGGAGGCTGCCGTTACTTTTACGAGGTGCTCAACCGGCAGCGATCAATCCCATGCTTTCCAGTTTCAGCAGAACCTGATGGGCGCAGTTGTCGACTTCGACATTCTTGGTTTCGACGCTTAGCTCGGGATTTTCGGGCACATCGTAAGGATCAGAAATTCCTGTGAATTCCTTGATTTTACCCTCACGCGCGAGCTTATAAAGGCCTTTACGATCGCGGCGCTCGCATTCCTCAATACTGGTGGCCACATGCACTTCGCAGAACGCACCGAATTGTTCGATCTCTTCGCGCACGGCGCGCCGGGTGGTGGCATAGGGTGCAATCGGCGCACAGATCGCGATACCGCCGTTTTTGGTGATCTCACTGGCCACATAGCCGATGCGGCGGATGTTCAGGTCGCGGTGCTCTTTTGAGAAGCCCAGCTCAGAGGACAGGTTCTTTCGCACGATATCCCCGTCAAGCAGGGTGACAGGACGGTCCCCGGTCTCCATCAGTTTGACCATCAAAGCGTTGGCAATTGTGGATTTGCCTGAGCCCGAGAAGCCCGTGAAGAACACTGTGAAACCCTGTTGAGATCGCGGCGGGAAACGATTGCGCAATTCTTGTACAACCTCGGGGAACGAAAACCATTCCGGAATCTCAAGCCCTTCGCGCAAACGGCGGCGCAGTTCCGTGCCCGAGATGTTCAGGATCGTGACGTTGTTCTTGTCCAGAATCTCGTCATTCGGCTCGTATTGGGCGCGTTCCTGCACGTAAACCATGTGTTTGAAGTCGACCATCTCGACGCCTATCTCGTCCTGATATTTTCGGAACAGGTCCTGCGCGTCGTAGGGGCCATAGAAATCTTCACCAGCCGAGTTTTTGCCCGGACCGGCGTGGTCACGACCAACGATGAAATGGGTGCAACCGTGGTTTGCGCGGATCAACCCGTGCCAGACCGCCTCGCGCGGGCCAGCCATGCGCATCGCAAGGTTCAGTAGCGACATCGAGGTGGTTGAGGCCGGGTATTTGTCCAGCACGGCTTCGTAGCAACGCACGCGGGTGAAATGATCCACGTCGCCCGGTTTGGTCATGCCAACCACGGGATGGATCAGCAAGTTGGCCTGTGCCTCTTTTGCGGCGCGGAACGTCAATTCCTGATGCGCACGGTGCAAAGGGTTGCGTGTTTGGAACGCGACGATCCGACGCCAGCCAACTTTGCGGAAATACGCGCGCAATTCGTTTGGCGTGTCGCGGCGGGCTTTGAAGTCATAGTGAACTGGCTGCTGGATGCCAGTGATAGGGCCACCCAAATAAACCTTGCCTGCCACGTTGTGCAGGTAGTTCACCGCCGGATGGGCATCATCATCCGCACCAAAGACCTTCTCGGCCTCGCGTGCCTTGTCTGGCGTCCAGCGGTCGGTCACGGTCATGGTGCCCAGAATGACGCCTTCCTGATCACGCAGGGCAATGTCCTGACCCAGTTCGATGGTTGCCGCAAATTCCTCATCAACGTCCAGCGTGATCGGCATCGGCCACAGCGTTCCATTGGCCAGGCGCATGTTATCGACCACGTTGTCGTAATCGGCTTCGCTCAGGAAGCCTTTGAGCGGGTTGAACCCGCCATTCATAAGCAGTTCCAAGTCGCAGATCTGTCGGGGACTTAGGTCCCAACTGGTTAGGTCGGCTGCTTCGACCTTTAGTTTTTGTGCGGATTCGTAAGAAACGTATAATTCAGGGATCGGGGCCAGATTGCTTAGCATCGTCATAGGAAATCTCTTATCGCAGTGTCGTTTTCTGTTGTTTCAGAGGTGTTAGTGAGGCATTTGCCCCGACCTCGGTGTGATGTCCATAGACCGGTAGAAACAAAGGAGGATATGCGCGGTTTTTTCCCGAAATGGAACGTTTTTCTGGTTATTACTTTCCACCGCCGAGAACTTTCCGCAGATATTTGATCTGGGGTGGTCAATCAGGCAATCTGTTCCAGCGGTGAGATCTGCGACTCAAGTTCGGATGCGTTCTGGACGGGCAGGGCGGGCACAGGTTCGGTAACGCCTCGCAAGTTGAAATCACGTAAATCGCTTGGGTTGCATTGCAGTCCCGCCGCTTGAAGCACTTTGTCTGATACAAGTAGCTCGACGCCCAGCGCTTTGGTCTCGGCCTCCAGACGGCTGGCTACATTCACTGCGTCCCCGATGATGGTGCGTGGGGCGTGCTTTGCGGCACCGATTTCACCCAACACAAGATCGCCTATATGCAGGCCCATGCCAATGCGTACGGCTGCGCTGCCCTCGGCCTCAAGTTGTTGGTTGAATCTCTTTAACGCCTGGCCAATTTCAGCGGCTGCCTGAAGCCCGGCAAGGGCGGAACTTTTGGTGTCCGCCGTTTCGAACATGGCCAACAAACCATCCCCCATGTATTTATCGACTACCCCACCCTGAGCAGTGATGGCAGGCACAATCGCGTCGAAGAAACGGTTCAAAAGGAACACGATGTCATATGGTAATTGTCCGGTTGTGCGGGCTGTAAATCCACGCATGTCAAGGAACAGGACAGCCAATTGCCTTTCCTGCCCCTGACTGGCGTGGGCTCGATCACGCGCGCCATCAGGTCTGAACACGCGAAATACAGTAACTGGGTCCGTTGGGCGCATCTGACAGGCCAGGCGCGTGCCGTCCGGGGCGCCTATGGCTCTCAGACTACGGGCTTCGATTTCTGTGGGTGGATGCAGCTGGTTTCCCCCTTCTTCAACGACAACACGACAAGTTGTGCAGCGACCCTTGCCACCGCACAGGGCGGTATGCGGGATGCCGTTTGCATGCGACATCTCAAGTAGGGTCATACCCTTCTCGGATACAACTTCAGGTCCATTCACATAACGGATACGGACCGAGTGACGCCGCCGCCACAGCTTGCGCCCAACATAGATCACACCGGTGAGTGCAAGCGCTCCCCAAAATACCAACAACGTATTGTCTTTTACTGCGAACAGATCCTGAAATGCCTCGGGTGAAGGCCAATTGTAATGTTCAATATATTGCTCGCGCAGGTCTGGATCAGCGAAATCTGACCAGATGCGACGACCTTCCGTCAAAAGCCCAACCAGCGCGAAGCCAGGTATAAAAACAGCAACGCCGATCAGGTAAGGTGTCAATTTGCGCCACCAAAACGTCAGACGCAGCCACATATGAAGACCAATGCAGCCATGCACCCAAACCAACAGAAGCAGTAAGCTTTGCATCCAGATCGCACTGTTGGGCCACATCAAGACAATGATATAGCCCATCTCGTCATTTACTCCGAATATTTCATGGGCATATCGGGTCTGGACTAGGTGCGAGATCAGCTGAAGCGGGATTAGAAGACCTAAAACGACTTGCAGAGCGACACTGAAAGGCATCCTCAGGGTGCGGCGCTGTGCGATCGAGATCAGAGCCAACCCCGCGTGAACCAGCAGCGCGGCATACAGCAGAACGGTTCCGATCCCGTGGCGGCTAACGGTCTTGCGCCCGTCCTGCATTCCATGCAGCAGATCGGTGTGAAACAGACCCAAGCCGATATTGATGAAGTGAAAGAACGCAAAGACAAACAGCACGAGGCCGCTTGCGATCCTGAGCCGGCTCATCCATCCGCCGCGCCAAAGTGCGTTATCCAAAAGCTTACCTGTTCGTCGCGTTGTTTGAATCGATCCTGATACGGCGGTGTGCGCCGGTCAAGGTTACCTTTCGGGACGCCAATCGTTAGGCGTGCTAGCCGGCTGTATCAAATTGACCCCAGTACTGAACAACACGAGATGGCTAAGTTCGGGCCGCGAACGCGAACTGTACAACAGCCCGTCCGCACCAACTGCGCGTGCTTCATCCGAAAATCGCCAAGTTGGGGAAGGGGTGCCGTTGTCCCGCAGGTCTTGCCAGACAATCGAGACATCGGCGCGCCCCCGCAAGTCCATCAAATGCGCTGCGGAAACCTGAAACTGTTGAATTACACGCGGCGGATCGCATGGCGAGACATAGCGCCGTATCGCGATCCCAGCTCCTTCTGCGCTTAGTGAAGCATACAGGGCGAATTGGCCGGAATGATGAAACCGGCCTTCGGGTGCGCGGGCAGGTGCCAATGGGATGCCCAATTGGCTGCGGAACAGAATTCTCCAGACCGGGCCGGAGAACTCTGTGATCATTCTAGTCGTTCTCCGCCAGGAACCGCTCGGCGTCCAGCGCAGCCATGCAACCCATGCCAGCGCTCGTTACAGCCTGACGATACACATGATCGGTCAAGTCCCCGGCTGCGAAGACGCCCGGAACCGAGGTCTCGGTCGTGCCCGGTTTGGTAATGACGTAGCCACCCATGTGGGTTTCCAAGGTGTCCTTAACCAGTTCATTCGCCGGGGCGTGACCGATAGCGACAAACACGCCTTTGCACGGGATTTCGGTGATCTCTCCGGTTTTGACGTTCTTGACCTTGACGCCTTCGACACCCAGCGGAGCATCGGTGCCAACGACCTCGTCTAATTCATGGAACCACAGCGGCTCGATCTTTTCGTTCTTGAGCAGCCGGTCCTGCAGAATCTTCTCGGCGCGCAGCTCATCGCGGCGGTGGATCAGCGTGACTTTGCTGGCAAAATTGGTCAGGAACAGTGCCTCTTCCACCGCGGTGTTCCCACCTCCGATTACCACAATTTCCTGCCCACGATAGAAGAAACCGTCACAGGTTGCACAGGCCGAGACGCCAAAGCCTTTGAATTTTTCCTCGGATGGCAGACCGAGCCATTTGGCCCGCGCGCCTGTGGCCAGGATTACTGCATCGGCAGTATAAACTGTGCCGCTGTCACCCTTGGCCGTGAAGGGGCGCTGGCTGAGGTCCAGATCGTTGATGATGTCACCGATGACCTCGCATCCCATGGCCTTGGCGTGATCCTGCATCCGCACCATCAGATCCGGCCCTTGCACCTCGGTGTCACCGGGCCAGTTCTCGACTTCGGTAGTAGTGGTCAGTTGCCCTCCAGGCTCGATCCCCTGCACTAGAATCGGCTCCAGCATGGCGCGGCTTGCATAGACGCCAGCAGTGTATCCGGCCGGTCCTGATCCGATGATCAAAACCTTTGTGTGTCGTGTTTCAGCCATGGTATCCCCACTCGATCTGCCTTTTAGGGCAATTTTCCAATCCGGATCGATATAGCGACCACAACGCAGAGCTTAAAGCCCTTTCATTTTGCGAGCGCGTGATGCGACTGATGACAGGTTAATCGGGCGAACATACACTTGAGATAACGAAAATTGCTCAGTCGTGAAATATTATTGCGCCCACCGGGGCTGCTGATATAACAACCTGAAAAATTTAGGAGCATTCGATGGTCGCGACCCGATTGGATGAAATCGACCGCAAGATTCTTGCGGAGCTGCAGGCCGACGGCCGAATGACCAATGTTGAACTTGCCAAACGCGTTGGAATATCGGCTCCACCCTGTCTGCGACGGGTGCGGACATTGGAGGATTCGGGCTATATCCATGGTTACCATGCGGATGTGAACGCCCGCGAACTTGGATTCGAGGTGCAGGTTTTTGCGATGGTCGGGTTGGAAAGCCAGGCTGAATCCGAACTCAGTGCCTTTGAAGACCGTTGCCGCGAATGGCCTTTAGTCCGTGAATGCCATATGCTGAACGGCGAGGTGGATTTCATCCTGAAATGCGTTGCACCGGATCTCAGCAGTTTTCAGCAATTTCTTACGGGAGAGCTGCTGACTACGCCAAACGTGGCCAGCGTGAAAACCTCGCTTGTTATCCGAGGCGCAAAAGACGAGCCAGGCGTACCATTTGACGTACTGGAAGACCGGATGAACCAGACGGCCTGACCCTGATGCCAGATTGATCCACCGCGCATGGTGACAGCACCGCTGCCACAGCCAGGGATAGTGCCCAAATTACTAATATCTGCATGATGCCTCTACACTTGCAGTAATCGTTAACCATTTCACGCTGTTAGAGCGTCAATTTCACCATCTCCGGCCCTTGGCAAGAGTAATGGGCCAAAATCGTTCAGTGATTCGATATGTGAGAATAGATTCAGATAGATCGATCGCAAAGAGTGGCTGATCATACGTACAGCATTGACGCCAGGATGGTAGGTTTCGAATTGCAGACCATCAACCCTGATGACCGAATGTCGCGCGACGCAGATATGGAACAACTCAACCGGAGTCGGCGGTAGCGTTTCAATTACGCTCGTACCGTCTTGGAACTCATTCACGGGTGTCAGCATAGGTTGGCCGGCATGCAAATGGCGCATATGCGCTGGTGTCGCGAGCAGACGTGCTGCGGGACCTGCGATAACGCCCGACATTGGTTTCTGCATCCCAAAGGTATCGGCCATAATTCGGGTCAGCGGACGGGTCCGTCCACGCGAATCTTCGCGCCCCGGGATTAGTGTTACAGACCCCTTCCAAAGCACCGTTTCGGATGATCCGTTCTGAGTAAGAACATCATCACCGGGCATCAGGTCTTCAATGGCCATCGGACCATGCGTTGTCTCGACCAACGAGCCACGTGTAAAGGCGCAGAACGCATCTTCGAACATCGGTAAGGCTGGTGCGATATGCCTTGTCTGTGAAACATCCCCATTTTCCAGCAGGCAAGAAACTTCGTACCTTCGAAGCTGGGCCTTAGGTTTTGTTGACGGTCCAGGCACATCGCGCAACAGCGCTGATGTCTCGACCGCGTTTCTGGCAGCTTGTGCCAGAGAATTTGGAATAGCCATATATTCCGTCTCCTCTAAATACCGTCCGGGCATTTTGAACCCCCGTGCAACTGCGCCAAACGGCTTTGTTCTTTGTCTTTAATCAAAGGGATAAACACCGGCCGATGCTGCAAGTGCGCAGCGCCGCGAAAATTAAACACCAATGTTCATGGTCAATTTCGTGACCCCCCAGACAAACTCGTAAACTGCAGGCTTCAATTGCCCGCACGCACACGCTCCGAAACATGGTCGCAATCTCGATCGCGGCCCCACATACCGAACCAGAGCATTACCCGGTATGTGTCTTGCCCGTTGAGACCGGCAGCTGGTCCCATGGGGTTGCATGTCAGCGTCTAGCCGCCAGACGGCGCGCGACTCTGACAGAGTGACTTGAAACCCGCTTCCAGGGCATTTCTGGTTCCTGATCCTTAAGGGCCGTAAGCACGGCATTCAGAAAGCGCGATTTCATTCTCATATTCATCATCCTGCTTCGTTGGGGCGAAACGCCCGGTTCCTGTATGTGGACCAAATGTGATGCGGCTTTGCGGCACCGATAAGGCTGATCCGGGATGAATTCAGGACAATAAGAAGGTTTTAGTTACCTCTTGGCTACGTACGCCAACGCTCAGCTGCCCCAATTTCGGGTAACCGTCTGAGCATTGGTGAAAATTTGAGACGATTCTGTGACAGATAAACACAATAAATGTGGCAGAATCTGGGCGAAGTTGCCTTAATTCGGGCTAGATCTACAGCCTGATCGCTGAAATCAACCTGCCGTAATCGACCTCATTGGCGTGGGTTGAGCGCCGATAGGAATAAAACCTATCAGGGTCGGAATACGTGCAGTGCTTAATCCATTCGGCTTGTCCAACACCGGCCTGACGCAAACGGTGCAGGCCAAACGCGGGTAAGTCAAAGTGCAGGCGGTCGCCTTCGCCATTTGCGAAGAATCGCGTGTTTTCCGACGAGTCAGCGATAAAGCTGTCCAGAAATTCCGGGCCAACTTCGTATGCACGTTGCGAAATGGTTGGACCAATGACCGCTGCAGTGTTTGCCCGTGTGGCCCCCAATCCCTCCATCGCATCAAGAGTTGCCTCTAGAACGCCGTCTAACGCTCCGCGCCAACCCGCGTGCGCCGCACCGATCACTTTTGCGTCAGAATCAGCCAATAGAACTGGCTGACAATCCGCCGTCAATATCGTCAGGGCGAGGCCTGGCGTCGCCGTAACAACCGCGTCTGCTTTGGGCTTCTCGCCATTAATTGGTCCGTCCACGGTGATTACGGTTGGAGAATGCACCTGATGCACGCCGATCAAGCCCTCTGGGGTGACTTCCATGGCCTGGGCGACGCGCCTACGATTCAAGGCTACGGCCTCGGCCAGATCAGTTGAACCGGTTCCGCAATTGAGACCCGCATAAATGCCTGACGAGGCGCCGCCACGACGACTGAAGAACCCGTGTCGTACAGGGGACAGAATATCAGATGTGAGGATTTCCAATGTCATGGTTCCAGTCCCGGTGGCGGTGCAGCGTGTTGCGGATATAGGCCCAGTACTTTGAATAGGTTTCCCATTTCATCCGGGTGCGTCAACCGTCGATGTGCGGATATCAGCGCCTCAAGCTGTGACCCGCTGAGCCGGGCAGCAAGAGACTGAGCACGCGCAGTGATCCCTAGGCGTTCAAGAAACACCCCTTGCGGTGTCAACCTTGAATGGACACAGCCCGCAGCGCGCGCCGTAACCGCCAATGCCTCAAAGTCGACATGCGCTGTCAGGTCTGCCTGGCCGGGTTGGTCCAATGGGTCGACTGGTTTATGTGTCTGCAAGGCTTGCAAAGTGTCTCCAAGTGATCGCCAGTCGCCATAATCGATGATGAGCCCGGCCCCGCCATTCCGTGAAATCTGCCCCGCGACGCTACTCAGAATGGAGGTTGCAGCAGCGCATAACTCGACCAGATCGCCATCCTGTGTATCCTGTAATCGTTCGTTCAGTGTAGCCTGAGGGGTCTGCGCGCCAAGTCCGAATGCAAGTGAAGTGCCGTCACCCCCGACCAATCGCTCGCGCCAACCTTCGCCGTCACGCAGGAACTGACGTACGGGAAGAGCATCGAAGAATTCGTTTGCCACCAGATACAGCGGAAGATCCGGTAGATCAGAAATGGCCTCGACCCATTGGGGTTTATAGTTCTGTAGGGCTTTGGACTGGATGCTGCGCAGGACCGGAGAGGCCTCGAATAGCATAATCTCGATCGCGTTATGAAATCCGGGAACACCTTTTGTCGCGCGCAAGATGTCTGCCATTAGCGTGCCACGACCGGGGCCAAGCTCTGCCAGTGCGACGCGTTCGGGTTTGCCCTGATCAAGCCAGCATTGCGCTAGGCACAAACCGATCAACTCGCCGAACATTTGGCTGATTTCTGGAGCAGTGATGAAATCACCTTGGGCACCCAGCGGGTCGCGGGTCGCGTAATAGCCATGCTCGGGATGCATCAGGCCTTCGGTCATGTAGTCGGCGACGGTCATGGGGCCATCATTTTGAATGCGGAGGAGCAGAAGATCCTTCAGATTCATGATCTACGCCGCGCCCGCAGCGCAAACCAAAGGCCAAGTGCAATCATCGGCAATGATAAAAGCTGCCCCATGGTCAAGCCGTACCCACCCACATGCCATGCAAGCCCCAGCGGGTTGCCGGGCGTGATAAATTGGGCGTCCGGCTGGCGAAAGAACTCGACCAGGAAACGCGAAGCGCCGTAGCCTGCAAGAAACACGCCCATAATCAGACCGGGTTTCTGAAACGCGCCACGCCGATAGGCCAACCAGATCAGTAGTGCACCAAGAAGCAGCCCCTCAAGTGCTGCTTCATACAGCTGCGAAGGATGGCGGGCGCACATTCCGGCCACAACGCCGGGACAATCCTGTGCCGCGCTGCCGGGAAAGATCACCGCCCATGGCAGCTCACTGGGCCGCCCCCAAAGTTCGGCATTGCTGAAATTCGCGAGCCGCCCCAGCAGTAACCCGGGTGGCACCGTGTGGGCGACCAGATCGGCTAGCGAGAGAAGCGGAATCTTGTGGCGCTTACCGTACAGATAACTGGCGATGATCACGCCCAGCAGGCCGCCATGAAACGCCATGCCGCCTTGCCAGACCATCAGGATTTCCAGCGGGTGCGATAGGTAGTAGGCGGGCTGATAGAAAAGGACGAAACCCAAGCGGCCCCCAAGGATGACACCCGCGATGATCCAGGTCACTAAATCCTCAAGCTGGTCGGGGCGCATCGGGGGTGTCTCGTCCGTCCAAAGCCCAGGTCGACGCAGCGCGATCAACGCCACGCGCCAAGCAATCAGAATGCCAACGATATAGGCCAGCGCATACCAGCGCAGCGCAAACTCCATCCCGAACACAGAGATCGAGAAAACGTCGGGTGACAGATCGGGAAAATTCAGTACAGCCTGCATGTGCGTCTCATTGCCCGGGGTTTGCGGGGCAAGTCAACCTTGAGCCCGGGCCATTCTTTACCCATATAGAGAGCAATCGTGAAATCGGAGAAAGCCCATGCAAACCCGTAACAAGATTCTGGACGATATGTCTCAACTCATGACCAACGCCATGGGCGTGGCGCAAGGGGCGCGGGAAGAAGCTGAAAATGCGATGAAGTCGATGATGGATCGCTGGCTGGCTGATCGCGACTTTGTCACCCGGGAAGAGTTTGATGCTGTGCGGGCCATGGCGCAGAAAGCGCGCGAAGAAAATGCCGCGCTTGAACAGCGTATTGCCGCACTTGAAGCGAAGCTGGACAAATAAGTCCGACTGAATTGCAAATTTCAGGCAAAGACAATCAGCCGCGCAATCCAGATTTGGATTGAGCGGTGTCGTGTATGATGCCGCCTTGCAGAAAATAATCAAGACAAAGCTGCGTGAGACGCCAATATTTTGATCGGCGTTGCCAACTGTCCACAACTTATTGCTGTTATCCCCAATAATTAGGGTTGCCAGAACCCGGCGTGCGTCGCACCATATTTAGTACAGACAGACTGGGGAAGCCCGGCTTGTAGAGCAGGCAACTAGCGCTGGGGCGCTGCCAGCCCCAAATTGCTAGAGATTAGTGAGGTGGCATTATGGCCCTTTCCGAGCAGTATCTCGAAGAAGACCTTCATCCGATCGACATTGTTGAACATCTTGCAGAACATCACGACTGGGATTTTGACCGGATCGGGGATGATCAGATTGCCATGGCCGTTGAAGGACAGTGGCGCACATACTCGATCACACTGGCCTGGTCGAATTACGACGAAACGCTGCGTATGGTGTGTTCGTTCGAAATGGAGCCTCCAGCCGAGCGCGAAACCGAGCTTTATGAATTGCTGAACAAGATGAATGATCAGTGTTGGGCCGGGGCGTTTACCTACTGGGCCAATCAAAAATTGATGGTCTATCGCTATGGCTTGGTACTGGCCGGTGGTCAGACCGCCAGCCCGGAACAAATCGATACCATGATCACCGCAGCGGTGCTGAGCGCCGAGCGCTACTACCCTGCGATCCAACTGGTGACCTGGGGCAACCGTGATCCCGAAGAGGCAATGCAAGTCGCCATTGCAGAGGCTTACGGCCGCGCGTAAAGCTTTGCCCCAAACCATAGGGGAGGGGCAATCATGGATATCTCGCGCGTTGCCGAACAGGGGTTGGTGCTTCTGGGATGCGGCAAGATGGGTTCAGCGATGCTTGCGGGTTGGTTGGAACATGGCCTGCCCGCAGCATCGGTTTGGGTGATCGATCCTTATCCCTCTGACTGGCTGAAGGCGCAGGGCGTCAACATAAACACACCTCTCCCCGAATCCCCGGCAGTGGTTTTGGTGGCTGTTAAGCCGCAGATGATGGGTGAGGCTTTGCCTGCCATTCAGGCGCTTGGCGGTGGCGATAGTCTGTTCATTTCGGTCGCTGCCGGCACATCTTTGGCCACTTTCGAAAACGTTCTGGGTGCGGACACACCCATCATCCGAGCAATGCCAAACACACCTGCAGCGGTTCGGCAGGGGATTACGGCACTGATTGGTAATTCGGAAGCCTCGGATGCCGATATTGTATTGGCCGAGGGATTGCTTTCGGCGATTGGCGAAACGGTGCGCCTTGATGATGAGACGCAGATGGATGCCGTCACTGGCGTTAGTGGCTCAGGTCCGGCCTATGTTTTCCACTTAATTGAAACGCTGGCACAAGCAGGTGAAGCACATGGCTTGCCGCCTGAGCTGGCGATGAAGTTGGCCAAATCAACCGTAGCCGGGGCAGGGGCGTTGGCGATGGCCGCAGATGAGCACCCCTCGCAACTACGGGTCAATGTGACCTCGCCCAATGGTACCACGCAGGCAGCGCTAGAGGTGCTTATGCACGAAGAGGAAGGGTTCCCAGACCTGCTGCATCGTGCCGTCAAAGCCGCAACCAACCGATCCAAGGAGCTTTCTCTTGAGTGAGATCACATTCGACGAATTTCTTAAAGTCGACATTCGTGTTGGCGAGGTCGTCCGTGCTGAACCATATCCAGAGGCTCGCAAACCCGCGATCAAGATGTGGATCGACTTCGGTGATGAGATAGGTGAGCGCAAGACGTCTGCCCAGATCACCGCCCATTACGACCCGATGACTCTGGTGGGCAAGCAAGTGATGGCTGTTGTGAACTTCCCGCCGCGTCAGATCGGCAAGTTCATGTCCGAGGTTCTGGTGCTGGGTCTTCCGGACGAAAACGGAGAGATCGTCTTGATCGGGCCGGATGGAGAAGTTCCTACCGGGGGGCGGATGCACTAATGAAATTGCTGATTACCCGCCCAATGACTGAGGCTGTCGAAGCCCGTGCCCGAGCAGAGTTCGACGTCGAAATTCGTGAGGCGACCTCGCCTCTGACACAAGACGAGATGGTGCGCGCGCTGACCGAATTTGATGTCGTTATCCCCACGCTCGGAGATCAATTTTCGACACAGGTGTTTGCCCAAACGTCTGAGCCACGCTGTAAACTGCTGGCAAATTTCGGCGTTGGCTACAATCATATTGATGTGGACGCTGCGCGGACAGCAGGCCTTTCGGTAACCAACACGCCCGGCGCTGTTACAGATGCCACGGCAGACATTGCCATGACCTTGCTGCTGGCTACCGCGCGCCGTGCGGGTGAGGGGGAGCGTCTGGTTAGATCAGGCGGCTGGGAAGGATGGCACCCGACGCAAATGCTGGGCCATCATGTAAGCGGTAAGAAGGTGGGTATCGTGGGTATGGGGCGGATTGGGCAGGCGATTGCTCAACGCTGTCATTTTGGATTTGGCATGAGCGTCGCGTATCAATCGCGTAGCCCAAAGCAGGTGGATTTCCCAACTGAGTACTTTCCCAATCTCGACGCATTGGCGGCGTCTGTAGATTTTCTTGTATTAGCCGTTCCCGGCGGGACTGAAACGCGCCATCTGGTTAACGCCGAAGTGCTGGAGGCGATGAAACCCGATGGAATTCTGGTCAACATCGCACGCGGTGAAGTCATAGATGAGACAGCGTTAATTGCTGCTTTGCAAGAAGGGCAGATCGCTGGTGCCGGATTGGACGTTTACGAATTCGAACCCGAAGTTCCACTTACTTTGCGTGAGATGCAGAATGTGACGCTGTTGCCGCATCTGGGTACGGCAACGGAAGAGGTGCGCACCGATATGGGCCATATGGCGCTGGACAATGTGGCGGCATTTGTTGCGGGGCGAGCCTTGCCCAACCCGGTCTAGTCGCCGACAACCTCGCGCCAGTGTTTGCGGCAGAGCGAAACATAGGTCTCGTTCCCGCCGATCTGGACTTGGGCACCTTCGGTGATGGCGTTCCCGTTCTCGTCCTGACGAATCACCATGGTCGCCTTGCGGCCGCATTCGCAGATGGTTCGCACTTCGCGCATCTCGTCAGCTAATGCCAAAAGTGTGGCAGATCCCGGGAAGAGCTTGCCCTGAAAATCCACCCGCAATCCGTATGTCAGCACGGGAACTTTCAGGTCGTCTACAGCACGCGCAAGCTGCCAGACCTGTTCTTCCGACAGAAACTGGGCCTCATCAATGAACACGCAGGCAATCTGTCCCTTTTTCAGACGGTTCTCGATCATGGCAAACACATCGTCGGCGGGGTGAAATTTGTCCGCCTGTTCGGAAATGCCGATTCGCGAAGCGATCTGCCCCTCACCCGCGCGCCCATCGATGGCGGCGGTCATGAGATAGGTATCCATGCCGCGTTCGCGGTAGTTGTGCGAGGCCTGCAGTAACACGGTCGATTTGCCCGCGTTCATGGTCGAATAGTTGAAATAGAGCTTTGCCATGCCGTGGGTCTAATTCGCCTGATCGGTCTGGGCAAGCGGTCTCATGTACGGGGAAAGCGACGCCGCCGCTACAGCAGCAGAGGTCGAGCAGATGCTCTTGGGGATGGATAACCTCGCGTCCGCAACAGCGGCGTCTTCGGCCTATAGTTGGCCTATTTACTTTGCAAGGCGGTAATATTGCCCTGCAATCACTCTTTACCGGCACGAACGGCCGCCACTCACTCACAAAATCCCTGCATATCTGAGGGATAGTCAACTTATGGCATTTCAATTATGACTCGAATATGGGAAATTTCCCTACCCTTTCCCCCGGCACGGACAGGCGGGGGACAGGAGCGCAGGTAACAAGGGTAGCAACATGGCAGATATCGGGGCCTATCTGAAAAAGCACACCGAGGCATTGGTAAAGGATGTCGGGATCGAAGCCGCGTGCGAAATCACTGGTAAATCCAAAGCCACCCTGGGAAGATATTATTCTGATAATGCCGAACACGTTGACCGCTTCATGCCTGTGGATGCTGTTGCGCAACTGGAAAACGCCGCAGCTTACCCGCATGTCACCTCGGCACTGGCCGATTTGCAGGGTATCACCCTGTCTTATAACGGTCGGAATTCAGAAGGCCCTCGTACCGGTGGCGTGAATTCTGACGTCATTGCATTAAGCCAACGCTTTGCGATGCTGATGTCCGAATATCAGACCGCAATCGAAGATGGCATCATCACCGTCAACGAGGCAAAGCGCTTGCTGAAAGAGACCAGCATGCTGCAGCAGGTGCTGATCGAGATGAAGCTTCACCTTGAAGAAGAAAGCGTCAGCTGACGCATCCGCACTTGTTGGTGCTTAGTCTCTGCATGGATTTGCAATGATTTCTTGTTGAAGAAGGCGGCACGCAGGCCGCCTTTCTTCGTATTGGAGAAGGACAGCCCCTTCAATCAGCCTTCGTCGTTGTTGGCATTCTTTCCACGCCCGGGGCTGGCCCCTTCTGAGCCATTCCCACCGCCGTTGTTGCCTTTGGTCCCGCCCTTTCCAGGCTTATCGCCGCCATGGCCACCTTTGCCACCACCCTTGCCGGGTTTGTCGCCACCCTTGCCGGGCTTGCCACCGTCATCACCGGGATCGCTGCCTCCATCGCCAGGGTTGTCTCCTCCATCTCCGGGTTCGCCCCCGCTGTTTCCAGGCGTATCTCCTTCGCCAGACCCAGGGCCTCCGCCTGTATTTGGTCCTGCGTCTTCATCTTTTTCAGCTACGGCAGACCTTAAATTCGGATCACTGCTGCGATCCTCCCCCGTCGATGCGCCAGTGACAGACGCCGTTGGAAGATCGACAAGCAAATTGGTTAGCCCTGGGCATAGCGCTGACGTGTTCTGCAAGATATCCGGCAGGTCCGAGCGTTTTTGCAGATGTTTGACAAAACCGGGCGTGACATGTGAGCAGTCGCAAAGCGTTCCATAGTCACCGCTATTCGCGGCGCTGCGCGCTGTGTTGACTGTACAGACCTGAGCCTCGGCAACAGCCGCGCTGCTGGACATGACTCCAATGAATGGCGCAGCAACCAGCGCGGCCATCCCAGTTTTCATCGATTTTCCCATACCTTAGGGCTCCCATCAATACTCCACTCGGATGCCCGGGGCACCCGTGTATGAGGTGTTGATCGAAGATTAAGGATCGGTGGGGCTTATCTGAAGAAATTTTCAAGCAACAATTTCGGGCTGAATTGGTATAGGCCGAAAGGAACGGGTAGGTAGAGAAATTAATATATGCCGTTTATTGGTGCCGCTTCACAATCACCGATCCTACGGAATACCCGGCGCCAAATGAGCAGATTAGCCCCACATCGCCATCAATCAGATCATCTGAGTGTTTCGAAAAAGCAATGATCGATCCTGCCGAGGATGTGTTGGCATAGTCTTGTAGAATATTAGGTTGCTCTTCCGCCTCAGGTTCACGGCCCAGAACCTTTTTGCCGATGAAATCATTCATAGTCTTGTTGGCCTGATGCAGCCACAGGCGCTTGAGATTATCACTGCTGATACATTCGGCCTCCATATGGTCGCTGATATGTTTGCTGACCATGGGCAGCACTTCCTTGAACACTTTACGCCCGTTCTGCATAAACTGCATGTCGCGGCGATCCTTAACCCCATCTGGACGAGAGCGGCGAAGGAAGCCGTTATTGTTCCGGATATTGTTGGAAAATGATGTAGCGCAGCGGGTCGAGATGATCTCGAAATGCGGGCCATTTGCATCGTCACGGCGTTCGACCAGTGTTGCTGTGGCCACATCACCAAAGATGAAGTGGCAATCCCGGTCGCGCCACTCCAGATGGCCCGAGCAAATCTCGGGGTTCACCACCAGCGCCGCACGTACCGATCCCGAGCGCACCATATCAGCCGCCGCCTGAATGCCGAAGGTGGCCGAGGAACAGGCTACATTCATGTCAAACCCGAACCCTTCGATCCCAAGTGCCTGTTGAATCTCGATGGCAATCGCCGGGTAGGCGCGTTCGTGGTTCGAGGCGGCGCAGATCACCAGATCGACATGCTCGGCATCGCGTCCAGCCTGAGCCAGAGCTTTGCGGCACGCATCCACGGCCATCTCGGTCATGATCCCCGGTTCGTCGTCGCTGCGCTGGCGCAGCGCTGGATGCATGATCTCGGGGTTCAGAACGCCGGTCTTATCCATCACATACCGGTTTTCAATCCCCGATGCTTTGACGATGAATTCTTCCGAGGAATGCTGCATCGGTTCCATCTCACCCGCTGCAATCGCATCCTCGTTTTCGGCGTTCATCCGGTCAGCATAGGCATTGAATGCTTTCACCAGTTCGGCGTTGGTGATGATGTTCTCGGGCGTATAGACGCCGGTACCGGTGATGGCAGGAGTGTACATGGCTGATCCTGAGTTCATGATCTGAACAAAATGCAGCCCCAGCCGGTATTGATCAAGATGTGTTGACCCAAGGGAATGCACGCGCGGCCGCTTCAGAACTTGAATAGTTCATTATTCGAAGTATATTTCGCCGCGATTCGGATGGAAGAGACCCATGTCTGAAGAAATCAGCACCCGACTAGGCCGCCTCAGCCCTGAGATTCAGGCGATGATGGGGGTCTATGCGCTTTACTGGAAACTGGAAGAGAGCTTTGATTGCATCGAAACGGACCTGAGTCATCAGGAATGCCATATGCTGATCAAGCTGGATGCGCCCAAACGTATGGGGGTGTTGGCGGCAGATATGCTGACCGTGCCATCCACGATCACCGCGACCGCCGATGCACTGGAACAGGCGGGGCATCTGACCCGGCAGCGCGATCCCGAAGACCGGCGCGCCTGGCTGTTGGTGCTGACCGAACAGGGCGAAGAGGCCCGCAACATGCTGGTGGCCGTGGCTGGTGAGCTGTTTCACAGCGCATCCGGTCTGAACACCGAAGAAACCGCCGAGTTTGCACGGCTGGCTCACAAAATCCGTGACAACATTCTGAAAACCGGAATTCCTGAGGGATTGACGAAATGAAACTCCTGACCTCTGTTTGCCTCGCACTGTCCTTGTTGACTGCGCCTGCCATGGCGCAAGAGCCCGCTAAGCCTGTGAAACTGATGCAGGTTAGCGAAACTTCACCCGGCTTTTCGCGCCAGTTCTTTGGTCGGATCGCCGCGCGTCAGACCGTTGATTTGGCGTTTCAGGTCGCGGGGCAGATCGTCGAGATGCCTGTGACCGAAGGCTTTGTGATCCCCAAGGGTGAATTGATTGCCCGTCTCGATCAGGAACCGTTTGAGCTGCAGTTTGACCGCACGCGCCTGCAGAAAGACCAGGCGGACCGCACCCTTGCCCGTTTGTCGCGACTGCGCGGTACGGCAGCCAGCCAGGTGGCCGTTGACGATGCCGAAACAGCGGCGCAACTGGCTGCGATTGCGGTACGGGACGCCGAATATGCGTTGGAGCATGCGACGCTGACCGCCCCGTTCGATGCGCTGGTCTCAAGCCGCGCGGTTGAAGCGTTTACAACTGTTTCAGCGGGCACGCCCATCGTGCGACTCCACGATATGTCCGAACTGCGGATTGAGGTCGACGTGCCCGAAATCCTGTTCCAGCGTTCCGGACAGCAGGATGATATTACCATTACTGCTAAGTTCCCGGTTAGCGATGAGATTTTTCCGCTGGAAATACGCGAATTCGACGCAGAATCCTCAAGCGTGGGCCAGACGTTCCGCATCCAGTTTGGTTTGACCCCGCCAGAGGGGTTGCAAATTCTACCCGGCTCCTCCGTAACGGTTACGGTGCAGGTGCAGGACGAGCGTACCGGGATCATCATCCCTCCAACGGCTGTGGTGGCTGATGCCAGCGGCGCGCTGGGCGTTATGGTTTTCTCGCCGGTTGGCGCCGACGAAGGCACGGTCCGCCGGGTTCCAGTTACGATCGAACCAACGCAGAGCGGCGATGTCCGCGTGCTCACCGGCCTGACCGATGGCGAAGAAATCGTCGTCGCGGGTGGGGGTGCATTGACCGATGGTCAAGCCGTCCGCCGCTTTGTCGGCTTCTCGAACTGAGGGCGGATTTATGAGCATCGCACGCGCTTCGATCGACCGGCCGCTTTATACGTGGTTGTTCATCCTGATTGCCCTGTTCGGCGGCATTTGGGGCTTCACGTCGCTGGGCCGCCTTGAAGACCCGGCTTTCACAATCAAACAGGCGGTGATCGCCACGCAATATCCCGGTGCGACCGCTGAACAGGTGGCGCTTGAAGTCTCGGAACCGCTGGAATCCGCCATTCAGCAGATGGGCGAGGTGGACGTCATCACTTCGGTCAATCGGCCCGGCCAATCGCTGATCGAGGTCGAGATCAAGTCAACCTATGACGGCAGCGAATTGCCCGACATCTGGACCCGCCTGCGCGCCAAGGTGCGCGACGCGGCACGTGGATTGCCTTCGGGCGTGGGTGTGCCCTATGTGAATGACGGGTTCGGGGATGTATTCGGCCTGTTCTATGCGGTCACAGCCGATGGGTTTTCGGACGCAGAAAAGCACGAGTTGGCGACTTTCCTGCGCCGCGAATTACTGACCGTTAGCGGAGTCGCTGATGTCGAGGTGCAGGGATTGCCGGACGAGGCGATCTTTATCGAGCCCGACCTGTCGATCTCGGTCAATCAGAACGTGCCCTTACAGGCGATCAACGAGGCCATCGCAAATGCGGATTCAGTCAACGCCTCGGGTTCATTGCGGTCGGAAGGCGATCGGACAACGATCCTGACGGCCGAAGGCTCGGACAGCGTGTCGGCCATAGCCGGGCTTTCGGTTGGTTCGCAGGGGCAGGTGATCAACCTGTTCGATATGTCCGATGTCTATCGTGGGCGGCAGAACGATCCCGATATCATGATCCGCTTCAACGGGACCGAGGCCTTCACTTTAGGTATTGCCGGGCTGGCCACCGAAAACATCGTCGAAGTTGGCCAGCGTGCAGACGCGAAACTGGCTGAGCTGAATTCCGAGATCCCCTTTGGTGTCGAAATCCTGCCCATCTATCAGCAGCATGTTGTTGTCGATGAGGCCTCGAACGCCTTCCTGTTGAACCTCGCCATGTCAGTCAGCATCGTGGTCGCTGTTCTGGGCATTTTTATGGGCTGGCGTGCGGCAATCGTCGTGGGTTCCACCCTGTTGCTGACCGTTGTGGGCACGCTGCTTTTTATGTCGATGTTCTCGATCGAGATGGAGCGCATCTCACTGGGTGCTTTGATCATCGCGATGGGAATGTTGGTCGATAATGCCATCGTTGTGGCCGAAGGGATGCAGATCTCGATGTTGCGGGGCAAAAACTCTCGTGATGCGGCAGAAGATGTGGCCTCGAAAACGCAAATCCCGCTGCTGGGCGCGACGGTGATCGGGATTATGGCCTTCGCGGGGATCGGGCTCAGCCCTGATGCGACCGGTGAGTTCCTGTTCTCGCTATTCGCCGTGATCGGCATCTCACTTTTGCTTAGCTGGGTTCTGGCGATCACAGTGACACCATTGCTCGGCCACTATTTCTTCAAGCAGGGCAAAGAGGGCGAGATTGACGCCTATGGCGGCATTCTGTTCCGCGTCTACGGAGCAGTCCTGAACTGGGCGCTGCGGTTCCGTTGGCTGGTAGTGGCAGGATTGATAGCGATCACGGTCGCTTGCTTCGCAGGGTTCGGCCTAATGAAACAGCAGTTCTTCCCCAACTCAAACACGCCGCTGTTCTTCGTACACTACAAACTGCCGCAAGGCACGCCGATTACCCGTACGGCGGAAGATATGGCTGTGTTTGAGGATTGGTTGGCTGAACGTGATGACGTCGTCTCAGTCGCCACGTTTGTAGGGCAGGGGGCCACGCGTTTTATGCTGACCTACGCCGCCGAGAAGCCCAACCCAAGCTATGGCCACATGATCATTCGCACCGAAACGCTCGACGATATCCCCGCCTTGCAGGCAGATCTCGAAGCATTCGGCTCAGCCCAATTCCCCGAAGGAGAGTTCCGAACCAAGCGTCTGATCTTTGGCCCGGGCGGAGGTGATCCGATCCAGGCGCGGTTCTCGGGCAGTGATCCGGTTATTCTGCGCCAATTGGCCGAAGAAGCCGTGCAAAAAATGTCAGCGGCCTCCCCGAATGTGCTGCATGTGCATCACGATTGGCGCGAGCAGGAACTGGCTGTGCAGCCAATCTATGCGACAGAACGGGCGCAAACGGCAGGTGTGTCGCGAGAAGATATTGCCGCCACGCTGCAGTTTTCGACCGATGGGATTACCGGCGGTGTTCTGCGCGAACGTGACCGCCAGATCCCGATCATCCTGCGCCGTCCGGCAGATGGGGACTATTCGATTGTCGATCAGGTGGTTTATTCCGATCAATCGGAACGGTTCGTGCCGATTGAACAGATGGTGGACGGGTTCGACTACAAAGCGCTCAATACCTTGGTTCATCGCCGTGACCGAGTGCTGACCATCACGGTTGGCGCGGATATCCCTCCTGACATGACCGCCGCACAAGTCCACTCCGAAGTGCGAAGCGCCATTGAAGAGATGGAACTGCCCATTGGCTACAGCATGGAATGGGGCGGAGAGTTTGAAGACTCGGGCGATGCGCAGGCCAGCCTTGGGCGGCAATTGCCGCTGAGTCTGCTAATCATGGTGCTGATTTCCGTGCTGCTGTTCAACGCGATCCGACAACCCATCATCATCTGGCTGCTGGTTCCGATGTCGGTGAACGGGGTGGTCATCGGATTGCTTGGGACCGGACTTCCGTTCACCTTCACAGCGCTTTTGGGGCTGTTGAGCCTATCAGGCATGTTGATCAAGAACGGTATCGTGCTGGTCGAGGAAATCGATCTGGTCCGTGCGACCGGTAAAGCCTTGCGCCCCGCAATAGTCGAGGCCTCGGTCTCGCGTTTGCGACCTGTGATGCTTGCCGCGATCACGACCATTTTGGGGATGGCTCCGTTGCTGACCGATGCGTTCTTTGTGTCGATGGCGGTCACGATCATGGGCGGCCTGGCCTTTGCCACCATCCTGACCATGGTTGCTGCGCCCGTCTTCTACCTGTTGTTCTTCACCCGCGAAGAAAATCGGAGATTGGCGACCAGTTGATAAGGTCGCGGGCGATAAGATCAGTCGCCCGCATCCTTCTCGGGATCATAATGGTAGTAAAAGCAGGATAGCTTGTTTCCATCAGGATCACGCAGATAGGCAACATAGAAACCGGGCTCGTAGTGGGGTCGCACGCCTGGCTTTCCTTCGTCTGTGCCGCCGTTTTCCAGACCAGTGGCATGGAACCGCCGGACCTGATTGGCGTTTTGCGCTGGGAAGGCGATCATCGTGCCATTTCCGATGCTGGCGCGCGCACCGTCGAACGGCCTGCAGACCCAAAAACCAGTCCCACTGTGGGGATCGGTGCCCCATCCGGCCCAGCCATCGATCCATCCGGGCAGGCGTGGTTGTTCGAGAACCGCAAAGATCGCATCATAAAAACGGATCGCCCGTGGTAAGTCATTACTTCCGTATGTCGTATAGAGATCCATAAGCAGTCCCCCTTTGTCATCATCATGTGGAGGCCTGATGCAAAGGGGAAGTAAAAATGAAAGACCCCAGCCTGAGCCGGGGTCAAATCGCAAGAGGTTCTACCAGGATTTAGCCCTGTAGCGACTTCACTTCAACATCCTCTTCGGCCTGCGCCTTTATTGCCAGCGCTGCAGCGTGGCTTGCGGCGGCGGTGGTGTAGTAAGGGATCTTGTCATAGAGCGCGATAGAGCGGATGGCCTTGCTGTCCTCGACCGCTTGCGCGCCTTCGGTTGTATTTATGAGCAGTTGAACCTGACCGTCTTTCAGCATGTCGACGACGTCGGGTCGGCCCTCATAAACCTTGTTGACTACTTCGCAGGCAACGCCTTGTTCTTCAAGCCAGCTTTGCGTGCCGCGTGTTGCGACAAGCGAAAAGCCCTGCTGTGTCAAAACCTGAGCGGCCTCAAGCATTGCATGACCCTTGTCTGCATCCTTGATCGAAATAAACGCACGACCCGAAGATGGCAGCACCATACCCGCCCCCATTTGCGCCTTCAGGAAAGCGCGTGGGAAGTCGCGGTCCCAGCCCATGACCTCTCCGGTTGAACGCATCTCGGGGCCGAGGATCGTATCGACGCCGGGGAAACGGGCAAAGGGCAGTACCGCCTCTTTGACCGAGAACCAGGGCATGTTCGGGTCGGCCAGAGTCATCTGGTCGGCGATCTTGGTGTCGTCTACTGTCTTGTAAGGTGGGCGTTTGGGGAAATCCGCCAGTTTTTCACCTGCCATTACGCGTGCGGCAATCGATGCAATCGCGCTGTCCGTCGCCTTAGCTACAAAGGGCACGGTACGCGAGGCGCGGGGGTTCACTTCGATCAGGTAAATCTCATCATCCTTGATCGCGAACTGGACGTTCATAAGGCCGACGACATTCAGCGCCTTGGCCAGTTTAAACGCCTGTTCTTTGATCTGCTCGATGATCTCGTCGGACAGCGAATAAGGCGGCAGAGAACAAGCCGAGTCGCCCGAGTGGACGCCAGCCTCTTCGATGTGCTGCATGATGCCTGCGACGTGCACGTCGGTGCCATCGCACAGCGCGTCCACATCCAGTTCGACCGCACCGGCCAGATAGCTGTCCAACAGCACGGGGCTGTCGCCCGAGACCACCACGGCCTCGTTGATGTAGCGCCGCAGCTGATCCATATCGCGCACGATTTCCATCGCGCGACCACCCAGAACGTAGGACGGGCGGATCACCAGCGGGAATCCGATCTCTTCGGCAATCTCCAGCGCTTGCTCATCAGTCGAAGCAATGCCGTTCTTCGGCTGTTTCAGGCCCAGATCGTTGACCAACGCCTGGAACCGCTCGCGGTCTTCGGCAAGGTCGATGGCGTCTGGAGTGGTGCCAAGGATCGGAATGCCTTCAGCTTCAAGCGCGTTGGCCAGTTTCAGTGGGGTCTGTCCGCCGAACTGAACGATCACACCGTGCAGCGTGCCGTTTTCCTGTTCTTTCGTCAGGATTTCCATGACGTGCTCAAACGTCAGTGGTTCGAAATACAGCCGGTCCGAGGTGTCGTAGTCGGTCGAAACCGTCTCGGGGTTGCAGTTGACCATGATGGTCTCATACCCCGCCTCTGTCAGCGCGAAACAGGCGTGGCAGCAGCAATAGTCGAATTCGATCCCCTGGCCGATCCGGTTCGGGCCACCACCAAGGATGACGACCTTTTTGCGGTCGCTCGGGCGCGCCTCGCACTCAACCTCACCCATCATGGGGGCCTCGTAGGTCGAGTACATGTAGGGTGTCTGCGCTTCGAACTCAGCGGCGCAGGTGTCGATGCGTTTGAAGACAGCATTCACACCCAGATTGCGGCGGGCGCGGCGAACATTGTCTTCGTCGCGGCCGGTCAGATTGCCGAGGCGCGCATCCGTGAAACCCAGCATTTTCAGCTTGCGGATACCGTCCTCGGTCACCGGCAGGCCGTCTTTACGAACCTGACGCTCGGCTTCGATGATCTCACGGATGCGGGCGAGGAACCACGGGTCGAACTTGGTGACGCCGAAAATCTCATCATCAGTCAGGCCGTGGCGCATGGCTTGGGCAATGGTGCGCAGACGATCAGGTGTTTGCTGGCTGATAGCCTTGATTACGGCAGCTTTGTCGTCGGCTTCTTCCCAAACGCCTACATTCAGGCCGGGGATTTCAATCTCATCAAAGCCGGTCAGGCCGGATTCCATCGAAGCCAGGGCCTTCTGCATTGATTCGTGGATCGTGCGGCCGATCGACATGGCCTCACCCACCGATTTCATCGCGGTGGTCAGGTAGGGCTCAGACCCAGGGAATTTCTCAAAGGCGAATTTCGGGATCTTGGTGACGACATAGTCGATGGTCGGCTCGAACGAGGCCGGTGTGACTTTGGTGATGTCGTTGTCCAATTCGTCCAGCGTATAGCCCACGGCCAGTTTCGCGGCGATCTTTGCAATCGGGAAACCCGTCGCTTTCGATGCCAGCGCGGACGACCGGGAAACGCGGGGGTTCATCTCGATCACGACCATGCGGCCGTCATCCGGGTTAATCGCCCATTGCACGTTCGAGCCGCCCGTTTCGACGCCGATTTCACGCAGCACGGCAATCGAGTGATTGCGCATGATCTGGTATTCTTTGTCGGTAAGCGTCAGGGCAGGGGCCACTGTGATCGAGTCACCAGTGTGCACGCCCATCGGATCGACGTTTTCGATGGAACAGACGATAATGGCGTTGTCGGCGGTGTCGCGCACCACCTCCATCTCATATTCTTTCCAGCCCAGCAGGCTTTCGTCGATCAGGATCTGACCCACGGGCGAGGCATCCATGCCCGAGCGGCAAATATGGATGTAGTCCTCGCGGTTATACGCCACACCACCGCCGGTGCCGCCCAACGTGAAAGCGGGGCGAATGATGGCGGGCAGGCCCACGGTTTCAAGCGTGTCCAGCGCCAGCGCCACGCCCGCGTCGAGGTCCTTCTTGCCGTCCTCATCCTTGGGCGCGGTCACGATTTCGGCCTTGGGGTTTTCGATACCCAGCCGGTCCATTGCTTCGCGGAACAGAGCACGGTCTTCGGCCATTTCAATGGCGTCGCGTTTGGCGCCGATCATCTCGACACTGAACTCGTCCAGCACGCCCATCTCTTCCAGTGCCAACGAAGTATTTAGGCCGGTTTGCCCGCCCATTGTGGGCAGCAGGGCGTCAGGGCGTTCTTTTTCGATGATCTTGGCGACAACTTCGGGTGTGATAGGCTCGATATAAGTGGCATCGGCCAGACCGGGGTCGGTCATGATCGTGGCCGGGTTCGAGTTTACCAGAATGACCCGGTAGCCTTCTTCGCGCAGAGCCTTGCAAGCCTGTGCACCGGAATAGTCAAACTCGCACGCCTGACCGATAACAATGGGCCCCGCCCCGATGATCATGATCGACTGGATGTCGGTTCTTCTCGGCATGGCCTTGTTCCTTCGATTGTCCGCGAGTCAGGGCACCGCCCCAGCGCCCAAATTGTCCTGCGTTATAGGGACCGCGCGAAAAGGTGCAAGAGCTATCGGAAATGGGTTTAAAATTGCCGCTTTCCCCTCTTTCCCTCGGCGCGCTATTCTCTATACCGCGCAGCACGGCAAATGAGGATGCAATTGCGTATTCGTTTCGATCAAGGACCAGCCGGGCGCGGAACTCGTTTCGAGCGTCCAATCCGGATTATCCGCGCGGACAACGCGGAAGAGGTGCCCCAGGCTCTGGCGGCGCTTGATCAGGTGCGCGCGGATGGGGCTTGGCTGGCAGGATACGCAAGTTACGAACTTGGCTATGTGCTGGAACCACGACTCGCGGATCGATTGCCAGCAGGTCGTCGCCTGCCGTTGTTGTGTTTCGGGGTGTTTGATGAACCGGATCGCGTTGGCCTGTCACAAAATACTGGCGGTATCACCGAGTTTGAACCTCGTTGGGACGAGGCGCGCTACACCCAAGCCTTTCGATTGGTGCATGACGCCATCGGTGCTGGGGACATCTATCAGGCTAATCTCACTTTCCCGATAGACCTTGAAGTGACCGGGGGCAGCGCCGCGCTTTACGCTACGCTGGCGGCGGGTCAGCCTGTTGGTCATGGCGCATTGGTCCAGCAGGATGGCTTGCCCGACTTGCTGAGCCGATCTCCTGAACTGTTCTTCCGCACCGATGCCGAAGGTCGGATCGAAACGCGCCCGATGAAGGGCACCCAACCGCGCAGCGAAGACCCGGTCGAAGACGAACGCCGCCGCGTTTTCTTGTCGTCAGACGGAAAGAACCGGGCTGAGAATCTGATGATCGTTGATCTGTTACGCAACGATATCAGCCGGGTGGCTTTGGCCGGGTCGGTAAAAGTGCCCGAGCTGTTCAAGGTCGAGACCTATGCAACCGTGCACCAGATGGTCTCGCTGGTGCAGGCGCAATTGCATGTCGGCGTCGGGTTGTCGGATATTCTGACGGCCCTCTTCCCGTGCGGCTCGATCACCGGGGCACCTAAGATCAGGGCGATGGAAATCCTGTCTGATCTTGAGCCGTGGCCCCGCGATGCCTATTGCGGCACCATTGGCTGGGCAGCACCGGATGGGCGATCTGAATTCAACGTGGCCATCCGCACTCTTATGGTTGAAGACGACAAAGCGACCCTGAACGTCGGCGGTGGGCTGGTCTGGGACAGCACTGCCCCTTCAGAATATGAGGAGGCGCTATGGAAAGCCCGCTTCGCCCACCAACTGAGCCTGATTTCCGTCTGATCGAAACTTTGGCCTACAGGCCGGGTCAGGGGTTTGTTCGCCTCGATCGACATCTGTCCCGCATGGCCCGCACAGCTGAGAAGCTGGGGATTGCGTTTGACCGAACCGCCGCGCGGATGATTCTGGACGCGAGTTCGGGTGAGATTGCATTGCGCTGCCGTTTGACCCTGGACACGGATGGTAAATTTGACCTGACAACCGGAGGACTGGCCGCCAATCCCCCCGTCTGGCGCGTGGATCTGGCCAAACAGAGGCTCTCTTCATCGGATATCTGGCTGCGCCACAAAACGACCCGCAGGGCCGTTTATGACATGGCGCGGGCAGAGCTGCCGCAGGGTGTTGACGAACTGCTGTTTCTCAACGAACGGGAGGAGCTTTGCGAAGGTACAATCACGAACCTGTTCCTGACCATGCCCGATGGAAGACAACTGACGCCTTCTCTGTATTGCGGTTTGCTTCCGGGTATTCTGCGTGAGGAATTACTGGATAATAAACAAGTTACCGAAGCTGTTCTGACCTTGACCGATCTTCAAAACGCACAATCTATCTACTTTGGAAATTCCCTGCGGGGGCTGATCCGGGCGGAGCTTGTAGCACATTGAGCAAAAACACCGAGTGGGTGGATACCCCAGCAACCAACCAACGCCTCAGGATCGAGTTCATACTATTCTATGTCGCCGTCCCGGTCCTGATCGCGACTTTGTTCCCGCCGAGCTGGATGTTTCCTTCTCTCTTTGCGTTTACCGGCCTCGGCATTTTGCTGCTGCAGGATACGACCGGTTTCTCTTGGGCCGAGCTTCGATATGGTTGGCGAAACTGGTCGTGGACGGAAGTCGTTGCATTTGCCCTGTTCATGGCGGCCTTCTGTTCCGCCCTAGTATTGTGGGCACGACCCGATGCAGCCTTTGCTCTGCTGCTGTATCGCCCGGAGATGCTGATATTCATTTGGATCGGCTACCCGTTGTTGTCCGCTCTGCCGCAAGAGCTGCTGTTCCGCTCTCTCTTTTTCCGACGCTACCACGCGATCCTGCCCCAAGGCCCCACGGCCTATCTGCTGAACGCCGGGCTGTTTTCGCTTGCGCACCTGATGTATTGGAGCTGGGTCGTCGCGATCATGACCTTCGCCGGGGGCCTTCTTTTCACCTGGGGCTATCGCAAGCGAGGGTCATTCTTCTACGCTGTTCTTCTGCATGCAATTGCCGGCAATATTATCTTTGCGGCTGGGCTTGGCGTCTATTTCTACTCGGGCAACGTGCAAAGGCCGTTTTGACGGTGCGACCCGCCTTGACTTTCCTAGCCCAAAGGGGTGTATCGGCGCGACGAATTCTGCGCCCGAAGGGATATGATCCATGCACGCCTATCGCAGCCACACCTGCGCCGCTCTGACCGCCGCCAATGTCGGTGAAACCGTCCGCCTGTCTGGCTGGGTGCATCGTGTCCGAGATCACGGCGGCGTGCTGTTTATCGACCTGCGCGACCATTTCGGTGTGACTCAGATTCTGTGCGATGGCGACAGTGCGGCATTTGCTGAGCTTGAGAAGGTGCGGTCCGAATGGTGTATCCGCATCGACGGTACTGTCAAAGCCCGCGACGCTGATCTCGTTAACCCGAAATTGCCAACAGGCGAAATCGAGGTTTACGTGCGCGAGCTGGAAGTTCTGGGCGCTGCCGATGAACTGCCGTTGATGGTGTTCGGCGATCAGGAATACCCCGAGGAAACCCGTCTGCGCTATCGCTACCTCGACCTGCGTCGCGAGGCGATGCAGCAGAACATGACCCTGCGCTCGGATGTTGTTGCATCCATGCGCCGCCGCATGTGGGATCAGGGGTTCCGCGAGTATCAGACACCGATCATTACCGCCTCGTCGCCCGAAGGGGCTCGCGATTTCCTCGTGCCATCGCGTCTGCACCCGGGCAAATTCTACGCGTTGCCGCAGGCGCCGCAGCAGTTCAAACAGCTGATCATGGTGTCGGGTTTCGACAAATATTTCCAGATCGCGCCCTGCTTCCGCGACGAAGACCCGCGCGCTGACCGTTCGCCGACCGATTTTTACCAGCTTGACCTCGAGATGTCGTTTGTCGAGCAGCAGGACGTGTTCGACACCATCCAGCCCGTTCTGACCGGCGTGTTCGAAGAGTTCGGCGGTGGTCGCAAGGTCGATCAGGAGTGGCCGCAAATCTCCTACAAGGACTCGGCCCTGTGGTACGGCACCGACAAGCCCGACCTACGCAATCCTATTAAAATGCAAGTGGTCTCTGACCACTTCCGTGGGTCTGGCTTCGCGATATTCGCGAAGCTGTTGGAGCAGGACGGCACCGAAATCCGCACCATCCCTGCGCCGAGCGGTGGCAGCCGCAAGTTCTGTGACCGTATGAACGCCTTTGCCCAGAAAGAAGGTTTGCCCGGCATGGGTTACATTTTCTGGCGGGATCAGGGCGAAGGTATGGAAGCCGCAGGTCCGCTGGCCAAAAACATCGGCCCCGAACGCACCGAGGCAATCCGTCAGCAATTGGGTCTGGGCGTCGGTGATGCGGCGTTCTTCTTGGGCGGTAAACCGAAGGCCTTTGAAAAGGTCGCTGGCAAAGCGCGGGATGTGATTGGCGAAGAGCTAGGTCTGACTGAAAAAGACCGTTTTGCCTTTGCCTGGATCGTGGACTTCCCGATCTACGAGCAGGATGAAGAAACCGGCGCGATTGATTTCGAACACAACCCGTTCTCGATGCCGCAGGGCGGAATGGAAGCTTTGCAGGGCGACCCTCTGGGCGTACGTGGGTATCAGTATGATCTGGCTTGCAACGGCTACGAGTTGGTGTCGGGTGCGATCCGGAACCACAAGCCCGAGATCATGTTGAAGGCCTTTGAACTAGCAGGTTACGGCGAAGACGAAGTCAAATCCCGCTTTGGCGCATTGTTCAACGCATTCCACTACGGCGCGCCGCCGCACGGTGGCTGCGCCGCTGGTATCGACCGGATCGTGATGCTGTTGGCGGATGAGGCTAACATCCGCGAGGTGATGATGTTCCCGATGAACCAGCGCGCCGAAGACCTGATGATGGATGCACCCTCTGATCCGACATCGGATCAGCTGATGGAGTTGGGTCTAAGGATCATTCCACAGGACTAAAGCCAACCGCTCGCCTTGAGCGGGCAGCTTTTGTCTTGCTGGTGGCAAAGACCCAAACACGCAGCGATGATTGCGAGATTGGTCGCGTATTGTAGAAGTACCTGCCACGGTTCAGTCAAACGGGCTCCCATGGTTTCGCCGCTTGCGGCGGATGGTTTTAGCGGTAAATCGTGTCCGGCGATAGAACCATACACTCAGGATCGAGGCCGTTAAGAAGTAGGCAGTCAGCACGTCAGATTGCCTCCTGTCGTTCCAGGCGGTCTTGCACAAGGCCTGCGACTCTTGCCGTCTGTGCTGTCATCGGGGCACCTTTGGATTGCGACCGGGTAAGCTCATGCACCGCCTCCGCAAGCGTTGTGTCATTCGCATCTCGCGCAACGCTTTGCAGAAACTGCGTGGCATAGTTTAGCGTGCGTTGGTCCGTCGGCCCGGTGAGCACATCGGCGATATGGGCCATGTCGTCCTGATACGCCAACGGGTCCGGGTGAATGATTTCGTCTTTGACCGTGCCGAGGTCACTGGGGCGCCGGTCTTCCGGCAAAAGCTCAAGAATAGTTTTCTGGAAATAAGCAACCGATTTGAGGGGTTTGGCCAGAAAGCCATCCGCCCCTGCACTCAGGGCAAGTGATTGGGCGTTGTCATCGCCGGACAACCCCAGAATGACGCCGATTCGGGGAACTGCATGGGTCAACTCGGCAATCAGATCTGCGCCCGAACCATCGGGAAGACCCATATCAACAATCAGGACCGAAGGTCGGTAGATCTGCAAATGCCGCCGCGCCGATTTCAGGCAATCCGCCCGCCGAATACGCGCTCCGCTGTGCAAGCACATCAAGCGTATCGCGTCGCAAGCATAGCGGCTGTCTTCGACCACTAGGATGGTTTGGCCCAGTAGTGGCCGAATCTTGGTTGGCAACGCCGGAGAAGCGAAAGGTTCCGAATCGTCCATGGCAGAACTCCTGATTAGCAGATATCTCACGCTAGGAACTTCTGGCTAATACAGGGTTAACGCGCGTTTTGGCGCACTTGCCCTTTAGCCGGACAACCCCCATAACCGCCGCAGCGCAGAATGAAGGAGAGTCCCATGATCGGTCGCCTGAACCACGTTGCCATCGCTGTTCCCGACCTCGAGGCTGCCTCGGCCCAGTATCGCAATGCGCTGGGTGCCAAGGTCGGCGCACCTCAAGATGAACCAGATCATGGGGTCACCGTGGTGTTCATCGAATTGCCCAACACCAAGATTGAACTCTTGTATCCATTGGGTGAGAACAGCCCTATCAATGGGTTTTTGGAAAAGAACCCTTCAGGTGGTATCCATCATGTCTGCTACGAGGTCGAAGACATTATCGCGGCCCGCGATCATCTGAAAGAGACAGGGGCGCGGGTTTTAGGCTCGGGTGAGCCCAAAATCGGTGCGCACGGCAAACCAGTTCTTTTCCTGCATCCAAAAGACTTCAACGGCTGCCTGGTCGAGCTGGAACAGGTTTAACGCCTATGACCATCACTGCAGCTTTTGTTCTATTCGCAGTTATCTGGTTTATGACCCTGCTTGTGGTCCTGCCGATTCGCATCAAAACACAGGGTGATCTGGGCGATATTGTTCCGGGAACCCATGCCGGTGCGCCAGAAGTTCATCACATGAAGAAGAAGCTGTGGATCACGACCGGGATTTCAGTGGTTCTGTGGGCGATCATTGCAGGCATCATCATATCGGGACTGATCAGCGTAAGGGATTTTGATTGGCTGAACCAACTGGAACCACGCGGCTAAATTAGCGTCGGTCATCCGACAAGCCGTGGTAGATATGGGTGAAGGTTGCGGCACCAAGTATCGGGATCAGCAGATTGACCAGCGGAACCGAGAGCGGAACTGCCATAAGGACGCCCGCGACCCAAATCGTTGATGCATGTTTTGCCCGCAGTTTCCGTGCACCTTCGCGCCCCAGTCGACGCATGGCGGCCAACGTGAAATACTCTCGCCCCAATAGAAACCCGTTCATGCCCCAGAAAATGAACAACGCAAATGGGGTGAAGAATGCATAGAGGATCAGCGCCAGCAGGTTGGCGACGATCAAAACCCCCAAAAAGCTGAGCGTATCCCGCAGGGCGTCGCCGAATGGGATGCGAGTGGCAGGGGGTAGAGTGGGATAGTGCTTGTCCTCAACCGCCTGCGCGACCTCATCCAGAAACATCGAGGTAATGGCCGAGGCGACGGGGACCATCAGGAATACCGATAACACCATCATCAACAAGAACGAGGAGACACTGAGCAGATCGTTCAGCCATGTCACCTCACCCAATATCGGCAGGGTGGCCTGATCGCCGACCAGTGCGTTTATCAGCCACAAAAAGCCGGCATAGGCAGCCACCAACAGCGCGAAGGTCAGGCCAACACCCAACAGAAGAACCTTGCGAAATCTTGGGTCGCCGATCTGACCCAGAGCCTGCAGAAATGACTGAACGATGATCATTCTGAGACCCATTGCGTCAGTGTAGTTACATCCGGGCGTGGCCGCTCAGGTGGGGCAGTCCCTTCAGTCGCAATGTGGATGAAGCCTGCTATTTTCTCATTTTTGGACAACGCCAGTCCTTGCTCGCAAAAGCTGCGGTTATGGGACTGCCAGCCTGAAAGCCAGTTCGCGCCCCAACCGGCAGCCAATGCCGCGTTCAACAATGCCAGACAAACGGCGCCTGCCGAATAGGTCTGTTCAATTGCCGGGATCTTTTCGGAAGGTTTCTGCACTTCGATGACAGCTACGGCCAGATGGCCCATGTCGAACTGGCTGCGTGCCTTAGCGATATCTTCGGCGCTTTTGCCCATGGCCAGACCGCAGGTTTCGGTCAGCGCCGCAAGACGTTGCATGGCCCCATGTTCGATGACGACAAAGCGCCAGGGCTCAAGCTTTCCGTGGTCGGGGCTGCGCGCGGCAGCGATGAGCAAAGGCATCAACTCTTCCCGCGTCGGGGCTGGTGCCAAAAGCGTCTTAGCTGGGCGCGATCGGCGCACCTGCAGAAAATCCAACGCAGCTTGGTTTTTCAGGGACATATGTTAACTTCCTTCACATGGGCAGTGCTTATGTCGGAGGCATGCCATCTTCTTTCAAGGGCAAATTGCCCCCTAAAAGGTGACTAATTCAATCGGAAAGGCAGCCTGAGATCAGATAAAGAGACGGAAGGGAACCGCTATTTAATGAAATCGTCGCTCTCACGAATCTGATAGACGCCTTCGGGCAAATCCAAAGCCGCCGCCAGATCGCGTACCTGCTCAGGTGACAGGGTGATTTTTTGTATCTGATCAGTTCGGGGGTCCAACTGCTCAAGCGTGACGCACTCGGCAAAGTTGTTGATGACGACGTCCTCTTGCAATGGTTTGGCACCTTCGTCCACCAGAGTAATGACCGTCGAGTCGAATTCGTGTTCAATTGAAAACATATCGGCACAGTGCCTAGCCAGAGATCGCAATGCAACCCGTTGCAGCGGCATTCGGCAGTAGCCCAGGCAAGTTGGGCGCGTTATGCTTGTCTGCCGACAGGTTGACTGAAAGGAATAGGAATGCGCGGTTTTGCCTTTTCGCTGGTTTTGCTGTTGGCGGCTTGCGGCTCTTCGTCCGTAATCGCGATTCCGGCAGCGGAATGGCAACCTTCATCACCGGCTCTTCGCGAGAAGGCACGGGAATTCGAGCAGGTCAGCCGCGCGGTTGCAGCGTCGGCTGAAAAGGAATGCCGCCGCCAGGCTCGTTCTGCCAATTGTGATTTTGCCATACTGGTTGATCTGTCATCAAAAGCGCCAGCAAATGCATTCCAGACGCTGGACGAGGACGGGCGACCGTTGATCATATTCACGCGGCCGATGATTGATTCAACAGAGAATGCGGAAGAGATGGCCTTTGTCATGGGGCATGAAGCCGCCCATCACATTCTGGGTCACATCGCCCAGCAAACGAAAAATGCCAAGGAGAGCGCGCGCATTTTTGGCGAACTCGCCCGCAAGCAAGGTGCAGATGATGCGGGAATTGAGCGTGCACAGGCTTTGGGTGCCGAGGTCGGGGTGCAGAACTATACGCGCGTGTTCGAGCTTGAGGCGGATCGTTTGGGGACAAAAATCACCCATGCGGCAGGATATGATCCAATGGTTGGAATGGTCTTTTTCCAGCGAATTCCAGATCCGGGTGACCGCTTCTTGGCGACACACCCGCCAAATGCTGAACGGGTCGAGGCGGTTCTGCAAACGGCCCGCCAGTTGGGATTGCGATAATGATTCAGCTAGACCGATTGGGCGTGGTGCTCAGCGATCGCGGGTCGAAATATGCAGTTACCGGTGCAAAGGTTACCAGCCGTTCCGACGTGGATGCAGCGCTAGCAGAGCTTAAATCCGACAAGGCTTATGCCAAGGCAACGCACAACACCTGGGCCGCGATGTTGCCAACCGGAGCGCTTAAGGCCGACGACGGAGAATCCGGTGCCGCGATGGTCATTTTGCGGATGATGGAGCGCGCGGATCTTTCGGATCACGTCATAATCGTGACGCGTTGGTATGGCGGCAAGAAACTGGGTGGAGACAGGTTCCGCCGGGTACAAGATGCCACCCGAGTGTATCTGGACCAGTTAGAAGCCGGGCATTGACCTGAGTCAAAGGCATCGTTTGATGCATGGGCTACCTTTTCTTCAGCGAGCAAAGAAAGGGAAACGCATGTCTGACCGAGCAACACTGCGATATCACGCAGGTCTGATGGATGAGATGGCTACAACGCTCGGGGTTGATCTGCAGGAGGCCGCGATTGACGGTGCCTTGCGATTTGATGAAATCTCGGACGCAGTACTGCGCTGTGCCCAATGCCCAAATCCGGGGCATTGCGCGGCCCTTTTGGACCAGGGCACCGACTTGGGCAGTGCACCGGAATACTGCCGTAACCAGGAATTGTTGAACAGGCTAGCGCCATAAAGGAGGAGCATGTTCATGCCGCAACTTGGGCGGATTATGCCGCATTTCCATCTAGTTCAGAGAATGGCGCGGGCAATTGGCGCAGATGTTGTGGCAGCACATCGGAATGGGCGTCTGGAGCAGCAAGACTGGGCTCAGATGATCCACGCATGCCGTGGTTGCGAATGGGCGCACGCCTGTACTGACTGGTTGCATAAGAACGAAAATGTAGAGAAGGCACCAGTCGCCTGCCCAAATCGGGCAATGTTTGCGGCCATTAAGGTAGGAAGCAATGGTTGAGTACGATCCTCGAACCCGACTGGGTGAGATCGAAAAACACTTTTGGCTGACACGATCGGTGGCGCGTTGCATGGGGATATCCCTGACCGAAGGAATGGCCGAGGGAAGGATCACGCCTCAAGAATACGCCCTGATGGTGACCCGTTGCCGTAGTGCTGGATGCAGCGAGCAATGCCAGTTTTGGCTTGCTGATCAGCAGAAAAAAGCATCTGCCGCACCGCGATTTTGCGCCAATGCCAGTGCTCTGAACGATCTGGCCTGACCGTCAGAGCTTATTGTGCGTCCCGTCGCATAACGGCGGATTGGCGCAGCGCTTACAGCCACAAAAGAACACCTTCTTGCTGGCCTCAGCCGTGTATTTTACTGGTTCGAACGACGTGTCTTTGTGCGAACCGTCGCAAAATGGTTGCCGCTTGGACTTGCCACAGGCACACCAGAAATAGGTTTTTCCTTCGGTCACTTCGACCGGATAGGGCGATTTCTGGGCGATGATCGGGGCGTCTGACATGTGGCTACTCCGTCTTTAGCTAACGTCGAAGTCAGAGTTTAGGGTTCTTTGTCAAAAAAGGTAGTCTGCGAATGAAAACCCGCCTTCCAGCGTGGATTCGCCTTAATTCACGAAAGCGTTATCGATTCGGTTGCCATATGAAATTCTTGGTCCTATTCTGATACCGGCCCCGAAAAACTGGGCAATATCAGAAAAGTAATAGAGGATTGATGGACATGAAACTGAAATTTGCTGCTATCTGCGCCACGGCCGTTGTACTGACTGCGTGTTCGCAGCAAGAGGAACCGACCCCGGTCTATATCCAACCCGACTATGACAAGTATGGCACGCCCAGCTGTTCGGCAGGCTACGAACTGGCCACGACCGAGGCGGGTCAGACCGTGTGTAATCCGGTCACGCAATAAGCGTTTCGCAGGCGGTCCATATATTCGGACCGCCTGCACATTCAAGCCGCTGCCGCCGCCGAAAGGCGGTTTTTTCTTGCCTTTCTGCCGCAGGTCGCGAACGTCGGTTCAGGTGGAATTGATCGGAAAGGCCTATGCGAAAATTATTTGATCACCTGAAAGATCGCACTCGCTGGAGTTGGCAGGGCCTATCAGCTACTTGGCGCGAAGAATATTCGTTTCGGGCCTGGGGCTGGGCAAATCTTGTTTCAGGCGCTTTGGCATTCCTGCTTCCGCTCGATTCCGCTGAAAAAGCGTTGATCCTTGCGCTAGGGATACTGGTATTGGTGGCTGAACTGTTCAATACAGCCATCGAACGAACAGTCGATCATACCTCGACCGACCACCATGTGCTGGCGGGGCAGGCCAAGGACGCGGCAAGTGCAGCAGTGGCACTTACTGCTGTTGCCGCTGGTGTTGCTTGGGTCGTGATTCTGTTTGGGCTGTTGTAGTCCGGGTCCCGGTCACACCGACGAACACAAACGTCCCCAAAGATCGTATTCTCCGGCCTCGTCAACCTCGACAGTGACGATATCGCCCGGATTCAGGTTTTCGAAGCCCTCATCAATAAACAGATTTCCGTCGATCTCGGGCGCGTCGGACTTGGTGCGGCAGGTCGCGGCTTCATCATCGATGTCATCTACAATGACCTTGATCGTTTGCCCGACTTTGGCCATCAGCTTAGCCTCGGAAACGGCTTGCGCCTTCTCCATGAAGCGCTCCCACCGATCTTGTTTCACGTCAGCTGGAACATGATCTGGCAGGTCGTTTGAACGGGCACCATCTACATTTTCGTATTGGAAGCAACCGACACGATCCAATTGCGCTTCGTCCATCCAGTCGAGCAATGTTTGGAATTCGTCTTCGGTTTCTCCAGGATATCCGACAATGAATGTCGAACGCAGAGTGATATCGGGGCAGGTCTTGCGCCATGCCGAGATCTCTTCCAGAGTTTTTGCCCCTGCGGCCGGTCGGGCCATGCGCTTTAACACGTCCGGGTGCGCGTGCTGGAACGGAATGTCTAGATAGGGCAGTACGTTACAGCCCGCTTCCGCCATAAGCGGAATCAGATCGCGCACATGGGGGTAGGGGTAGACATAATGCAACCGCACCCAAGCATCGAATTGGCCCAGCTCACGCGCCAGATCGGTGATATGGCTGCGCACCTCGCGATCTTTCCACGGATTCAGATCATATTTGCGATCCAAGCCATAGGCCGAGGTATCCTGCGAGATCACCAGCAACTCGCGCACGCCATTGTCGACCAGCTTCTCTGCCTCGCGCAGCACTGCATGCGCCGGGCGGCTGGCCAGCTTTCCGCGCATGTCCGGGATGATGCAAAACTTGCACTTATGATTACAACCCTCGGAAATCTTGAGGTAACTGTAGTGGCGCGGCGTCAGCTTCACGCCCGAAGCCGGAAGCAGATCGACATAGGGGTTTGGATCCGGGGGAACCGCGGCATGAACCGCATCCAGTACCTGTTCGTATTGATGCGGTCCGGTCACCGCCAGAATACGTGGATGATGCTCGCGGATATAATCGGGTTCGGCCCCCAGACAGCCCGTCACGATGACTTTGCCATTTTCGACCAGCGCCTCGCCGATGGCATCCAGAGACTCGGCCTTAGCGCTATCTAAGAAACCGCAGGTGTTCACAATTACGGCATCGGCTCCGGCATAGTCCGGCGAGATACCGTAACCTTCGGCACGCAAACGGGTCAGAATACGTTCGCTATCAACCAGCGCTTTAGGACAGCCCAGCGACACCATTCCAAGTGTTGGCTGACCGCGGCGTGGTGTCTCGGCGATGCGGGCCTCGGGGGCCAGATCGGGGCGGAGGTTCGGTGGGTTCGTGCTCATGGCCGGGCATATAGAGGGGAATGCTTCCCCTTGCAAACCCTGCCCACACAGGGCTGACTTGTACCAGAGCAGATAAGCCGGAAAGGCAAACTCATGAAGTGGCTCATTCGTATTCTCTTTCTTGTGGTTGCGGCCTTCGGGCTGGTGATTGGTGCCTTGCTGCTGATGCCAGGAGACAAACTTGCCACGATCCTGGCTGAGCAAGTCAAGGCACAAACTGGTCGCGAATTAAAACTGTCTGGGGATGTCAAACTATCCTTCTGGCCCGTTTTGGGCATGGAAACCGGTCGCGTAACCTTTGGCAATGCGCCCTGGGCCGGGTCCGAGCCGATGCTGAGCGCTCAAAGTCTGGCTGTAGGGGTCGATGCCTCGGCGCTGCTGTCGGGTGATATCCGGATCAAGAGAGTGCTAGCCGATCATCCAACACTGCGTTTGGAACGTTCGGATGGGCGCGGGAATTGGGAGTTGCACCAACCCGGAAATTCATCTGACACCGGTGCGTCGGCGCAAGCGGTTGAAAGTCGGCCGGTGACTCTGGAACAGTTGGAACTGCAGAACGCGCGGTTGATCTACATTGAGAATGGCGCGGTCAGCATGGAGTTCGCCGATGTTGATCTTTCTGCCCGTTGGCCCGACGTGACTGCCCCGATGGAAATGCAGGCCAGCATGCCCGTGCCCGGAGGCAACGTTAAGGTTAACCTGAACATTCCTGACCTGCCTGCGTTCTCGAGCGGGGTGGTGACCCCGTTGGAACTAAGTCTGACTGCACCCGGTGGAGGGATTCAGTTTTCCGGCCGGGTGAATCTGGCCGGAGAAATGGACGGCAAGACTACTGTCACCGCAAAAAATACACACAAGATGTTGGCTGCATTTGGTCAGGGAGGTGTCACCGTTCCCGAAGGCTTGGGCCGGGTTGCGAATGTATCCGGGCAGATGACCTATACCCGAGACGGGCGGATTTCACTGCGGAAAATGGTTGCTGTCCTCGACAATAATCGGCTTGAGGGTGAAGCGGATATTCAGATCTCTGATCCGCCAAAAATCACGGCGCGCCTGAACGCGGGCGACCTCGATTTGTCCAATGCAAGTGGGGATGATGGCACATCAAGCAGTGGTTCCGAGGCTGACGGTTGGTCCAAAGCCACAATAGATGCGTCATCGTTGGCACTCGCAAACGGGACGATCCGACTGCAAGCGAATTCGATTTCGGTGCCAGGCATGCGCTTTGGCAAAAGTGATCTGACGCTCAGCCTTGATCGTTCGAGGGCTGTGTTGAAAATGCATCCCGCGTCGCTTTTTTCAGGGCATCTGAATGGCCAGCTGGTTGCCAACAATCGCAATGGTCTGTCGGTCGGTGGAAATCTGAAGGCCGATAATATCGATATCAATGAAGCCCTTGTAACGCTTGGGGATATCAAGCGCCTGTCGGGAACCGGGTCAGGGCATCTAGAGTTTCTGGGTGTGGGGCAGAGTGAAGATCAGATCATGCGGTCGCTGAGAGGCAAAGGGAATATTGAAGTCGGGAAAGGGGTCATTTCCGGGGTGGATCTGGACCGCCTTATGGGGCGCGGAGGGGGTTCAGGCGGCACAACGGTTTTCAATAGCCTCACAGCCAGCTTCACGATGAAAGATGGTGATCTGAACAACGACGACTTATTGATGAAACTGGATAATTTTCGGGCGGATGGCACGGGCCGAATTGGTCTTGGTGCTCGCGATATCGACTATCTGTTTACGCCGGTGGCTCTACGCGCCAATGCAGGCGAGGGGATATCGGTACCCGTTCGAATCGTGGGGCCATGGAGTGACCCGTCGATCAAGCCGGACCTCACCAAAGTCATTGAGGCCGCAGCAGAGGGCAAAGTCAAAGCACTGGAAGATGACGCCAAGCAAAAGGTATTTGAAAAGGTCGGGAAGGAACTTGATACCACAGTAACGGACACCGGTCAGATCGAGGATGCCCTTAAAGACAAGCTGGAGGACGAGGCCAAGAAAAGCCTTCTCAAACTGCTGGGCGGGGATTGATTGCGCCGATCAAGGGCGCTGAAACCAGCGCCCTTGTTAGGTGGGCTAGATGGTTTGATCGTACTCGCCAACGCCGGGCTCGGTGCGAATAACGGCATCAATATCGGCGAAAATCGCCCGCAATTCGTCTTCGCTTTCGCTGCTTTCGCAAACCACCACGAGGTTCGGAGTATTCGACGAGGCGCGCACCAGCCCCCAGCTGCCATTGTCCAGAATGACGCGCGCGCCATTGACGGTCACAACCTCTTTGATCGCTCGGCCCGCAAAGGTTTCGCCAGCATCGGCCATTGCGACCAACTTATCGACGAGGCGCTGCAAGATATCATATTTCTCGGTATCCGCTGCATAAGGTGACATGGTGGGTGTTGACCACGTCTTGGGCAGCGCCTTGCGCAGGTCCGACATGCTCTGATCTGGGTTGCGGTCCATCAGCTTGCAGATTTCCACCGCCACGCGCATCCCGCAGTCATATCCGCGCCCGACCGGCTCAGCCAAGAAATAGTGGCCCGATTTTTCAAACCCGGCCAGCGCACCGATTTCCTTGACCCGGCGCTTCATGTGGCTGTGGCCGGTTTTCCAATAGTCGGCTTTTACACCATGAGCTTGCAGTTCAGGGTCGCTGGCGAAAAGTCCGGTAGATTTCACATCGGCCACAAAGGTCGAATTCGGATAAATCTTGGCCAGATCGCGGGCCATGATGACGCCAACCTTGTCGGCAAATATCTCTTCGCCTTCGTCATCTACAACGCCGCAACGATCCCCATCGCCATCAAAACCAAGCGCCAGATCGGCGCCGCTGGCTTTGACTGTATCGGACATGTCATGCAGCATTTCCATCGCTTCGGGGTTTGGGTTGTAGTTGGGGAACGTATAATCCAGATCGTTGTGGCTTGGCACAACTTCAACACCGATCCGTTCGAAGATCTCGGGCGCAAAGGCAGCGGCAGTTCCATTGCCGGTGGCGCAGACCACCTTCAGCGGACGGGACATTTTGAAGTCACCAACCAGATCGTCGATATAGGCCTCTTTCACACCGTCGACGAATTCATATGACCCGCCGGGGCGCGCATCACCATCACCGTTCAGGACGATGTCGCGTAGTTCCGACATTTCGTCAGGGCCGTGGGTCAGGGGGCGATCAAAGCCCATTTTGACACCGGTCCAGCCGTTCGGGTTGTGACTTGCCGTGACCATCGCAACCGCCGGTACGTCCAGATGAAACTGTGCAAAATAAGCCATCGGGCTGAGCGCCGGGCCGATATCCTTCACCTGAATGCCCGCCTGCATAAGCCCAACGATCAGCGCGTTTTTGATCGACAGGGAATAATCGCGATAATCATTGCCCACCGCAATCACGGGTTCGATCCCGCGTTTGTGCATCTGAGTGCCCAGACCCAAGCCCAGGGCGGTCATACCTGGCAGATTGATCTCATCGGGGTATTTCCACCGCGCGTCATACTCGCGAAAGCCCGTGGGCTTGATCATCGGGTCGCGCAGATAGCTCCAGGTGTTTGGGGTCACCTCACTGAAGGGTTTGGTCATTACAAATCTCAATCGTTAAATCTGAATTGGGTTTTCTTTGGCCAGCGCATCAAATCGCATCAATGTGTCAACCAGATGGCCCATCTGATCCAGAGGGATCATGTTCGGCCCATCTGAGGGTGCGGTGTCAGGATCCTGATGGGTTTCTATGAAAACGGCTCCGACGCCCAGAGACACAGCGGCACGCGCCATCACTGGCGCAAACTCACGCTGTCCTCCTGAGGAACCGCCTTGGCCGCCGGGCTGTTGCACCGAATGGGTTGCGTCCATGACGACCGGATATCCGGTTTGTGCCATCTGCGGCAGCGACCGCATGTCCGCGACCAGCGTATTGTAGCCAAACGAAGTTCCGCGCTCGGTCAGCAGGATGTTCTGATTGCCAGTGCTTTCGATCTTAGTAACGATATTGGGCATTTCCCACGGGGCGAGAAACTGTCCCTTCTTCACGTTGACCGCTTTTTCAGTATTGCCTGCCGCCAGCAGCATGTCCGTCTGACGACACAGAAACGCAGGGATTTGCAGGATATCGACAGCCTCGGCTGCAATCGCGCATTGGGCTTCGGTATGAACATCGGTCAAAACCGGAATGCCCATGGTTTTGCGAATGTCGTCCAACACCTTCAGCCCAGCATCAATGCCCATACCACGCTTGCCGGACAGCGAGGTCCGGTTGGCTTTGTCATACGAGGCCTTGAATACATACTGCGCCCCGGCAGCGTCGCATGCCTCTTTCATGGTGCCCGCGATCATCTGGGCGTGATCGGCGGTTTCAAGCTGGCAAGGGCCAGCGATGATGGTCAGCGGAAGGTCGTTGCCAACCATGAGGTCGGCGATTTTTACATGTTTCATGAGTCTTACGAGGATACCTGTTCACGAAGGACCGACGCGGTAAGCGAGATCATCAGGTAGATACCAGCAAATAACAGGAAAGCCAAAATCGTATTTTCGAACTTGCGCGGATAGCTGGGTTCCTGGCTGGCAACAGGGTTCACCGAGACGGTCAGATACCGCACTTTCCGGTTGGCCTCGGTCCGTGTGGCTTCCATTTGCTGCATTGCCGTTTGCAGCATCATGTCTCGGGCCGCTAGATCGGCCTGTGCCATCTGAATACGTACGCTCAGACGCGCCAGCGAATTTTCGCCTGCTGAAGCATCCAGCATCTCAGCATTCAATTCTGACAGCACTGCCTCCAGCCGTTTAATATCTGCACGCGTGCCGTCCACTTTAGCTTTGTTGGGCCGTGCATTGTCGAGAAGGGCGGCCAGTTGCAATTCTTTATCCTGCAGCTCAATTTCAAACTGATCGATTCTGGCACGCAAGCTGGCGATCACGCTTTGCGGATCCAGTATGGCACCCTGCAACTGCAATTCGATCAGGTCTTCCTGTGCCTGCCTGCGCGCTTCTTGCGCGGCTTCAAAGCCCGCCAATGCATCACGCATTTGATCTTCGCGTTTCAGCTCGGTCAGACCATTAATCCTCTCCTCAGCGTAAGAGATCAGACGATTGGATAGATCGACCGAGATTTCAGGGCTGGGCGCAGCGACCTCCATGCGAATGACACCATCACTAGGGTCGTACCCGATCGTGATCATTCGCTTAAAAAGCTTGTAAGTTTCTTCAAGCGTCGCATCAGAGGGCAAACGTTGGATCGGATCAATATTGTCTTGCTGAAAGAACTCAGCAAACCCGACATCCCGTTCAAGGCGTTCCAGCGCGTCCTTGGATTCCAAAAACTCCTGAGTGGATACCGAATCCTGTGCCGTTGCAAACTGTGTCCCCGCGAGGAAGCCACCGAAAGAGGCCCCTCCGCCGTCGGCTTGCAAAATCGAAAACACGGAATCGCTGGCGTACATCGGCGTTGCGACCCGATAGAAATAGTATCCCACAATGAATGTAGGCAGGATCACAAAGGCCGTTAGCCGCGTAAATAATGCAACAAGTTTGCGGCGCCGTCTGCGGGCGATGTCTTTCTGGATTTGCCCGATCTCATATTCGCGGCGTTGGGCCGGGCTGAGCTCTGGACCTGGCAGGTTTTTTTGAGTTTCTTTGGCTGTCTGAGGCAAGTGAATTTTAATGTTATCTTGCGTCGCTTTGTCGTCGGTTGAATTGCGTTGATCGTAAGCTGCAAGATCTAGCAGATTGGAACGCTGAAACGGATCAATCCCTTTCTTACGCAACAGTCGCACTGCGTCATAATCAGAGGTTGCCGCCAACCCATTCTTGTGGGCAAGCCGTCTGGCGACCCGCAATTGCCGCCCGGTTAACCCTTCGCGCTTGATTGCGTCCAATTCGGTCCCCGGCTGCTGCGCGTCTGTGCCGGAACCAGAGGCCTGAGTCGCCTTGCGAATACGATCGATCGCATCCGAGCGCGCCTCAGCAGTGCCAGCTCCGCGCGCTGCGCGGTCAGGGTTGTATTTTCTAGCCTTGGGCTTGGTAGTCATAGAGCTGCTTCGCCTCTTCCAAGGTTTCAAACATATAAAGCTGACCATCCACCAAAACAGCAGCTTGGCGCGCGAATTTCTCGAGGGTTGATGGATTGTGTGACACGATTACCAAGGTTGTTGTCCGAAGCTTCTCTTTCAGGATATCGCCGGCTTTCTTGTTGAATTCCACATCTGTGGTCGAGGGCATCCCTTCGTCAATCAGATACATGTCGAAATCCAAAGCCAACATTAGCGCAAAGGTAAATCTAGCGCGCATACCGGACGAGTAGGTGCCAAGCGGCTGGTCAAAATACTCACCCAGATTGCACAGCCATTTACAATAGGCTTCGACATAATCAGGGTCCATGCCGTAGATCTTGGCGATCGAGCGCGCATTCTCGAGCGCTGACAGGCGTTTGGCGACGCCCCCGGTGAAGCCCATGGGGAAAGACACACGGCAATCCCGTCGAATTACACCTTCGTCCGGTTTTTCCAACCCCGCCATCATATTGATCAATGTGGTTTTGCCTGTTCCGTTCGGGGCCAGGACCCCAAGGGAGGTGCCCAGTTCGACACGGAACGACACCTGATCCAGAATCACTTTGCGGCGGGTTCCGGTCCAGAATGACTTGCTGACATTTTCGAATTCCAGCATTTGCGGCCTGTCATCGTACTGTTTTGTTATGGCTCGAAGGTGTGTGTGCTACGGGTCCATGTTGGCCACATTATGTCGAAATATGAAACAAATGATCAATGCGGATCCCGCGATATGACATTGAAGTGTTGCCAAGTTAGGTGCTGTTGGCTCCGACCGTGTTCATTCCTATCTTAATCGAGTGTTCAATGCGGGAACGATTCAATCCGATGAAGTCGCTAATTAAGGATATCGCAGAGTGCCGACTTTGCGCGGACAGGTTTGCGCAGACGGCTACCGCGCACAAGCCGCGCCCGGTTGTCTGGTTCCATTCCGGTGCACGAATTCTGATCGCGGGTCAGGCACCGGGGGCTCGGGTGCACCTGTCGGGAAAGCCCTTTACCGATCCTTCGGGTGATCGCCTAAGGGATTGGTTGGGACTGGACGAACAAGGCTTTTATGACCGCTCGCGGGTATCGATTGTGCCGATGGCATTTTGTTTTCCTGGATATAATGAGCGTAAGGCCGACCTGCCACCACCGCCGATATGTGGGCGCACATGGCATGAAAAAGTGATGAATGCGCTGGGAGAGGTGCCGCTGACAATCCTCGTTGGCGGTCACGCGCACAAATACCATCTGGGTGTGAAAACGCCGGTCACCGAGACCGTCAGCCGTTGGAGAGACCATGCGCCGCAGGTCTTTGCCTTGCCTCACCCGTCTTGGCGCAATACGGCTTGGCTGAAGAAAAACCCCTGGTTTGAGGCCGAGCTTTTGCCGGTTCTTCGGCAACGGGTGCAAGAGGTTCTGAATGACTGAAACCACAGCTTTAGATGCTGCACATGCCGCTATGCTTGCAGCGCCAGAAGACGATTCAGCACGGCTGCGTTTCTTTGAAAGGTTAGCCGACAGCGAGCTGTTCCTGATGCTGTCGGAAGAGGCCAGGGACGAGCATATTTCGCCTGAACTCTTCGATGTGGCTGATGGCCGTTTCGTGCTGGCCTTTGATCTTGAGGAACGTTTGGCAGAGTTCGCAGGGCATCCGGTTCCGTATGTTGCTCTGTCCGGGCGTGTCTTATCCGGAATGCTGTCAGGGCAAGGAATTGGTTTGGGCCTGAACCTTGAGACCGCGCCGTCATCGATGTTGATCCCGACCGAGGCATTGGGCTGGTTGGAAAGCACGCTGCAGCACGGCCCGCAAGAAGTGCAGCAGAGGCTTACTGAATTTCGCCCGCCCGCCGGTCTGCCAGATAAATTGCTGACTGCACTTGATACCAAGCTGGCGACTGCAGCAGGCCTCGCCACTGCGGCTTTTCTAGTGGGAACGAAGACGGATGATGGCGGTCGGGGCCATCTTTTGGGATTTGTCTCGGCAGTTGAAAACGCGCAGCCTGCTCTGGCGCGCGCCGTTTCTGAGGCGCTGACATTTTCGGGGATTGAGGCGGGTGCATTGGATGTCGGGTTCTTTGAAGCAGAGGATCCGGCAGCCGCCGCGCTGGCAAAGGTCGGGCTTAGGTTCGATTTACCCCAGCCACAGGCTCCGAAAGTTGAAAGGGCCGCCCCGGGCAGTAACCCCGAGCGGCCCCCGATCCTGAAATAACAAAGCGCGTTAGTCTGCCGTTTCCAGTTTATCCTGTGTACGCGTCTCAAAGTCGCTTGCGTCGTGACGTTCGTGCAATTGAGTGTGTGGTTCGCCAAATGGGCGATTGACCATCCGACCACGCTGAACCGCTGGGCGCGCATCGATTGCTTTGGCCCACCGCATTACGTTCTTGTAGCTTTCGACATCAAGGAATTCCGCCGCATCGTATAGACGGCCCAGAACCAGTTGTCCGTACCAAGGCCAGATAGCCATATCGGCGATCGTATATTCTTCGCCAGCGATATAGGTCTTTTCAGCAAGTTCCCGATCCAATACGTCCAACTGGCGTTTGGCTTCCATGGCGAAACGGTCAATCGGGTATTGCCACTTCTCAGGGGCGTAGGCGTAGAAGTGGCCAAAGCCGCCACCCAGATAGGGTGCGCTGCCCATCTGCCAGAATAACCAGTTCATAACCTCAGTCCGTTTCGCACCACTCGCGGGTAGAAACTCACCGAACTTCTCTGCCAGATGCATAAGAATTGAGGCACTTTCGAACACGCGCACAGGTGTTTCATCCGAATGATCCCAAAGCGCGGGAATTTTCGAGTTGGGGTTGGCTCCGACAAAGCCCGAACTAAACTGGTCGCCTTCGCCAATATTGACCAGCCAGGCATTGTACTCTGCCCCACTGTGGCCCAGAGCCAGCAGCTCTTCGAGCATTACAGTGACTTTGACGCCGTTGGGTGTGGCGAGCGAATAAAGCTGCAGAGGGTGCTTTCCGACCGGAAGGTCCTTATCATGTGTGGCCCCAGCAATTGGCCGGTTGATATTGGCAAATTGTCCGCCGCTTTCACTGTCCCACGTCCAGACCTTAGGAGGGGTATAGGTGGATTGTTCGCTCATATCATGCCTTTCCTGCGTTGCTGGCCAATGGACCGCTAAATCAACAGCTAATATTGCAGAACTCAGAGTCCAACCCCAAACACCGCGGGAATTTTGTAACAATCCCCCGGATACACCTCACAATTCCCAATTCGTTTTCACAGCGGCGCGAGTGGGTCTTCGCGCGAGGCCAAAAACACCTATTGTCTGAGCAGCCCCGTAGCACGGGTGCCCAGAAACCGATAGGACATGAGGACAATTCACATGAAACGCTTTGCACTGACCCTTGCAGCGACGATGGCTTTCGCCATGCCTGCATTCGCAGGAGATCAATATGTCGATGGTACCGGATTTGCGGTGTCAGGGTATGACGTCGTTGCCTATCGCGACTTGGATCAAGTTGCCGTGGGTCAATCGCAGCCCGAGGCAGTTCGCGGCCGGTCTGACATCACTGCCGATTATAACGGTGCGACCTGGGCATTTTCGACTGAAGAAAACCGCGACAAGTTTCTCGAAAATCCGGCCTATTATGCGCCGCAATATGATGGACACTGCGCCTATGGCGTGTCGCGTGGCGGCAAGGTTCCGGCCAACCCGAACCTGTGGCGGATCGTCGATGACAAACTGTATCTGAACATCACCGATGTAGTCGTCGGCTTTTGGGAAGAGGACGTACCCGGCAATATCAATTTGGCAGAAGGCAACTGGCCGGGTATCGAACCCGACGCGGCGTCTACCAGCGTGATCCCGAAATTTACTTCGGAAGGTCCAGTGTCCAACTGATATTGGTGGAAAAAAATAAGCCCGGCCTTAACAGCCGGGCTTTTTTTCTGGCAGGTTCTCTCAGCCTGCCAACTCAAACAAATCCCGCATTTGCTGGTCTGCTTCAAACCGAATCCTAACGTTTCGGGCACCGGGAAACTTCCGTTCGCGTATAGGGTCGGGAATGACAATTTCACCCGAACCCGCAACTTTGGATTTAAATGTCAAAATCTCGGTTTCAGTTTTTCTGCAACTTGCCAGAACCGATGTTGGCAAGGCGACTCGGTTTTCACCCTCACAGACAGAAGACGCGACGAAGTAAGTCAGGTCACGTCCGAAACAGCCGATTGCATCTGGCACATGGTCATATGACTGGTCTTGGTCGTCGCTTGTCGCGGCGTGGTCAATCGCAGACATATCTGAAAGCACGTATTCGGGATTCAGCAAATCACGGCAAGCTTTGATCTCATCGGCGTCCAGTTCGATCACACGTTTCTTTAGGCGTGGACGACGTGGTGTCGACGAACTCGTCACGCCCTTTCGGGTCAGACCCTCGCTACGCAGAAAATCGTAAGCCGACTTGGCTTTGGAAAAAACCGAATGGTCACCATCTGTATGATCAGGGTGATCATGAAAGGCGATATTGCGCCAGGCGTCTCTGATGTCGTTTGCGTTGGCGTGGATAGGCAGGCCAAGAACCTGCAACGCTTCTGCCCGAGCCTTAACTTTGCTCACTGGCTCCATACTGATAACACTCATTAAAACTACACTGAGCTCAGAGTGCCATCGATCACATTATTGTCAAATTTTCTTAGATATTAGCGTTAATCCCAGCAACAGTTTCTGGAATCAATTCTGGATTGTCGCCCGCGCTCTAATCGGCGTGCCGCACATCGGTAGTGGTGGGTGTGCCCAGCGACAGATTTGCCACCGGACAGGCCACAAGTTCAAGCGACGTTCTGCAATTCGGTCTGAGGTGTAATACCCAATGCGAAACACGCATCGCGGGTCAGTTCAGGGCGATTGAGCGTGTAGAAATGCAACTTGTCCACACCACCTTCGATCAGGTCCGAGCAGAGTTCGGTGCAAAGCGCAGTGGCAAGAAGGTCTTCGCGATCGTCGCGGATCGCCTTCTCAAATGCATTTTCGATCCACTCGGGTACTCGGGTTCCACAGCGTTTTGCGAAGTTGCGTGCCCCTTTCCAGTTTTCGATTGGAAGAATTCCGGGCACGATTGGTTTATCAATGCCTGCTTTTTCGCAAGCATCCCGGAACCGGAAAAAAGTCTCGGCTTCGAAAAAGAACTGGGTTAGCGCTTCGTCCGCACCCGCGTCCAGTTTTGCCTTTAGCCAATCCACATCGGTTCGGGCGTTCTGTGCCTCGGGGTGGATGTCAGGATAGGCACCGACGCGAATACTGAACATCTCCGTTTCTGCCAGCGCGGATATCAATTCGACCGAATTGGCAAATCCTTCCGGATGTGGCTGAAACCGGTCCTGTCCCTTAGGAGGATCGCCGCGAAGCGCGACGATATCCTGAACGCCTGCGCGTGCGAACGTATCGGCAATCTCAAGGGTTTCTTGACGCGAGGCATCTACACAGGTCAGATGCGCGGCAACGGGCAGGCCTGAAGATTTGTGCAGGGTTGCAACCGCATCGCGTGTCAGTTCGCGCGTCGTGCCCCCTGCGCCATAGGTGACGGATACAAAGCGAGGGTTCAACGGAGCCAGCGTCTGCACCGTATCCCACAGGCGAAACGAGGCCTCCAGCGTCTGGGGTGGGAAAAATTCGAATGAGATCTCAGGCTTGGTCATAATGGCCTCGTAACTGTCATTTACGCCCTTGTGCCACCTGAGGCGTTGTGAGACAAACTCATATTATTCAACAACAACATGAGTCACGCAGCATATGCATATTGAGTTCCGACATCTGCGGACGATCAAAGCCATCCACGAATGTGGTGGTCTGGCGCGTGCTGCTGATCAATTAAACATTACCCAGTCAGCATTGAGCCATCAGATCAAGGGCTTGGAAGATCAAGCCGGGGTTGAATTGTTCCTGCGCCGGTCTAAGCCAATGAAACTGTCTGCGGCCGGTCTGCGACTGTTGCGGCTGGCAGAGCAAATTCTGCCGCAGGTCGAGGCAATGCAGGATGAGTTTTCATCGCTGCGCGACGGTCGCACCGGGCGTATGCATATTGCGATCGAATGTCACGCTTGTTTCGAATGGCTGTTCCCTGTGCTCGAAGCCTTCCGAAAATCCTGGTCTGATGTCGATGTAGACATTCGCCCAGGTCTCGCGTTCGACGCGCTGCCTGCGTTGCAGAAGGAAGAGGTTGATCTTGTGGTCTCTTCCGACCCTGAAGATTTGCCGGGTGTCGAGTTTATAGAACTCTTTGACTATCAAGCCGTGTTTGTTGCGGCGTCCTCGCACCCGCTGGCTGATAAACCATTCATAGATGCCGAAGACTTTCGCGGTCAGACACTGATCACCTATCCGGTCGAACGGACACGTCTGGACGTATTCAGCCAGTTACTAATCCCGGCTCGTGTTGAACCAGCCTCAATCCGTCAGGTTGAACTGACAGCTGTGATCCTTTTGTTGGTTGCGTCGAACCGAGGTATTTCTGTTCTGCCGGATTGGGTCGTGCGTGAGGTAAAGTACAATTCAGACTATGTAACCCGCCCACTGACCAAAGATGGGATCACCCGCAGGCTTTATGCTGCAGTACGCAGTGAGGACCTTGAAAAACCCTTTGTGCAAGAGCTGGTAAAACTGGCCCGGACTGAGGCGCGCAAGCTGCAGACGCAATAGCGCCAGACGCAGATCAGCCATGCGCATCATTCCTCTTGGCAAGGGCGCGTTGCCCCAGTATACGCGCGGCTTGACCGGACAGGAGCCTATTTAAAATGGTTGGCAGTGCAAATCTCAACATCATGATCAAAGCCGCGCGGAAAGCGGGGCGTTCTCTGGTCAAGGATTTTCGTGAAGTCGAGAACCTGCAGGTGTCGATGAAGGGCGCAGGCGACTTTGTGTCCAAGGCCGACATTGCGGCCGAAGCAATTTTGAAAGAGGAACTGCTGGGTGCCCGCCCGACCTATGGCTGGCTGGCCGAAGAGGGCGGTTCGATCGATGGCGAAGACCCGACCCGCCGCTGGATTGTTGACCCGCTGGACGGGACCACCAACTTCCTGCACGGCCTGCCGCATTGGGCAGTCTCGATCGCTCTCGAACACAAGGGCAAGATCGTCTCCGGTGTGATCTATGACCCAGCCAAGGACGAGATGTTCTTTGCCGAGAAAGGCGAGGGTGCGTGGATGAACGACATGCGCATTCGTGTCTCGGGACGGCACCGCATGATCGAGTCGATCTTTTCAACCGGTTTGCCATTCGGCGGCCGTTCGGACCTGCCTGCGACCCTTCAGGATCTCGCCCGTTTGATGCCAGCCTGTGCTGGTGTGCGCCGCTGGGGTGCGGCTGCTCTGGACATGGCTTATGTTGCCGCAGGTCGTTATGAGGGCTTCTGGGAACGCCGGCTCAACGCGTGGGACGTGGCAGCGGGCATCATCATCGTGAAAGAAGCAGGCGGGTTCGTTCAGGCGCTGAACCCCGAAGGCAGCGTGCTTGAAGATGGCGAAGTAATTTGTGCGAATGAGCCGATCTTTGACAACTTTGCCAAAGTGATCCGGGGCTGAACGGCTCTTCCAGCGTAATAGATGAACGCGCGCCCGATTGGAGCGCGCGTATTTGTCTAGAAATCCACTTCGATCGCGATCCCTTGCTCAACAGCAAGCTCGACCACAGCGCTTGCGACGGCCAAGTCCTGCAACCCGACGCCCGTTCCATCGAATAGTGTAACTTCTTGATCGGATTGTCGTCCGGGATGTGTGCCATTGATGACTTCACCAATCTGCCGGATATCGGTTTCGGTTTTCGATCCACTGGCGACTGCGTGCTGACATTCGCCCAGTGTGATGGACTGAGCGACCTCATCCGTAAAGACAGTGGCGCGGTTGATCAGGTCGACCCCGACTTCTTGTTTGCCGACCGTATCGGTGCCCATGCAGGCGACATGTGTGCCGTCTGATACATGATCCGACATCAGGGTAGGCGCAAATGACGATGTAATCGTGATGATCACATCCGCCTCGACCATGCCGGGCAATTCAACAGCTTCAAAGGGCAGGCCAGCCTCAGAAGCGACTTCTTCGATGTTGGGCAACATATCGGCGTGCAGATTCCAGCCGATGACCTTCTCAAACTCTCTTTGCTCCAACGCAGCACGCAATTGGAACTTGGCCTGATGACCCGCACCGACCATGCCGATCACCTTGGCGTCCTTACGTGCCAGATGGTCGATGGATACGGATGAGGCAGCCGCCGTGCGCAGGGCCGTCAGCAAATTGCCTCCGACAATCGCCCTCACCCGGCCCGTATCAGGATCAAACAGGAATACGGTGGATTGATGATTGATCAGCCCGTGCGTTTCCAGATTGTTGGGCCAATATCCACCGGCCTTGAGGCCAAGCGTCATGCCCGCCCGATCAAATCCGCCCTTGAAGCCATAAAGCGCGTCTGCATGGCCAATGGCTTCGCGCACGACTGGAAAATTATAGGCATCTCCTGCCGCCATTGCGGCAAATACCTGTTCGATCGCCTCGTAGCTTTCGTTGCGGCCCAGCAGAGCGCCGATTTCCTTTTCAGGAACGATGATCATCTATTTTGCCTTTCGATAGTTCTGATGATCCACGGTTAGACAGGCGACCTGAGCCGCCTGCCTTTCCTGTTATGATCAATAGGCCTTGCCGCGTGCCGAGACTGGCCAAAGCGCTTCGACTTTTCCGTTCCGCACACCAACGTACCAGTCATGGACATTGCAGGTCGGGTCGCAATGCCCCGGTACAAGCCGTAATCTGTCGTTTACCTTCAACGCGCCGTTTGGATCACCGATGACCCCGTGCTCGTCCGAACATTTGAGGTATTCCACATCGTCGCGTCCAAATATGAAGGGCAGGCCGCTATCGACTGATTGCGCCTTAAGACCTGCATCACAGATCGCCTTGTCCGCTTTGGCATGGCTCATCACGCTGGTCAGAATGAACAGAGCGTTTTCCCATTCACCTTGGTCAATCCGGTTGCCATCCTTATCCAGAATTCGGCCATAATCGGCATCCATGAAGGCGTAGGACCCACATTGCAGTTCATTATACACGCCTGAGTTGGCCTCAAAGTAATACGATCCTGTCCCACCGCCCGAGACCAGCTCGCAGTCGATACCAGCGCTCTTTAGGCCGTCATATGCGTCTTCGACCATAGCGATGGCGGCATCCAGTTTCTCTTTTCGGGCCTCATAGGTATCAAGGTGCTGCATCGCGCCCTGATAGGCCTGAATGCCAGTGAATTTCAGGTTTGGCGCAGCTTCGGCAGCCTTGGCGATGGCAACGACATCCTCGGTCGTTGTTACCCCACACCGACCGGCACCGCAGTCGATTTCAACGAATACTTCCAGATCGGTGCCGTGGCGTTGCGCCGCTTCGGACAGGTCGGAGATATTCTCGATGTCATCGACGCACACAATCGTACGCGCACCCAACTGAGGCAAGCGTGCCAAACGATCGATCTTGGCCGGATCGCGCACTTGGTTGGACACCAAAATGTCTTTGATACCACCACGTGCGAACACTTCGGCTTCGGACACTTTCTGGCAGCAAACGCCAACGGCACCGCCCAGCTTTTCCTGCAGCTTCGCCACATCTACCGATTTGTGCATCTTGCCATGCACCCGATGGCGCATCCCATGGGCCTTGGCGTAATCGCCCATCTTTTTGATGTTCCGCTCAAGCGCGTCCAGATCGAGGATCAGGCAGGGCGTCTGAATTTCACTTTCATCCATACCGATTGCGGCAGGGATGTCGTAGCCAACTTCAAGCTGATCAATGTTCATCGGTTTATTCATCCTGTTTCTCCTTACCCGTTGAGCCAGGGCAGTTTGTCCAAATCCACGTTGCCACCTGTGATGATCACTCCGACCCGCTTGCCTCGGAATGTGTCAGGGTTCTTGATAATGGTCGCAAGCGGGACAGCTGAAGATGGCTCCATCACTACCCGCAGGTATTTCCAGGTGAGCTTCATCGCGTCGATGATTTCTTGTTCGGAGGCGGTGAAGATGTCGGTCACGTAGTTTGAAACGAAGTGCCAGGTGTTTTCCTTGAGCGGCACCAACAGACCATCGGCCACCGTTTTCGGGGCATCATCCGCGATAATGTGACCTGCTTTGAATGAACGGTACGCATCGTCCGCCTGCTCGGGTTCAGCCGCGTAGATTGCGGTTTCCGGCGCCAGGTTTGACACAGTCAGGCAAGTGCCCGAGACCATGCCTCCGCCCCCGATCGGTGCGATTACCGCATCCACACCATCCGTTTGCTCCAGCAACTCGGCCGAACAGGTCGCCTGACCAGTGATGACGCGCGGGTCATTATAAGGGTGTACGAATTCGCCCCCGGTTCTGGCCTGAATCTCGGCGAACGTTGCTTCGCGGGAAGAGGTTGAAGGCTCGCATTCGGTGATCGTACCACCATAGCGACGTACGGCATCTTTCTTGGCTTGCGGAGCTGTTCGCGGCATGACCACATTACAAGGAATACCGCGGCGACCCGCAGCATATGACAGAGACAGTGCGTGGTTTCCGCTGGAATGGGTGCAAACGCCCTTGGTTGCCATCTCATCGCTTAAACCAAAGACAGCGTTGCTGGCTCCGCGCACTTTGAAAGCGCCGGCCTCTTGAAAGTTCTCACACTTGAAGAACAGCTGTGCGCCAGTCAGGTCATTTAGGTAGTCAGAAGTCATAACCGGTGTGCGCCGAATATGTGGCCTGATCCTTTCATGCGCTACCCGCATATCTTCGATAGTCAGGTCAGCAACTGGGATTTGATCCAACATTAGGGTCCTCCTCAGGCTGCAGCTTTGGCGTGGCCGGATGTTCCAGCGCGATAAAATTCTTGTGCCGCCGCGACGCCGCTGCCCAGCTCAATTGGATAATTCAGATCGGCCATCGCCATTTCTATCGTGGCCAAACCTGACAGAACCATCACATCCGTCAGACTGCCCAGATGGCCGATGCGGAAGGCTTTGCCATTCAACTCTCCCAACCCGATGCCGAACGAGACGCCGTAGGAGTTAAAGGCATGGTCGGTCAGTTCGTTACTGTCGAACCCTTCGGGCACATAGATCGCGCTGACAGTATCAGAATATAGGTCCGGAGTCTGCGCGACGAGTTTCAGCCCCCATGCGTTGGCCGCGCGTCGAACCCCTTCGGCCAGGCGCGTGTGGCGGGCATAAACATTGTCCAGTCCTTCCTCGAACAACATCTTCAGGCTTTCGCGCATACCGTAGATCAGTTGCAACGGAGGCGTGTAAGGAAATCCACCCGAGGCATTGGCCGCCATCATGTCACGAAAATCAAAGAATGTCCGGGGCAGGTTCGCAGTTTCCATTGCTGCCAGCGCCTTGGGGCTAACACACAGGATTGCCATGCCGGTCGCCAGCATGAACCCTTTTTGCGATCCCGAGACAGCGATATCGACGCCCCACTGATCGAATTCAAATGGCATCGAGGCCAGCGAGCTGACGCAATCCACAAACATCATCGCTGGATGATTTGCCGCGTTCATAGCGTGCCGTACGGCGCTGATGTCAGAACGCACTCCGGTTGCTGTTTCATTGTGGGTTATCAAAACGGCCTTGATGTCGTGCGCTTTGTCAGCTGTCAGGATCGCTTCAAAGCGGTCTGCAGGTGCACCAGTCCCCCACTTGCATTCAACGATCTGAACGTCCAGCCCATGCCGTTCGCATAGGTCAATCCAGCGGTGACTGAAAACGCCGTAACGCGCGACCAAAACCTTGTCTCCTGGGCTGAGCGTATTAGTGATCGCTGCCTCCCAACCCCCGGTGCCGCTGGCGGGGAAGGTGATGATCTGACCCTCGGTCGTGCCGAAGACTTTCTTTGTATCCTCCAGCACCGGGGCGAAAGTTTCAACGAAATCCGGGGCGCGGTGATCTTGTGTCTGCACCTGCATGGCAAGGCGCAAGCGATCAGGTATGTTGGTTGGGCCCGGGATAAAGACCGGGTTTTGGTTCGACATGACTCAATCCTCTGCTTTGGAAATAAGTGTCGCTAAAACGGGCTTAGGTTGCAATTTTCTTGAAAAATATTTTCATTTTATTCATTAAATATATAAGGCGCTGAAATGGATGGGAATTTAGTTTCTCAATTTTATTGCCATGGAATTGCGATCTGAAAAAATTGAACCAGTACGGACACTAATATCGGAAGGTGAGCTAAAAAATGGAGTCTCAGAAAAGGCCTCGTGGTCGGCCGAAATCGATGTTCAAGGAAAGCTCAGCCGGAACCATGCAGTCGCTGGACCGAGCGCTGGGCGTACTTACAACCGTCGCCGGGCTGGAACGTGTCGCGCTAAGTGACCTGGCGCGCAAGGTCGATGTACCAACTGCCACCACGCACCGTATTCTGGTGACATTGCAGAAGCACGGGTTCGTCAGTTTCGACGAAGAGCGGCAAGAGTGGATGGTCGGTATCGAAGCCTACCGGACTGGTGCATCTTTCCTTCGACGCAATAACGTTCTCGAGATTGGTAGGCCGATCCTTCGTCGTCTGATGCTGGACAGTGGTGAGACCGCTAATCTGGCGGTGCCTGATGGGCCAGAAGTTGTCTTTGTCGGGCAGGTTGAAACACAAAATCCGATCCGGGCCTTCTTTCCGCCAGGTGCGCGAACTCCAATGTATGCTTCGGGTACGGGAAAGGCGATTCTGGCTGCTCTGAGCGAGGATGGTTTAAACAAGGTGTTGGCTCGGACTGACTTGATTGCCTTTACCGAGAACACCAATCTCCCCCAAGCAGGTCTGCATGACGATCTGGCGGAGACCCGTAGGCGCGGCTGGTCTTACGATCATGAAGAGCGATATGAGGGCATGTCCTGCATTGGCGCGGCGATCTTCAATGATCGCGCCGAACCCTGCGCAGGCATCTCAGTGTCCGGCCCAACTGTGCGGTTCAGCCTCGATCGCGCGCCTGAGCTGGGTATGCTGGTACGAAACGCGGCACAGGAGATTACCCATCTGAGTGGAGGTAGATCGCCCAGCCAGTGATCCGCGATTACTTACGCGGCACTTTGGGAATACGTGATTGCGACAGCTTATACTTGTGTCCCGGGTGTGGAGGATGGCCATGGGTGCGGTCCCAGAATCCAGGGCCTCCGCGCTTGAGCCAAAGAGGGACACACAGGATCAGGCCAACAAAGAACCCTCCGGTATGGGCCCAATAGGCAACGCCACCCTCATCAGGATTGCTGGACAGGCTTCCAAAGAACTGAAGGCCCAGCCAGACCCCAAGCATGACAAAAGCCGGGATGGTGAATATCCGAATATAGACAATCAGGATCAAAAGGATATCGACGCGCGCCTTTGGGAAAAGCAGAAGATAACCGCCCATGACCCCGGCAATTGCGCCGGAAGCGCCGATTGTCGGCACCAAAGAGCCAGGTGCCGAGACAACGTGAATAAGCCCCGCGCCGATTCCCGCCAGCAGATAGAATACAAGAAACAGAACATGCCCCATTTCATCTTCGAGATTATCGCCGAAGATCCATAGAAACAGCATGTTCCCGGCCAAATGCATCCAGCCCCCGTGCAGGAACATTGAAGTCACAAGCGTCTCGAGCCCATAGCCGTCGGTGATCCGTGCAGGAATGACGGCGTAGTCGAAGTAGAGCCGATTCATGGCCCGCGCATCGCCCATGATCCCTACATAGCCGAGGAAGATCAGGATATTTGCCGCCAGAAGGGCATAGACGACATACGGAGTACGCCCCGAAGGGTTATGATCGCGGATCGGAAACATGGCGCGACGCTGGGCTTTTCACCGCCCAGCGTCAAGGCCCGGTTATGCCGCACCTCCGAGTAGGGCGGCATTACCTCCAGCAGCGGTCGTGTCGACGCAGACATGGCGTTCGCCAAGAACACGCGCACGGTCAGGATGACCGGGTATCAGCGGGATAATCGGACCATTGCGTCGGGCTAGATGCTGCTCGATCTGGCGGGCGGTGTCGTCGTCGCCCCACCACAGAACGCCCGAGAAACCGGTCAGGTTTTCAAGCCGGTGTAGATCCAGCGCTCCGGCCATCCGGACTGCCGTTCCGCCCAAGCCTATAACAGCCTGCGCCTGTGCCTCGGCTGCATCGGGTCCAGGGCCCATACACAAGAGTGGATCACGCGCATATTCGGTCAATCGGTTTGATTCGCCAGTTGGGCCGGGCAGCGATTGCGTGCGAGGTGGGGCAGGTTGTCCTTCGGGTGCGTTCATCTCTGCCGCACTGTCCCAGTGTCCCGAAGAATTCTGCCGATCCGTGGCGCAGAACCGCGCCATATAATTCGGTCCGCCTGCTTTGGGCCCTGTGCCCGAAAGGCCCTCACCACCGAACGGTTGTGAGCCCACGATTGCGCCGATCTGGTTGCGGTTGACATAGATATTGCCGGCGTGGATCGCTTCGGTCACATGCTGCACGCGATCGTCGATCCGTGTGTGTAAGCCGAAAGTCAGGCCATATCCTGTGGCGTTGATTTCTGCGATAACCTTGTCGATCTCTTGTGCCTTGAAACGGGCGACATGCAACACCGGCCCGAATATTTCACGTTCTAAGGCTGAGATGCCGGGGATTTCGATCAGAGTTGGTGCGATGAACGTACCTTCGGGTGGGGTAGAGAGTTCTTTCAGAACCCGCCCCTCTGCGCGCGCTTTGGCGACGTGATCTGCGATACCCTGACGAGCCTGCTCGTCAATGACTGGGCCACAATCGGTTGAGATCAGCCAAGGGTCGCCAATTTGCAGAGCGTCCATTGCCCCTTGCAGCATTGTCAGAACATCCTCGGCGATATCCTCCTGCAGATAGAGACAGCGTAGGGCGGAACACCGTTGTCCCGCTGACTGGAAAGCGCTTTCGATGATCGATTGCACGGCTTGCTCCGGCAAGGCGGTGCTGTCCACGATCATAGCGTTCAGGCCGCCGGTCTCGGCGATCAGAGGTGTGCCGGGACGCATATGCTGGGCCATTGCAGACCGAATTTTCAATGCGGTTGCGGTCGAACCGGTAAAGGCCACACCCGAGACGCGTTCGTCCGACGTCAGCGCTGCACCCACTTTTGGTCCTCCGGGCAACAATTGCAGAACATCGCGCGGGACGCCTGCTTCGTGCATCAACTGAACAGCGCGATGTGCTATGAGGGGCGTTTGCGGGGCAGGGGCGGCGAGCACGGCGTTGCCAGTTACCAGCGCGGCCGAAATTTGCCCCGTGAAGATCGCCAGAGGGAAATTCCAAGGGCTGATACAGGTGAAAATCCCGGCTGGCTTGGCCGCCGGAATATTGGCGGCGTAATAACGTAGGAAGTCGACTGCCTCGCGTAGCTCGGCAACCGCATCGGGTACAGATTTCCCGGCTTCGCGAGCGAGCAGGGCGAATAGCTCGCCGTAGTGCGCCTCGTAGAGGTCGGCGGCTTTGTTCAGGATTTCAGCGCGGGTGGCTGCCGTGGCCTGCCATGGGCAGGCACTGGCAAGCGCCAGCTCGACATCGGTCGGACTGGCAACAGCGACTGAGCCCGGGCGGTCCTGCGGCCGGGCCGGGTTGATAACAGGCAATTCTGACTGGGGCTGAGCGTCGTCCGAAAGCAATGGCCGGGCGTACCAGTGATGGGCGCGGTAAGCATCGCGCGCAATGTCGACCCGGTCCAGTGTTGGCGTATGATGCAAATCGAACCCTTTCGAGTTCGGACGCTCGGGTGCAAACAATTCTGGTCCGGTCGGCAGTGGTTTTGCAGGTTTCTGAACGGCTTGGAACGGGTCTGCCGCAACAATTTCCGGTTCGACATCTTCATCAACAATCTGGTTGACGAAGGACGAATTCGCCCCGTTCTCCAGCAGACGCCGCACCAGATAGGCCAACAGGTCACGGTGCGCGCCGACAGGTGCGTAGATACGGCAGCGGGCGCTCTGCTTGTCGCGCACGATCTGATGCAGGGTCTCTCCCATTCCGTGCAGGCGCTGGAATTCGAACGGTTGGTCGTCAGCCATATGCAGGATTGCACTGACCGTATGGGCGTTATGGGTGGCAAATTGCGGATAGATGCGGTCGGTCATATCCAGCAACTTGCGAGCATTGGCGATGTAGGACACATCGGTCGCTGCCTTCTGGGTGAAGACCGGAAACCCATCGACGCCTTCGACCTGGGCGCGCTTGATTTCGGTGTCCCAATACGCGCCCTTCACCAACCGCACCATCAGCTTGCGGTCATGACGTTCGGCCATCTCGTAGAGCGTATCCAACACGAGACCGGCGCGGGGGCCGTAGGCTTGTACGACAATGCCGAACCCGTCCCAGCCTGCCAGTGCAGGCTCGGCCATGACTTCTTCGATGACCTGCAGCGACAGAGAGAGGCGATCGGCCTCCTCTGCGTCGACATTCAGCCCCATGCCCGCGGCCTTTGCAAGCAGTGCCAGAGCCCGAAGGCGGGGAACCAACTCCTCCATGACCCGCTGTTCTTGCGCCAGTTCATAGCGGGGGTGCAGCGCGGACAGCTTGACCGAGATACCGGGGTTTTCGCGGATGTCTTTGTGGGTGCAGGCTTCGGCAATGGCGGCGATGGCACGGGAATAGGACAGATGATAGCGGGCGGCGTCGGCTTCGGTCCGTGCGGCTTCGCCCAGCATGTCGTAGGAATAGGTGTATCCTTTGTCCTCCATCCCCGCAGCGCGCTTCATGGCGGACTGAATGGTCTCGCCCAGAACAAATTGGCGCCCCATTTCTTTCATCGCGCGACCCACGGCAGTTCTGATTACCGGCTCGCCCAAACGTTTGATTGCCCCGCGCAAAGCGCCCACCGGCGAAGTTTTGTCCTCATCCAGAACGCGCCCGGTCAGCATCAGCGCCCATGTTGAGGCGTTCACCAGCGACGAGGATGATTGTCCCAAGTGCTTGCCCCAGTCCGATGGCGCGATCTTGTCTTCGATCAATGCGTCGATAGTGTCCGCGTCGGGGACACGCAGCAGTGCCTCGGCAAGACACATTAGCGCGACGCCTTCATCGGTGGACAGGCCGTATTCGGCTAGAAACACCTCCATCATACCGGGCGACGTGCTGGAGCGAATGTCGCGCACGAGCTGCGCTGCCGCCTTACAGATGTCGGCGCGGTCAGTTTGTGACAGGTCGGCTTGAGCGATCAAAGCGTCCAGCACGGTGGATTGCTCGACGTAGGTTTGGGTATCGATTTTGGTGCGCAGGCTATGTGACATGTGTACTCCGGGGCTTTTGTCTAATATAACTGGCCCTGAGCGGGAGAATGGACTGAATTTTTTATTCTGATAGTCGAATAGACCGAATTTACGGGGGCAGATGATGCGAAACGACTTGTCCGGTCTTGATCAGTTCGATCAGGCCATCCTCACGGCGCTGGCCGAGGATGGTCGCATTTCGGTAACAGATCTTGCGCGCAAGATCGGCCTATCGAAGTCCCCGACACAAGCACGACTCAAGCGGCTTGAGGCGGACGGGATCATCACAGGATACCGGGCCATGCTTGATCCGATCCGTTTGGGCCTTGATCATGTTGCCTTTGTCGAAGTGCGTCTGACGGATACACGCGAAAAGGCGCTGGCTGAGTTTAACGCGGCTGTGCGTAAGGTTGCCGAGATTGAACAGGCCCACATGATCGCGTCAAACTTCGATTACCTGCTCAAAATACGTACCCGTTCGATGTCGGAATACCGCACTGTTCTGGCCGAAAAAATCTCATCCCTGCCGCATGTTGCGAATACCTCTACTTTCGTGGCGATGGAGGCGGTGAAAGAAACGGGGTTACTCGCCCCGCTAGAAAACGGTTGACCTATGGGTTCTGGGGGTCAGGTTAGAGGGGATGAAACTCGCATTTGCCGTTTTCCTTGCCGTCTCTGCTGTGCAGGCCACCGCTGACTGCCCGGTCGCACCCGACCATACCTCTGGGATCGACTCTCTGATCGCGCAGGCTCAAGATGCTTCGACCGAGCAAGAAGCGCGAGGCATCTCCAGCCAGATGTGGCAGCTCTGGACCGATGCTCCCGATGCGAGGTCGCAAACCTTGTTGGATCGTGGAATGTCCATGCGTGAGGCCTGGAATTTGGCTGGAGCGTTGGCAGAGTTCGATGCTCTCGTTGCTTACTGTCCTGAATATGCCGAAGGGTACAACCAGCGCGCCTTTGTCAATTACTTGCAGCAAAACTATGGGGCGGCTCTGATTGATCTGGACCGGGCCATAGCGCTCTCGCCGAACCATATTGCGGCGCTCAGCGGGCGGGCATTGTCGCTGTTGGGGCTGAAGCGCTTGGATGAGGCACGCGCGGCGCTGAACCATGCACTGGAATTGAACCCCTGGCTATCCGAACGTGCGCTGCTTGCCCCGGGTGGCCTGCTTGACCCGCCGGGCGAGGATATCTGAACCAAAGCAGAAAACGCCCCCGAACCCGAGTTCGAGGGCGATCTCACTCATTGGACCGGTTTAGCCAACAAGCCCGTTATCGGTACGTTTGATCGCGATCACCGATGAGCGTGGCGTACCGCCATCGGGCCAATTGCTGCCGGGGTGCTGGATGCCCACGAACATGGTACGCAGATCGGTAGACCAAGCCAGGCCGGTGACCTCGCAGCCATTAGGACCGGTCATAAAGCGCACGATCTCGCCGGTGACCGGATCACCAACCAACATCTGGTTATTGCCATTGCCAGCGAAATCTTCTTCGTTGTTATCTTTGCCATCCGTCTGAATCCAGACCAGACCTGTCGAGTCGATCACCATACCGTCTGGCGAGTTGAACAGGTTGCCCTCATTCACGTTCGCTGACCCAGCGCGGTCGTCCGAATGTACGGTCGGGTTTCCGGCCATGACATATAGGTCCCAATCAAAGCCTGTGGCCGCGTGATCCTCATTCGCAGGGCGCCAGCGCACGATTTGACCGTATTTGTTGGCGTCGCGCGAGTTTGGACCGTTGGCCGAGGTGTCATCCCCACCGGCATTTGGCTTCACGCCGCGGTTCTTGTTGTTGGTCAAACAGCAATAGGCCTCAACCGCAACAGGGCTTGAGGCCACCCATTCCGGGCGGTCCATGGTGGTGCCGCCCACTGCCGAAGCGGCCATACGGGTAAAGATCAGGATCTCGGCCGCATCCATACCTGTAGAATCGGGCGTCAAAGGCAGCCACTCACCGCTCATGTCGTCGTTAAATTTGGCGACAAAAAGTGTTCCGTCGTTCAGCAGATTTTCGGTGTCGACACCGGGAGCGTAGGCAGCGTTCGAGACGAATTTGTAAAGGTACTCGCCGCGCTCATCGTCGCCCATATAGACCACGACACGACCGTCGGCCGCCAGCGCCACCTCGGCATTTTCGTGCTTGAAGCGGCCCAGACCGGTGTGCTTGACCGGGGTGCTGTCGGGCTTGGTCGGGTCGATTTCAACGATCCAACCTGCGCGATGTGGTTCGTTAGGGTTTTTCGAGGTGTCAAAGCGTGGATCAAACAACTCGTATCCATTCCAGCTTTCGGCCTTGATGCCATAGCGCTTCATGCCATCTGCAACCCTCTGGTCGTAGCGGGCATTTTCATCAGAGGAGCCGAAATAACCGTTGAAATTCTCTTCGCAGGTCAAGTAGGTGCCCCAAGGCGTCTTACCCGAACCACAGTTGTTCATCGTACCCAGCGCCGCGGTGCCGGTGGGATCAGCTTCGGTCTTCAGCAACTCGTGCCCCGCAGCAGGGCCGGCGATCCTCATCGGCGTATTGTGGTGGATCCGGCGGTTGAAAGGACTGTCCTTTACGGCCACCCAGCCCTCAGGGCCTTCCTTGATCTCCATCACGGTCACGCCCTGAATGTTCTGGAGTTTCAGAACGTCATCTGCGCTGGCAGGCACTCCCTCCTGTGCGGCAGGCAGGTTTATCTTTCGGTTCGGATATTCGTGGTTGATCGCGATCAACTCGTGACCCTGGAATGAAAAAGTTTCTATCCCATCGGTGTTCTCACCAAAGATCTTGTCAGAGTTCTCAACAGAACCGCCATCGGTCAGATCATAACCGTCCGCTTCCGAAAACAGCGGATCACCCCAGCGCATTAGCATCTTCCACTCATAGCCTTCGGGCACGTGGACGGTGCCATCGGTCTGCGCAGGGATCGGGGTGAAGGCAAAGCGCGAAGCTCCAACAGCCTGTGCTGCGGTTGAGGTCAATAGGCCTGCACCCATGGCTGCAGCACCCGATCCGAATGCTACAACACCCGCCAGAAATCCGCGGCGAGAGATGGCACTTTCGACGACGCGATCAAAATCGTTTTCCTCGGGGCGAGGGAAGTGCAGCTCATCCCAATCATCGGCGGACATGTTTGTAGGATCGAAGTCTTTCATGGATAGCTCCTGGCTGTCGGAATGCAATTTCGTTCAGCGGGTGTAGGGCGCTCACATGACAGAAATATAATAGTTTTATCAAATAATTTTTACACGTCGTTGGGGGCAAACCAGTACTGATTTGCCCACGGGTCTGAACAAATTACAACCGCTACATAGGTGAGGACGGCTAGGCAGCTCTCACCTTGCTGCGGCAATAGCAGGATGCGTGAACCGGAACCGTCGCGCGCGCCGCCGCCTGATCCAGCAAGAGTTTGATATGCCGCGCTTCAGTCTCTTCGCCGCGCTGCACCAGACATTCGTGCAAGCCATGAAGACTCCAGATATTGCGCGGATGCTGGCAGGCGCGCGCCAGCGTATCGTCTAGGCCCAGATCGGCGCGGTAGACCGCTTCAGCCTCGTCAAATTGACCAGCCTCCATCAACAACGCGCCCAACGCGTGGCGCGTTGGCTGCATCCACCCCCAAGGTTCATCATAGACCAAGGCGTCATCCAGTTCGACCGACCGACGTAGATGGGTTAGTCCGCCTTCCTGGTCTCCGGATTTGAAAGCGATCTCACCATCCATCATGGCTTCGCCAATCATCAAAACATCCTCGGCTGTATTGTTGAAGACCAGACGGCTTTCCGGCACCGCCTTGCGCGCCTCAACAGCCGCTTCACGTGCTTGTTTGGCGGCGTCCAGCTGTCCCAGGTTTGCAAGTGCGACCGCGCGTGCCTGTTGAATCGCGGCCGTAGTGTAGCTGTATAGTTCGGCATCTTCGGGCAGTGGTTCATCCAGAATATCCTGCCACATGCCAAATCGGACCATGACATGCACCTTCTTGCCATAGAAAGATTCAAACAGGTCTGGGAAGAACCGGATCACATTGTCAGGCAGCATCCGCATCAGCTCTTCCGATGCAGCGAGTGCCTTTTCAGGTTGCCCGAGGAACATGGCGCCGTAGGCTTCGAAATGCACATTGTGGATACGATAGACGGTATAAAAATTCTCGCCCCCTGCCATCAATTCGTACTTCTGATCAACGGCTGCGGCTCGATGATTGCGCCAGACGACATTCTGATAGTCACCACAAAGAACATCGATATGCGTGGCCATATGCACTAGGTGTCCGCTATCTGGGACCAAATCGACCAGCCGGTCCCCGTGTCGCAGGGCCTTTTCGGGTGTAGGCGACATCTCCATCAGATGGATATACATATGCAGCAGTCCTGGGTGGTCCCAAGCGCCATGAAGCGTATCAAACGCTGTTTCCAATACGGTCTGTGCCTCTTTGGTCGAAGCCCCTTCGGCAGGAATCCCTTTCTTCAAATCCCAAAGCTGCCATGGGGTGCGGTTCATCAAAGCCTCGGCAAATACGGATGAGACCTCAAGATCATCTGGATTGTTTGAATAGACCTCACGCATTGAATCCGCGAACGCGTCATTCCAAGGTGTGTAATCCTCGATCTCGGGGTCCGAAGGAAAACGATGTGATATCGCTTCGATCAAAGCGGCCTCGACCTGCGTAGATGTTTTGCGTAACGCCATAGCCGCCTCGATTGACTGTTGGGCTTTCTCGAGCGTTGCGACTTTTTCATCGGGCTCAAAAAACTCCCACGGCTTGTTGTAATTGGGGCCAATGGCATAGGCGACGCCCCAATGTGCCATGCCACATTTCGGGTCATATGTGAGTGCTTGTTCGAAGCAGGCGGCTGCGGCCTCATGATTATATCCGAACAACCAGACCAGACCCTGGTCGAAAAGTTCCTGAGCTTTATCGGATGAAGTTGTTATGGCACGACTATACGTGCCGAGGTCAAATTCGGTCATCAATCAATCCCCCGTGTGATATCCGCCGAGGAATAGCGAGCAGCGCCTGTCGGCGGATGTCTGAAGGATAGCACATTTTGAGCGGGGCTTTGGGGGCACTAAGAATAGCGTCTGAAAAAGCGTGTATCGGAATGATTTCGCTTTTTGATGATCATGAGTGCATGGAATACTCAGCGTCCGTGCTGAGAGGGCGTTGTGTAGTGGTAATACGATAGTAAGATCAGGACCGTTCTCAGCAGAAAGCGATCAGCGTGTCTCGGCTCAAACTCGATCATCTACAAACATTTCTTGCTGTCGTGCGCTTCGGCAGTGTCAGCAAAGCAGCCGATGTGCTCAACCTTACGCAACCTGCCGTGACAACGCGCATCAAGTCCCTTGAAGACGTCTTGGGAACGTCGTTGTTTGAACGTGAAAGCGCCGGAATGCGCCTGACCAAGCGTGGGGATATGCTGATCCACTATGCCGAGCAATTTCAGCACCTTTCCGATCTGGTCGAAGAGCACGTTGTGGACACGAGCGCGGTTGACAGGTTGATCCGCCTTGGCGTGTCCGAAACCATCGCACAAAGCTGGTTGCCCGAATTCGTCGGCGCGTTGCGCGCAAAATACCCCTCTCTCAAGATCGAGATCAGCGTCGACATTTCATTGAACCTACGGGACCAGTTGCTAGGGCGTGAAATCGATCTGGGTATCCTGCTTGGGCCGGTCTCGGATTACACGGTTGACAACGTGGTATTGCCGGATGTGCCACTGGCATGGTTCCAGGCGTCGGGTGGACCTGTTGGTCAAAATGTCGATCTGGCCGGCATTCCTATCGCGACCTACGCCAAGAACACTCGGCCATACCGGGTATTGAGAGCCGCTCTGTACGAACGGTTCGGTTCCGGAATCTCCCTTTTCCCGTCCTCCTCATTGTCATCTTGCTTTCGGATGGTTGAGGCTGGGCTATGCGTAGGCGCCCTCCCGATCTCGCTGGCAAAAAAACTGGTGCAAGAGGGAAAACTGGTCGAATTCAACCCGGGATGGGTTCCCGAACCCCTTCAATTTTCTGCGTCTTATCTGGGTGATCCACGCAACCATCTGCTTGAGGCTGCAGCGGGTATCGCCAAGGAAATAGCACTTCAGCATGCATAAAAATTTTTTATGTAGAAGCTAAAAATAATACAATTTGATTTTATGCCTCGGTCACACGAACGTATTCCAAATGAGGGAGGCGTCGTGATGAACGATCTGTTTGAGCCACTAAAATCTGCGACAACAGGGTCTGTGCGCGCGCAGATCAGGTCACAGGCCTATCGCGGGCACACTGCCGGTTTGGGCGGAAATACCCTGCAGGCCAACCTGGCGATATTGCCCGAACCTTACGCGTTGGATTTCATGCGCTACTGCCAGCGAAATCCAAAACCCTGTCCGATTGTTGGTGTTTCCGACACAGGTAATCCGAACATGAACACCTTGGGCAGTGATATCGATATCCGCACCGATACTCCGGCCTACTACATTTATCGCGATGGCGTTCACACCGACACGGTTCATGATCTCAGAAACCTGTGGCGCGATGATTTTGTGGCTTTCGCATTGGGGTGCTCATTTACCTTCGAGCATTCATTGCAACAGGCCAAAGTACCGCTCTGGCACATCGAAAATGACCGTACCGTGCCGATGTTCGTGACCAATATCCAAACGGTTAAATCTGGTCCGTTCGAGGGACCAATGGTTGTCAGTATGCGGGCGATCCCTGATGTCAGGCTGGACCAGGTTGTGGAAATCTCACGCAAGTTTCCTCTGGCACACGGCGGTCCAGTGCATTGGGGCGATCCGGCGATCATTGGGATCGCCGATGTAAGTAGCCCGGATTGGGGCGATCCGGCTCCGATCCCAGACGGAACCACGCCTATGTTCTGGGCTTGTGGCGTCACGCCACAGGTTGCGATCAAGAATGCCAAACCTTCAATCGCGATCACACACAAGCCGGGTCACATGCTGATCACCGACATTGCTGATGACGCCGAAACACCAATCTACCCATCAAAATAATGCAACAGGAGAGAAACCAGATGAAGAAACTCGCAACAACACTCGGCGCGCTCGCTGTTTCAGCAACCGCTGCAATCGCCGACAATCCCGTGGTTCTGAACGCAGTTGGAACTTGGTCCAGCCTCACGAATTACCAGAAACACGAAGAGCCTTTCTTTAACCAGCGGCTTAATGCGGCATCGGGCGGAGAAATAGTCGGAAAGATCCAATCGCAATCCGGTTTGGGGCTAAAGGGCTTCGAGATCATGCGCATGGTCAAGAACGGTGTCTTTGATTTTGCATTTGGGTTGCCCGGCTACGTTGCTGCTGAAAATGCGATTTTCGAGGGTGCCGATTTGTCTACCCTGACACAGGATATCGACACTCAGCGACAGGTGGCCGACGCCTATTTCGACACCCTGTCCGCGGCGTTCGAAGAAATCTACAATGCCAAGCTGTTGATGCTGTACCCGTTCCCAAGCCAAACCTTGTGGTGCAACGCCGAAGTGAACGGAATTGCCGATCTGGAAGGCAAGAAAATCCGTGTTTATTCGACGACCTTGGGTGATTTTGTCGAGGGCGTCGGGGGCACATCCGTGACCGTCGCTTTTTCTGAGGTTATCCCAGCATTGGAGAAAGGTGTCGTCGACTGCGCGATCACCGGGACCATGTCAGCCTATACGGCCAAGTGGAACCAAGTGGCCACACATGCCTATACCTTACGTGTCGGCTGGGGTCTGGCATTCGGAGCCATGAACCTGGACAAATGGAACAGCCTGTCGCCCGAACAACAGGCACTCTTGGAAACCGAACTCGCGGTTCTAACGGACTCCATGTGGGTTGAGACGGCAACCGAAGATGATATTGCGATTTCCTGCATCACCGGCGGCACATGTGAGATCGGAGAAGCCGGATCCATGACGCTCGTCGAACCCACGGCAGACGATTTGACCGCACGGGACAAGATCGCGACCGATGTCGTGCTGGCCCGTTGGGCGGAACGCTGCGGCGCCGATTGTGCTGCAAACTGGAATGAAACCGTTGGCCCGATCCTTGGCCTGAAAGCCGAAGCCAAGTAATCCGGCCTATTCAGTGGGGCGGTCGAACTCCCGCCGCCCCACCACAAAACATCAGGTAATCAAAATGTTAGACAAGCTCTTAGGCGGCGCGCGAAGGCTGAGCCTTTGGATGACGTGGCTGGGTGGTACACTTATCGTGTTTTCGGCCTTCCTCATCACTCTCGAAGTTTTTCTGCGTAAAGTTTTCAACATCTCTCTGGGCGGGGCGGACGAAATCTCGGGCTATGCCTTCGGTGTGGCAACCGCGTTGGCGCTGTCTTTTGCGCTGTTTGAACGCGCGCATATCCGAGTTGATGCCCTGCTTGGAGCAATTCCCAAAGCCCTGCACCCATTTATCAACCTGTTTGGCCTGGTGCTTTTGACAGGGTTTGCCTTGGTCATCGTTGTGATGGTGTGCGGAATGGTGGCCGATACGCTGGCTAACGGTTCCCGGTCAATCACACCGATGCGCGTTCCGCTGGCCATTCCCCAGATACCGTGGCTCTTGGGTTGGATGTTCTTTGTCGGCTCAGGCGTTCTGATCGCTCTGGCCGCGATCAGACAGTACTTCCGAGGCGATCTGGCCGCAGTACAGGACTTGATCGGCGTGAAATCCCTGGACGAACAAATAGAAGACGAGACGGTATAGACCAATGCTGATCAAGACACTCCTGATCCTTCTTGCTCTCATCGGTTTGGCCGTACCTATTGCCGCCTCGTTGGGTTGGCTGGGCCTGATCCTGCAATGGACCGACAGCCCGATGCCGTTGCACCGCGCAATATCGGATATGGCATGGCAGACCAGCACGGACTTTCTGCTGGTGGCAATCCCGATGTTCGTAATGATGGGAGAGATCCTTTTGCGTGCTGGCATCACCGAACGGATGTACGACGGTATCGTCAAATGGCTTGGATGGTTGCCGGGTGGGTTGATGCATTCCAATATCGGATCCTCGGCCCTGTTCGCGGCCACGTCTGGGTCATCCGTAGCCACAGCCGCAACCATCGGAACGGTGGCTGTGCCGCAGATCAAAAAGCGGGGTTACAACGAACGGCTGTTTCTCGGCACCGTGGCTGCCGGAGGAACGCTCGGCATTCTCATCCCGCCTTCGATCAACCTGATCCTGTATGGTTTGTTGACCAATACGTCCGTGCCGGAACTGTATCTGGCGGGCTTTCTGCCCGGATTTCTGCTGGCACTGTTGTTCATGGCAACCGTCGTTGTGGCCTGCATGATCAGGCCGGAATGGGGCGGGGACCAATTACGCCACAGCTGGGCAGAGCGGCTTGCTGCACTTCCCGCACTGATCCCCCCTCTTGGCATCTTCATGGTGGTCGTCGGCTCGATTTACGCAGGTCTGGCGACGCCGACCGAAGCCGCAGCATTGGGCGTTGTTGCCTCGATGGCGCTTGCGGCGTTCAACGGCAAGATGTCGATGGAAACCATGCGTCAAGCGATCGAAGGCACGATGCGTACGACCGCCATGATCATGCTGATCATCATAGCTGCGGTGTTCCTGAACTTTGTCCTTTCAATCATCGGCCTGACCCAAGCTCTGACCGATTTTGTCACAGGGCTGGGCTGGAGCCCCATGCAAACTATGTTGATGATCGTCGCGGTGCTGATCCTGATCGGCTGCTTCATGGAGACGCTGTCCATGCTGTTGACCATGGCGCCGCTGGTCACTCCGATCGTCGTCGCGCTTGGCTTTGATCCAGTGTGGTTCGGCATCTTGTTGATGGTACTTCTGGAAACCGCTCTGATCACGCCGCCCATTGGGATCAACCTTTATGTGGTACAAGGGATCAGGAAAGCAGGACCTATGATGGATGTGATCCGCGGCGCATTGCCATTTGTTGTTACCATGTTCGTCATGCTCGGGCTTCTTTTGGTCTTCCCGAAGCTCGCAATCTGGTTGCCTTCTCTGGTGTACTAAACCGTCAAGGCTCCCTCCCCCTTCATGAAATTCAATGCCGGTTTCACCGGCAAACAGAGGAGTTTTGTCCATGTGGCAGTTTTGGGTAGATCGGGGTGGCACGTTCACCGACATCGTTGCACGCAAGCCGGATGGGAGTTTGCAGACACATAAGTTGCTGTCCGAGAATCCTGAGCGTTATGCTGACGCCGCCGTACAAGGTGTCCGTGAATTACTGGGTTTGGAAAGTGATCAGGACATCCCAAAAGGGTCAATTCGTGCGGTAAAGATGGGAACCACGGTCGCGACCAACGCGCTGCTTGAACGGAAAGGCGACCGAACCATTCTGTTCATTACGAAGGGGCTGCGCGATCTTTTGCGGATCGGATATCAGAACCGTCCGCGCCTGTTCGACCTGAACATCCAACTGCCCGAGCTTTTGTACGAAGACGTTGTCGAAGTCGAAGAACGCATCGCGGCAGATGGCGAGGTCGTAACAAAGCTGGATATCGACAAAACGAAAACCGCTTTGGAAAAGGCCTATTCGGAAGGATATCGTTCCGTCGCTGTCGCGCTTATGCACGGCTTTCAGCATCCCAATCATGAAAAACTGATTGGCGAGCTGGCGCGTGCCGTTGGCTTTCCACAAATCTCGCTTAGCCACGTGGTGAGCCCGCTGATCAAACTGGTCGGCCGCGGAGATACCGCAGTGGTTGATGCCTATTTGTCACCCATTCTTCGCCGATATGTAGCGCAGGTAGCGACAGCTCTGGGCGCGCAGGAAGGCGGGTGTAATCAATTGATGTTCATGCAGTCTAACGGCGGCTTGACTGACGCTGATCTCTTCCAGGGCCGTGATGCAATCTTGTCCGGTCCGGCCGGCGGCGTGGTCGGGATGGTGCGCACCGCAGCCGATCATGGCTTTGACAAACTGATTGGATTCGACATGGGCGGTACGTCTACGGACGTGTGTCACTATGCCGGTGAATATGAACGATCCTTTGAAACCGAGGTTGCTGGCGTCAGGATGCGTGCGCCGATGATGTCGATCCATACGGTCGCTGCAGGTGGCGGATCAATCCTGTCCTTTCGCGATGGCAGGATGCAGGTCGGGCCGGAAAGTGCCGGTGCCAACCCCGGACCTGCTGCCTATAGGCGCGGCGGCCCGCTGACCGTCACCGACTGCAATGTCTTGCTTGGTAAACTGCAGCCCAAGCATTTTCCGTCGGTTTTCGGCCATGAAGGCAACGAACCGTTGGATAAGGAAGTTGTGCGCAGAAAATTTGAAGCTCTGGCGGCTGAAATGGGCACAGATAAGTCGATTGAAGAACTTGCCCAAGGGTTCTTGCGCATCGCTGTTGAGAACATGGCAAATGCGATCAAGAAAATCAGTGTGCAACGCGGTTACGACGTCACTAAATACACTATGAATTGCTTTGGCGGCGCCGGGGGACAGCACGCCTGTCTGGTCGCCGACGCGTTGGGGATGGAACGGATTTTCATACACCCTTATGCAGGCGTTTTGTCAGCTTTTGGAATGGGTTTGGCGGACATCACTGCGATCCGGGAACACCAGTTCCAGTCCTCTATTCTGGATCCAGAGGCACAGAATATCTGTGATGCTCTGGCACAGACCGCTACAGCTGAGGTTGCAGCGCAGGGTGTGGCAGAGGTCGATATTTCGATCTCAGCAACTGCCCATATCCGTCCCGCGGACGCTCAGCAAAGTCTGTCGGTGCCGTTTTCCGACCCGGATACGATGCGCAATGCTTTCGTTGAGGCGCACAAGCAGCGCTTCGGATTTGCACCGGATACCAGTGATCTGATCATCGAGATGCTGGTGACCGAGGCAATCGGAAAGACGGGTGAGCAGGTCACTTTGCCCGACAACACCGCGGCCGAGGCCACTCAGGTTCCGGTGACGATTTATTGCAGTGGGCAACGCAAACAGGTTCCCCTTATCGATCGGACGGAGCTTGGCATAGGCCAATCGATCAAAGGTCCGGCGATCTTGACCGAACCCACCGGGACAAATGTCGTCGAAGCCGGCTGGACCGCCACCTGTCTGAGCGGTGGCAACCTGGTCCTGACGCGCGAAATACCACTGCAGCGGGTTGAGGCGGTTGGCACAAATGTCGATCCGGTTATGCTGGAAGTGTTCAACAACCTTTTCATGTCTATCGCCGAACAGATGGGGGCGACCCTTGCCAATACGGCGTATTCAGTGAATATCAAAGAACGGTACGACTTTTCCTGCGCGATATTTGACCAAAACGGTGATCTGGTTGCCAACGCACCGCATGTGCCCGTGCACTTGGGCTCGATGTCGGAAAGCGTTCGAACGATCCTGCGCCAAAACAAGGGTAAGATCCGTCCAGGCGACGTATTCATGATGAACAACCCCTATAACGGCGGCACCCACCTTCCCGACGTCACCGTTATCACCCCAGTTTTTGACGAAGCGGGTGAGAAAATTGTGTTCACCGTCGCCTCGCGCGGCCATCACGCTGATATCGGCGGTAAAACCCCCGGCTCGGCTCCGCCTGATAGTCACCACATAGAAGAGGAAGGCGTGTTGATCGACAACTTCTTGTTGGTCGATCGGGGTGAATTGCGTGACGTCGCGGCGCGCGAACTGTTGGCGTCGGGGCGTTACCCGTGTCGCAATGTCGATCAGAACATGGCGGATCTTGCGGCGCAGATTGCCGCGAACGAGACCGGAGCGGTCGAGCTGCGCAAGATATCGGCACAGTTTGGTCTGCCAACAGTCCACGCCTATATGGGGCACGTTCAGGACAACGCTGAGGAGAGTGTGCGACGCGTTCTCGACGTCCTGCGAGATTGCAGCTTTTCCTACCCATTGGACGGAGGGGCAAAAATCGAAGTTGCAATTTCGGTAGACAAGGCATCCCGAACCGCCACCATCGATTTTTCGGGCACTTCCGGCCAATCACCGCTCAACTACAATGCGCCACTGGCGATTTGCCGTGCCGTTGTCTTGTACGTGTTCCGAACGTTGGTCGGCAGCGACATTCCGATGAACGAAGGCTGTATGAAACCTCTGAATCTGATTGTTCCGACGGGAACGATGATCAATCCCAACGCGCCCGCGGCTGTCATTTCCGGCAATACTGAAGTCTCGCAAGCCATTGCGGACACCCTTTATGGTGCACTTGGGGTTGTTGCAGGCAGCCAGGGCACGATGAACAACTTTGTCTACGGCAATGCAACCTATCAAAATTACGAAACCATCTGCGGAGGGACCGGAGCTGGCAAGGGCTTTGACGGTACCAGTGCAGTACACAGCCACATGACAAACACCCGCATGACGGACCCGGAGGTACTGGAAAGCCGGTTCCCGGTGCGGTTGGAGGAGTTTTCGATCCGCTCTGGTTCGGGCGGGACCGGTGAGTTCAAAGGTGGCGATGGTATCCGCAGGCGGTTGCGGTTCTTAGAAGAAACAACCGTGACCGTCCTTTCGTCCCACCGGGATATCCATCCACACGGTGCCTCTGGCGGCGCCCCGGGCGCGACGGGACAGAACGCAATTGTCCGCGGCAACGGGTTGGTTCAAGAGCTTAGCGGTAACGACCAGTCAGTACTGCTTCCGGGAGATGTTTTCGTAATGGAGACACCAGGCGGAGGTGGGTTCGGCCAACCAGACAAAATGGTGTGATTTGGAGATACATGATGAAATAGGGACTGTTGTGGCAAAAGGGTGCTCTTGACTTGCTCGGGATGTGGCGAAAACGTTTTTTTTGACAGGAAAAACAGCTGAGGCCAGCTTCGTCCAGAGACGCTGGCCCACTGCCAATCGGCTATTGCTAGTGTTATGAACGACCGCTTTGGGGATTCGGTTTTGAAGCGTCGAATTGGTGTTTGAAAAGCCGCTCTGGGCCGCCCCGTGTCAGTTATTTGCGGGGCAGGGGGCTTTGCTGCACCGGCACCGAGGTCAGCATCGAACCCATTCTGCAAAATGCTGCGTTTCGAAGGACTGGTGGAAGATAGACTATACCTGACACCAACGGTGGCAATTAAATGCCCGTGCTTCAATCGATAAGCTGTAGGACGCTCATGCCCGCGTATATTGCTGCCTGAACACCTTGCGGTGAATCCTCGATAACCAAAACGTCGTTTTGAGGTACCGCCAAACGTTTTGCCGCTAGTTTGAATAACTCTGGCGAAGGTTTTGGCAGAACGCCGTCAGAGATACTGATCAAATGGTCGAAAAGATCCCTCATCCCTACGGCTGCAAGTGACAGCTCAGCGACGCTTCGTTCCGCATTCGTTGCGACCGCTAATGAAATCCCTCGTTTGCTCAGCGCTTTTGCAAAACACAACACCGGCGTTACGGGTCTCACAAGGGAAACCGCGTCCGAGAAACACGCAATGCTTACGTGACATGCTCGGTCGATGTCGAAGGCGGTTTCGGTAGTGGCTTGGAACTCTCGGAACAGGCTGTGCCGGTCCAGCCCGGTGCGTGTGTGATACCAATTAGCGGGCATGTCCAATCCTTGGTCCTGCGCAGCGGATTGCATTGAAGCCAAATGCGCTTCCGCGCTTTCGACCAATGTGCCATCGCAATCAAAAATGGCTGCGCTAAACTCCTGTGCATCGAAGAGGTTTAACCACTGATCGCTGGACACACTGCGCGCGTCCCCTCGGTGGTGAAGAATGGCCGGCAGAATCGGAATTCGCATGTTAAGCGGAGACCAAACGCGCTTGATCTTCGAGGATGCCGACAGACACGCTATCCCCGCGCAAAAACGGCTGTGCCTGGACGGGACCAATCACAAACAAAGATCCGACCGATGTTTCCACCGTGTATTGCATCTCTTTTCCGAGATAAGCGGCATAGCTGATCTGTCCTTTGAGGCCGGGTTGACCAATTGGCCAACGGCAGGAATGGGCCGTCGAAGCACCTGAGATTGGGTGGTTGCCTGCCTTTCGCTGCAGATTGAGTCAATGACAGATTTGGGGAAAATCGCCCTTACAGGGCTGGAACACCTTACGGAACAGAAAACCTTCTCTTCCACTGAACGACACGCAATTCATCGCGTTTCTCATATTCTGTAATAGCTTCACTGATGCCCCGGTTAACTTGATCCTCTCGATCTTCTCCGAGATCGGTCATGCGCATGGTAAACCAAGCAGTCATACCTCCGGGCGGCAAGGTGGCGAAGCGAGGGAAAGAGGGATCATTTTCACCTGTCCGCCATTTTGCGGGCAAGGAGGGATCGAGGACAATACCCCGTGCCACTCCCACGACATCCACATCCCCTGAACGGACTGCAGCTTCAGCCTCCTCTTTGCGTTTGAAGCCGCCGGTGACCATAAGTGGAGCCGAAATCAGTCGACGCGCGGCGCGTGCAAATTCGACAAAGTAGGGACCCTTCGTGGCGCGTTCCGAGCTGGAAGGTGCCCCGGGGAAATAGGTTCCGCCGCTGATATCCAGAAGGTCGACACCCTTGCCTTCAAGGCCTGCAACGACTTCGAGTGCTTCGTCTTCCGTTAAACCTCCGTCGAGTTGATCGGTTGCATTCAGCTTTACTGCTACCACAAAGTCGGATGGGACCGACGCGCGAACGGCTTCGACTGTTTCAATGAGTAGCCGCATCCGCGCCTCTATCGAACCGCCATAGGCATCAGTTCGGCGATTAAAAAGTGGCGACAGAAACTGGCTCAGGAGGAAGCCATGTGCGGCATGGATTTGCACGCCGCCAAATCCCAATTCCACCGCACGCAGTGCGGTGCGGGCAAAACAATCTGGGACGGCCCTTATCTCGGCGATTGACATGGCTTCGCTGCGGAAATCAGGAAAGTCGATGGCACTTGGCCCTCTGGGTTTGCTGATCGGAAGATGAGCCATTGCCCCAGCATGCCCAAGCTGCAACCACAATTGGGCTCCGTTAGCCGACCCGCGCCGCGCAAGGTCGCGAAACGCTTTCAGGTCGGCTGCATCATCCAGAACCAGATTGCCCGGTTTCTCGGGGTACCTCGGATCACCCTGCACTTCGCCGATGATCGACGCGGCAAGCCCTCCTTCAGCCCAGCGTTCATAAAGCCGCATCTGAGAAGGAGTTGGGTTTCCCTGGCCATCCGCCAACGAATCCGACATCGCTGATTTGATGATCCGGTTCTTCAATAAACGCCCATTCGGCAAAGTGATTGGCGAGAAAAGGGAACAGTTCGAAGCGGTGTTCAAAGCAGTTTTCCTTGGAGTTTTCATCTCAACCTGAGATACTTTGGATCACTTTGCATGATAAGGTGGCTATTTGGATCACGTCTTGATAGATTTTGGAACAGATGACACATAAGACAGAAATCGAGATCCTTCTGGCCGTTGTCGATCACGGCAGTTTCTCAGCCGCCGCTAGAGTGTTGGGATACACCCCGTCCGCTGTGGGTAAACGGGTGCACCAGCTGGAAGAGCGGTTGAAGGTGCCGCTTCTTGTCCGCTCAACCCGACGCATGGCCTTAACCGATGCAGGACAGCGATATGTGGAGGAAGCGCGGGGTCTTCTTGCTCGCCTAACAGCGCTTGAAGAGGATATTGCCGATGATGGCGACAGGCTGCGCGGCACAATCCGCGTGACAAGCGCCGCAGCTCTTGGTCGCCTGCATGTAGTTCCCATTGCGATCGAATTCATGGAACGACATCCGGAGGTTGAGATCGAATTGCTGCTGACCGACAAATCGGTCGATTTGGTCGGAGAAGGTTTTGACCTTGCGATCCGCAGCGGTGTCTTACGCGACTCGTCCCTGGTCTCGCGAAAACTGATGACCAACCGGCGAGTACCATGTGCTGCAACTGCCTATCTCGAACAGTATGGCACCCCTCAGCGACCGGAAGAGCTTACCACACACAAATGTCTGCGCCTGCGCCATGAGATGCACCTTTCGGATTGGGGGTTTGCCCGAGCACCACACGGGCATGCGCGGCTTGGCCCCGGCTTCATTTGCAACAGTCTTGAAGCTCTCCACGCAGCGTGCTGCGCGGGGCGAGGCATTGCTTGGCTGCCAGAGTTTCTCATCTCCCAAGACCTGCCAAATGGCCACCTGGTGCCGGTGTTAACTGATTTTACTGAACAAGACGCTGGCGGTGGGATCTTCATTCTACGCCCGGAAACAACCTTCCTGCCGCGGCGGGTGCGGGTTTTGATCGATTTCCTGGTGGACCACTTCCCTGGCATTCGAGCCGACTGAACCGGGGAATGCCTGACAACTTCACCCATTTTCTTCAGACACGGGAAATACTGATCCAGGATAGCGCGCGACCGGACATTGGCCGCATGTGCCTACGTTCTCGGCTAATAAGCAACGATAAGACTGAATAGACTTCAAGTTTCCTTGGAAGCCTGCCGTCGGGCAAACACTTTGGCAATGTCTTCTCGGTTTTGCTGAGCCCAGCCGTGGATTAGCGCAATTGGCTCCACCATCTTTTCCCCCAACGACGTCAGTGAGTATTCCACATGGGGCGGGACCACATCATAGACCGTACGCTTAACTACACCCCAGTCTTCGAGATTGCGCAGGGTTTGCGTCAGCATCTTTTTTGAAATGCCCTGCAACCGCCCTGCTAACTTTCCGGGGCGTTGGGGGCCAAGAGACAGCGTATATATCAACCCTGGAACCCACTTCTCCGACATTAGCTCAAACAACTGACGCGTGGAGCATTTCAGGTCGTATTCTTCTTTGCTGATCGGGCGCATTCCACTTTTCCAATGGTTACCTCGAGGTGCCTACTTGATGTTTTGTAACCAATGTTCAGCTTGTGAGCCAGAGATACACCGGCCTTCAAAGGATTAAACCATGCCCGCCTACATGCTGACATTCCTCCGCGTCAAAGATGCAGAAACACACGCCCGAGACTATCTTCCGGAGGCGCACGCGATTTTGCTCAAATATGGCGGTAAACCTCTTGCTGTTACTGAGGATTTTGAAGTGATCGAGGGAAACCTGCCCAAAGGACGCCTGATTTTGATGGAATTTCCCAGCAAAGAGGTCGCCAAAGACTACTATCTTGGACCGGAACATCGTCCATACAAAGAAATACTGGACAGGGTTGCATCCTGTGATTTGGCCATTTTCGAAGGTGTAACAGCGCCAAACTAAACCGTCATTGGGCGTTCCACTGCTTCTGCAGCGAAGGCCAGCATTGTTGCGCTTTGCGTTAATTCGCTCTGCAGCATATCTCGCAGGCGCAGCGAACGGCATGTGTGGGTGGCTCCTGCTTAGCAAGACAATTTTGATCCGATTTGTGAATACGTCAGAAGCAGTCATGTGTCCGGCCTGTTTGAGCGGTTTTGACCTCTGGCCCTGATGGGTTCCGCAAACCAAGTTCCTATCAGCTTTGCGGGCTGCAATGCCCGAGCCATTCGGCGGAGTGTCCTAGTTTTAGCGGCTAACTTAGGCACCATCGTGCGTGTTCCGAACGGAGCAGAAAAACGAGGTAGTCAGTGATGCCCGATGCGGCAAGCTTTTGGTATATTAGTTAGTTTTCCCAGACCTACGGATCAGTGAGATCAGCGCGAATTGACGGCATCATTTCAAATTCGCCATCCATGCTGTCGACCAAGTCCCAAATCTCGGTATTCATGATCTTCTTAGCGAGTTTTTCTGTTACTTTGGTGTTTTCACCAAATGGAGCTTTGTCAAAAAGATCATCCGTAACCGAACTCCATGGCATAACAGTCCAATCCAATCGATCGCTTGAAGCATCCCAAGTCGCATCAAGCAGTCCAATAACGGGGTGCATTATCAAACGACCAAGTGAAACACGCGCGACCGGAACTCCAACATCGACCAACCGATGGCTTAATTGCTGGACTAAACCACCGATATCCCCATCGAAAAAGGCCAGCTTCTGCAACCAGTCTGAAATGCTGTCAAATACATCTCACGTAGTACTCTCCTCAACCATATTGTGTTACAGCTAGTTGTTCATGTCATTCGGTTTATTGGTGGGGGGTTTGCGAAGGATCAGCTTGGCATACGGATGCTGCAATGCACCTAAGGTAGGAGCGAGCCAAAAGCGGTTGCGCTTTCCCAATGGGACCTCTTTGCCAAAATATCTGGCTGACAGTGCTCTTTCTTCTGGCTAGCTTCCAACAAGCGGGGGGGAGAAACATGGAAAAGAGGCTTGCTGCAGTGCTGGCGGCTGATGTCGCCGGATACTCGGCGTTGATGGATCAGGACAGGGACGGAACGCTCAAAGCACTGAAGATTTTCCGTGAAGATCATCTGATACCCGCTTTGGCAGTTCATGAAGGACAACTGATCAAAAGCATGGGTGACGGCTGGATTGTCGAGTTTCGCTCCGCATCAGCCGCGACAGAATTCGCGATTGCTGTTCAGCTCGCTGACCGACCAAAGGAGATCCAAATCCGCATCGGTATACATACCGGGGAAGTCGTTTCGGAAGGCGAGGACATATTCGGTGACGGTATCAACATAGCTGCCCGCCTGGAGGCATTAGCAGAACCGGGGCAGATACTGCTTTCAGACACAGCACATAACAGCTTAGACAGGAATGCCGCCGCGTCGTTCTCTGGTGGTCAGCAGACTGAGTTGAAAAACATTACTCGCCCCGTTGGTGTCTGGCAGTGGCCTGTCGGTTCGGCGATGACAAGTGCATCTGTCAAATCTGAGAAACCCGGTATTGCTGTGCTTCCGTTTGACAATATGTCTGGCGACCTTGAGCAAGAGTTTTTTGCCGATGGAATTACAGAGGACATCATTACAGAGTTGTCTCGATTTCGTTGGTTGATGGTCGTGGCGCGAAACTCATCTTTCACGTTTAAAGGAAAGAGTACCGACATTCGCGAAGTCGGGCAGGCGCTCGGCGTGAGATATGTGCTCGAGGGGTCGGTAAGGCGAGCAGGCCAGCGTCTTCGCATTACAGGACAGTTAATTGATGCAGAGAATGGCAGTCATCTTTGGGCTGACCGTTTCGATGGAACGCTGGACGATGTTTTTGACTTGCAAGATCAAGTCACACAGGAAGTTGTCACGGCGATCGAACCGTCCGTTCGCCATGCCGAGACGGTCCGCGCTCGGGCGAAACCGACGGAAAACCTGGATGCCTATGAACTTTATCTTCAGGCTCAATCACACTTTCATCTGCTGACGGACGAAGACAACCGTGAGGCCATTCGCCTTACGCGTCTGGCGTTGGAGCGCGATCCTGATTATTCGTCGGCAGCTGGATTGCTTGCGTGGTTGCATATCCAAAGGATGGTGCAGGGGCTGAAACCGATTGACGAAGGGCCAAAGGCTGCCGTCGCCGCAGCGGAACGTGTATTATTAAGTGATCGCGCGGATGGAATTGCGTTGGCTTACGCCGCACACTCGATCTCGATGCTTGCACAAGACCTGCCGCGCGCGCGCGCAGTTTTCAAACAAGCACTCTCTGAAAATCCAAACGCTGCGATCGTTCATATGCTCGCTGGCATCAATCTGAATTTTCTCGACAGACCCGAAGAAGCCCTAGAACACGCTACACACTCGATCAATCTCAGTCCAAAAGATCCGATGCGGCACGCAGCCTATGTCGGGCAAGCCTCCTCATTTTTCCAACTTGGGCGCTATGCCGAAGCTGTAGATGCCAATCGAAACGCCTTGGCCATTAGGGCGAAATTCGTGATTACGCATCTCATGCTCATCGCATCCCTGGCTCAAAACGGAGACCTTGAGTCAGCAACGGCTGCGGTCGCTGAACTGAAGGAACTTCGTCCAGATCTCGACATCAAAGAGCAAACGAGACTGCCCATATTCAGCGTTCCCGAATGCTCGGAGAAATGGCGGGAAGGATGGTTAAATGCAGGCCTTCCAATCTGAGATAGCAAAACCAAAAAAGTGATCCAATCCGGAAGCTTCGTTGGATGTGTCGCAAATATTTGGAACGGCCAAAGTCAGCGACTTTCTGGATACACCTATCCTGCGATCTCGGCGAATAACTGGAAGCCGGAATTCTTATCGCTTGAGAATTGCTGTTTTCGG
>NZ_JBQERS010000005.1:0-244744 GCF_056535285.1 Ruegeria sp. O11 | reverse complement strand
GGCGTCGACAAATACTGGTCCCCCGTCAACCGCGTCGACAACGCATACGGTGACAGAAACCTCATCTGCACATGCCCTCCAATGTCAGAATACGAAGAAGCCGCAGAGTAATACACAAACAAACACCCGCCGGACTACCGGCGGGTTTTTCGCTCATCGGAAACCTCTGTCCCGATTTGATACCCTTTAAGATGTCGTTTTTAACGGTCGATGGGTCTTTTTCGCTTGCTGCAGGTGCGAAGGAGCCATACCCCTATCTGTGGGACACCCCTCCCCAACGAGGGGCGTGTATCTGGAAGGGTAATACAGATGACAATCGAACAACCGGCGACGCGGCCGGCCAATCCGCGTTTTTCTTCGGGCCCTTGTGCCAAACCCCCCACATTTGATCTGACCAAACTGGCGGATGCGGCCTTGGGCCGTTCGCATCGTGCTGCTGTTGGTAAGGACAAGCTGAAGGCGGCCATTGAAGGCACGCGCGAGATTCTGGGTATTCCAGCGGATTATCGCATCGGCATCGTACCTGCCTCAGACACCGGTGCGGTTGAGATGGCGCTGTGGTCGCTTCTGGGTGAGCGCAAGGTCGAGATGCTGGCCTGGGAAAGCTTTGGCGCGGGTTGGGTGACCGATGTGATCAAGCAGCTGAAAATCGACGCGGATGTGAAAACTGCCGACTACGGGCAAATCGTCGATCTCGCGTCCGTCGATTTCGCCAATGATGTAGTGTTTACTTGGAACGGTACCACCTCGGGTGTGCGGGTTCCGAATGGCGACTGGATTGCCGTTGATCGTCAGGGTCTTACGATCTGTGACGCAACCTCGGCGGCCTTTGCGATGGACTTGCCCTGGGACAAGCTGGATGTGACCACGTTCAGCTGGCAGAAGGTTCTGGGTGGTGAGGCGGCTCATGGGATGCTGATTCTGTCGCCGCGTGCGGTCGAACGCTTGGAGAGTTACACCCCAGCACGGCCCCTGCCCAAGATTTTCCGCCTGACCAAAGGTGGCAAGCTGATCGAAGGCATCTTCACTGGGGCCACAATCAACACGCCCTCCATGCTTGCGGTTGAGGACTACCTTTTCGCGCTGGATTGGGCGCGATCCGTCGGTGGCCTTGAAGGATTGATTGCCCGCGCGGATGCCAATGCTGGCGCAGTGCACGCGTTCTGCGACCAGAATGGCTGGATTGCAAATCTGGCGGAAGACGCGGCGACACGGTCCAATACCTCGGTCTGCCTGAAGTTTACCGACGCGCGTATTCAGGATGGTTCGGCTTTTGCCAAGGCCGTGGCCAAACGGCTCGAAGTCGAAAACATCGCACTAGATATTGGTGCCTATCGCGATGCCCCTGCGGGTTTGCGCATCTGGTGCGGTGGCACGATCGAGACCTCGGATATAGAGGCGATGTTGCCATGGCTCGCATGGGCCTTCGAGACCGAGATCGCGGCGCAGACTGAAGCTGCCTGATGTTATTGCCGGGCCACCCAAGGCCCGGAGCTTCCATACAATTCAAGGACCAAAGATATGGCCCCCAAAGTACTCGTATCTGACAAGCTCAGCGAAACCGCCGTGCAGATCTTCCGTGATCGCGGCATTGATGTGGATTTCATGCCCGATCTGGGTAAGGACAAAGACAAATTGGCCGAGATGATCGGTCAGTATGACGGCCTCGCCATCCGTTCGGCCACCAAAGTCACGCCAACCATTCTTGAGAAAGCTGACAAGCTGAAAGTCATCGGCCGCGCTGGGATCGGCACCGACAATATCGACAAGGATGCGGCCTCGAAAAAAGGTGTGATCGTGATGAACACGCCGTTCGGCAACATGATCACCACGGCTGAGCATGCCATCGCGATGATGTTCGCCGTGGCGCGGCAAATTCCCGAGGCCAGCACTTCGACCCATGCGGGCAAGTGGGAAAAGTCCAAATTCATGGGGATTGAGCTGACCAACAAAACCCTGGGCGTGATCGGCGCGGGTAATATCGGCGGCATCGTTTGCGAGCGTGCGCTGGGGCTAAAGATGAAGGTTGTCGCCTATGATCCCTATCTCGGCGAAGAGAGAGCCGCGCAGATGGGAGTGGAAAAGGTCGAGCTGGATGAACTGCTGTCGCGTGCTGACTTTATTACTCTGCACGTGCCGCTGACCGACCAGACTCGTAACATTCTGAGCCGCGAGAACCTTGCCAAAACCAAACCCGGTGTGCGCATTGTCAACTGCGCGCGCGGCGGTTTGGTCGACGAAGACGCGCTGGCGGAGGCGTTGCAGTCGGGACATGTCGCCGGGGCGGCTTTTGATGTGTTCAGCGAGGAGCCTGCCAAAGAGAACGCGCTGTTCAATCTGCCCAATGTGGTGTGCACACCTCACCTTGGCGCGGCAACGACCGAAGCGCAGGAGAACGTGGCGTTGCAGGTGGCCGAGCAAATTTCGAACTACCTGCTGACCGGCGCGGTAGAAAACGCGCTGAACATGCCAAGCGTTACGGCGGAAGAGGCCAAGGTCATGGGGCCATGGATCAAGTTGGCTGGCCATTTGGGCAGTTTCATTGGTCAGATGACGGACGAACCGATCAAGGCGATCAACATCCTTTATGATGGCGTTGCGGCCGAGATGAACCTGGCGGCGCTGAACTGTTCGGTGATCGCTGGAATCATGAAGAAATTCAACCCCGAGGTGAATATGGTTTCTGCTCCGGTCGTGGCCAAAGAGCGGGGGATTCAAATCTCGACCACCAATCAGGATAAGTCCGGAGCCTTTGAAGGCTATATCAAGGTGACCGTCGTGACCGGGAAACGCGAACGTTCGATCGGGGGAACCGTGTTCAGTGACGGCAAGCCGCGCTTTATTCAGATCAAAGGCATCAATATCGACGCCGAGGTTGGCGCCCACATGCTTTATACCACCAACGAGGATGTGCCAGGCATCATCGGTGCCTTGGGGCAAACTATGGGCACGCATGGTGTGAACATCGCGAACTTTACCCTTGGTCGTGCTGAGGCGGGAGGCGAAGCGATCGCGCTGCTATACGTCGACGAACCAGTTCCGGCTGAAGCGCGCGCGCAGCTGGCGGAAACCGGTCTGTTTACCCAGATCAAGCCACTGGAGTTTGAGGTGGCCTGAGTGTCGCTGTTGAATTTCTGAAACAGATTGATGCCCGGGCTTATGCAAAGCGCGGGCATCGCCTTTTCAAAGAGTCGTATTTGCGTCAGAAGTGCAGCAATCGCAGATGCCCGAGGGGAACCAGATGACCAACCCGATCTACGCAATCGGTGATTTGCACGGGCGTGTGGACGAGTTTGACCGCGCATTGTCGCTGATCGAGCGCGATGGTGGTCAGGACGCCGAAATCGTGTTTTTGGGTGATTACGTCGATCGAGGCCCAGACAGCAGGGGCGTCATCGACCGTTTGATCGCGGGACGTGATGCAGGCAGGCGTTGGGTCACCCTGCTGGGCAATCATGACCGGATGTTTTCGTGGTTTTTGGAGGATGTGCCACGTCATGATCCGCATATGTTGGTGGGGTATCATTGGCTGCACGAGCGGTTGGGTGGTGTCGAAACACTTCAAAGCTATGACGTGTTCTTCGATCAGCAGACGCGCCTAGAGGATCTACATGCCATTGCACGGGGCGCGGTTCCTGTGGCGCATAGGATGTTTCTGCAGGGGCTCGTGGCCATGCATCAAACGCCAGAGATTGCGTTTGTTCACGCAGGCATCCGGCCCGGAATACCGCTGAGCGAACAACGGGAAAATGATCTGGTGTGGATCAGGCAAAGCTTTCACAATCACCGTGGCCCGCATCCGAAGCTTATCGTCCATGGACATACGCCTGTGGATCAGGCGACGCATTATGGTAATCGCATCAATCTGGATAGCGGTGCAGGGTATGGCCGCCCGGTAGGCGTCGCGGTGTTTGAAGGTCGGGATTGCTGGTTGCTGACGGACAAGGGCCGCGTTGCGCTTTTGCCCTGACGATCAGGACTGTGTGAACAGGTCTTTGCAGCGGTCACGCAGGATGTTTTTTTGCACCTTGCCCATTGTATTGCGCGGCAGTTCGTTAAGCAGGATCAGTTGGCGGGGATGTTTAAAACGGGCCAAAGCACCCTGTATCGTATCCATGATCGCTTCGATATCAGGCGTCTGACCGGGGGTCGGAACCAGAATGCCAACCGGCGTTTCTCCAAAATCCGGGTGGGGTACGCCGATCACCGCGCTCTCCAGCACGCCGGGTTGTTCATCCAGCAGCAACTCGATCTCTTTAGGATAAATATTGTACCCGCCCGAGATGATCAGGTCTTTCCCGCGCCCGACGATATGGACATAGCCATCTTCATCGATCCGCCCCAGATCACCGGTGATGAAGAACCCGTCTTCGCGCAGTTCTGCGGCCGTCTTATCGGGCATTTGCCAATAGCCCTGAAACACGTTGGGGCCGCGTACTTCGATGATCCCGATTTCACCACTTGGCAGAGTCTCCCCCGATTCAGGTTCCGTGACCTTCAATTCGACATCTGGCAAGGGAAATCCAACGGTTCCTGCGCGGCGCTCGCCGTCGTATGGGTTTGACGTATTCATGTTGGTTTCGGTCATTCCGTAGCGTTCCAGAATGCGATGGCCGGTCCGGTCTTCGAATTGAACATGCGTGTCTGCCAGCAAAGGTGCCGATCCTGAAATGAACAGCCTCATATCCTGCGTCAGCTCCCGCGTGAACCGTTGGTCGCTCAGCAGCCGGGTGTAGAAGGTTGGTACGCCCATCATCGTCGTTGCTTGAGGCATCAGACGTAGCATGTCGTCCAGGTCGAATTTGGGCAGATAGATCATCGATCCACCCGAGGCGAGCATGACATTGGTCGCAACAAACAGCCCATGGGTGTGAAAAATCGGAAGTGCGTGGAGCAGCACGTCGCTGTTGGTATACTGCCACTCGTTTACCAGAGTCTCCGCGTTCGATAGCAGATTGGCTTGCGTCAGCATCGCCCCTTTCGAGCGTCCCGTCGTGCCCGAAGTATAGAGGAAAGCGGCCAGATCGTCCTCGGTCCGGCGGACCGGTTCAAAGGCAGGAAGCATCCCCAACGCACGCCGTGTCAGGCTACCCGAACCGTCCGCGTTCAGCGTCTCTAACCGGGCGTTGTTCTTTTGTGCGATATCAGCAAGCCCAGCCTCGTTGGCCGCGTCGCAGACCACCAGAGATGCGCCGCTGTTTTCGATGAAATAGCTCAGCTCTTGCGTCGTGTAGCTCGTGTTGAGGGGTAGGAAGATCAGCCCCGCCTGGACACAGGCGGCATAAAGCGCCAGTGCTTCGGCGGACTTCTCCACCTGCACTGCGACGCGGTCGCCCGGTTCCAGTTCCAGTCCGGTCAGCGCATTGGCCAAACGGGCTGCCGTGTCCAGAAACGCGGCATGGGTCAGTGTCTGACCATCGGCGAGATGCAGAAACGGCGTGTCCTTGCCCGCATGAATGCCAAACAAACGATCATAAAGCGGGTTGCCCATCCCGGTTTCCTTTCCATCCGACGCTGGAACTCTGTCTCGTAAATGGCAGGGGGTAAAGCCCGGAAAATCAGAATTCGGTGGTCATCCGGTAGCCCGCTGCAAAATACATTTTGGCGAAGGTCACCGGCTGACCTTGCAGCCATGTGATGCGCTCTGCCGTAAAGACGGGCTCTCCTTCGGACACATCCAAAAACCCAGCCAATGTGGCGTCAGCGCGGCTGGCTAGAAATGTCAGCTCGACATTTGTGAAAGGGACGGTTTGCACCAGCCAGTCATTCGGTCCGATACTTGAGAAATTGGCCTGTTCCACTTGCGGTACGCTGTCGATCACGATCCAGCGGTCCTCGAACTGAAAGGGTGTGTTGGTGGAAAAATGCATGCATCGCACATGCATGACTCGCTGATCCACGCGCAGGGCCAGACGAGCCGTCAGCCAATCGGGAGCGGTCTGTGTTTCATGCGATACCAGCGCATAGCGATAGGTGCCGCCCGCAGCTTCAATCTCATCACGGACCAGTGGAATGGTGAATCGTGCCTGACGCTGCGGAGCGCTGAGAACCCGGGTGCCTGCCTTTCGACGCCTTTCCAGAAACCCTTCATCCGCCAGTTCCCGCAGCGCACGGTTGACTGTGGTGCGGGTGCACGAAAATTCCACCGCAAGCTCTTGCTCATTGGGAAGCAGGGCATCCGGTTGCCATTCGCCGGATCGGATGCGTTGCAGGACGGTTTGCTTAATGTCTTTGTAGCTGGTGGTATCGCTGGTCTGGGTCATGATTCAAAGGTCCGCCAGCAGGTCACTCATCGCCGCGCGATAATTGATCAGGATCGCGTCGCGGGCGATGTGCCGCCCGCCGCACACTTGATGTCGCCCGGCAGACCACAAATCGGACACAGTTCCGTCTGGCGCCGCAAAGCAGAGCCCGTCAAGCAGCTGATCGTCGCGCAGACTGCACAGAGTTGGGTGGCTGCGATCGATTGCTACCAGATCGGCAAGGTGACCCACAGCTATATGTCCAGCCGCGCGCCCAAGGGCTTGCGCTCCACCTCGTGCGGCCCCGGTATAAAGAGCCTGACCAACCGATCCTTCGCCGCGCACCAAAACCGTGCGCGCTTTGTCACGCAACCTTTGGGAATATTCCAGCGTCCGCAACTCCTCAGGCAGTGAAATGCGTACATTCGAGTCTGATCCGACACCAAAGGCACCTCTGGCGCCGGTATAAACAGCCCCATTGAAGATGCCATCGCCCAGATTGGCCTCGGTGATCGGGCAGAGACCGGCGACCGCTCCGGATTGGGCGAGGGCGCGGGTTTCATCGTCGGTCATGTGGGTGGCGTGGATCAGGCACCAGCGCTCGTTCACGTCTGCGTTGTTCAACAACCAATCCACCGGACGCTGACCCAGAGCGGTCTCGACATCCGCGACCTCCTTCACTTGTTCCGAGATATGGATATGCACCGGGCCGTCAGGAGTTGCCTTGAGCACCTGCTGCAGGTCATCCGGTGAGGTCGCGCGCAAGGAATGCGGCGCGATGCCAATCTGACTATCTGCGTGGGGCAGAAGCGGTTGGCATTCTTCAGTAAGCTGCAAAAACCGATCCACATCATTGCTGAAGCGTAACTGACCACCTGCCAGCGGCTCTTGTTTGACGCCGCCATAGGTGTAGAGCACCGGCAGATGCGTCAGGCCAATCCCGGTTTGGCTTGCTGCCGAAAAGATGCGCTGGCTCAGCTCGGAAAGCTGCGTATAGGGCGCACCGCCGGGTTGGTGGTGGACATAGTGAAATTCCCCGACCGAGGCATACCCGGCCTCCTGCATTTCCATGAAAACCAGTGCAGCGATGGCTTCGATGTGCTCTGGGGTGAGGCGATCCAGAAAGCGGTACATTAGGGTGCGCCAGGTCCAAAAGCTTTCGCGCCCGGCAGCGCGGGTTTCGGTCATACCGGCCATGGCGCGCTGAAAGGCGTGGCTGTGCAGGTTGGCCAAAGCGGGAAGCAGGACATCGACACGTGTGTCGCTTGGATGGGCGTCTTTCCCGTGTTCCAGCTTCGTGATCCGGCCGTGTTCGATTTCAACCCGAAGATCGCTAACCCAGTCAGAGCCTAACAGGGCCGTTTTGGCATGAACCGTCATCGCAATTCCATTTTGTGTAGACTTTATGTATTTACCCGTATACGAAAAAATCAAGCGCAGGGGGAGCCCAAAAGAATCGCCATGACAAAAAAAACCGTTCTTTGCTGTAAACAGGTGGCCACCATGGGGGGCGACCAGCCCTATGGGATGATTGAGGATGGCGCGATAGCCGTCGAAGGATCACAGATCGTCTGGGTGGGCAGTCAATCTGAAGTTCCAGCAGCTTATGCTAAATGGCAGCGTGTTGATTACGGTGACCGACTGATCACGCCCGGGCTGATTGATGCCCACACCCATGTAGTATTCGGCGGTAACCGCGCGGTAGAGTTCGAGATGCGCCTAAACGGAGCGACCTACGAGGAAATCGCGCGCGCGGGCGGGGGCATCCTGTCGACCGTAAACGGGACGCGAGCTGCCTCGGAAGATGAACTGCTTGCAGGTGCTCTTCCGCGCGTGGATGCGCTGTTGGCCGAAGGTGTATCCTGCATCGAAGTGAAATCCGGCTATGGGCTCGATGCCGGATCTGAACTGCGCATGCTGCGTGCCGCGCGCCGGATTGCGCAGGAGCGGCCCGTTCGGGTTAACACCAGCTTTCTGGGCGCACACGCCACTCCGCCGGAATTTGCGGGCCGCGACGATGCCTATATCGATGAGGTTTGCATTCCGACCCTACGCGCGGCCCATGCCGAAGGACTGGTGGACGCGGTGGATGGGTTCTGCGAAGGCATTGCCTTTGACCCCACACAGATCGAACGGGTTTTTGTTGTCGCGCAAGAGCTTGGCTTGCCGGTGAAGCTGCATGCTGAGCAGTTGTCTAACCTCGGCGGGGCAAAGCTGGCGGCAGCCTACGGGGCTTTGTCCGCTGATCATATCGAGTATCTGGACGCCGACGGTGTTGCCGCCATGGCCACCGCCGGAACGGTTGCGGTCCTTTTGCCCGGCGCATTCTACACGCTGCGCGAGACGCAGATGCCGCCAGTTGAGATGTTGCGCCAGCAGAATGTGCCAATGGCGCTGGCGACCGATTGCAATCCGGGGTCATCACCGCTGACCTCTCTGCTTTTGACGATGAACATGGGTTGCACCTTGTTTCGCATGACACCCGAGGAAGCCCTGGCAGGTGTCACCCGCGTCGCGGCCCGCGCTTTGGGTCTGGATGATACGGGCATGATCGCACCCGGTTTGCGTGCTGATCTCGCTGTTTGGGACATCTCCCATCCGGCCGAACTGTCCTATCGCATCGGTTTCAACCCGCTGCACAAACGTATTTTTGGAGGTGAGGAATGACTCCCCTACCGCTCACTCCGGGCCAGGTGTCGCTGGATCAATTGGCCGAGATTTATTGGAACGAGGCCGCGATCTCGTTGGATGATGCCTGCCGACCCAAGGTAGACGCCGCTGCGGCTCGTATAGCGCAAGCCGCCGAAGGGACTGAGCCCGTCTATGGCGTGAATACCGGCTTCGGTAAGCTGGCGAGCCATAAGATTGCGTCCAAGGACACCTCGACCCTGCAGCGCAACCTGATCCTCAGCCATTGTTGCGGGGTGGGCCCTGCGGTGCCGCGTCGTCTGGCGCGGCTGATGATGTCGCTCAAGCTGCTGTCCTTCGGGCGCGGAGCGTCGGGGGTTCGCTGGGAGCTTGTCGAATTGTTGCAACAAATGCTGGCCCGCGGTGTGACACCTGTGATCCCGGCGCAGGGTTCGGTCGGCGCATCAGGAGATCTTGCGCCGCTGGCCCATATGACCGCAGTTGTGATTGGCGAGGGCGAGGCTGAGGTAAATGGCTCCGTTATGCCGGGTGCGGCGGCCTTGAAAACAGTTGGCTTAGAGGCGATTCAACTTGGCCCAAAGGAAGGTCTCGCGTTCATCAACGGGACGCAATTTTCGACCGCCTTTGCGCTGGCCGGTTTGTTCGAGGGCTGGCGTTCGGCGCAAAACGCGTTGGTGATTTCGGCGGCCTCAACGGATGCGATCATGGGCTCCACCGCCCCTCTGCAACCCGAAATTCACGCGCTGCGCGGCCATCGCGGCCAGATCGAGGCGGCGGCGGCAATGCGGGCCACTTTGGACGGCTCTGAAATCCGCGAAAGCCATCGCGATGGGGATACTCGCGTTCAGGACCCATACTGCATTCGTTGCCAGCCACAGGTGACGGGCGCGGCGATGGACGTAATCCGGCAAGCTGCCGCAACACTGGTGATCGAGGCCAACGCGGCCACCGACAATCCACTGGTTCTGACCGATCCGGATGCCATCGTATCGGGCGGGAACTTCCACGCTGAGCCGGTGGGTTTTGCAGCCGATATGATCGCACTGGCCCTGTCCGAAATTGGAGCAATCGCGCAACGTCGGATCGCGCTGATGGTCGATCCTGCGCTCAGCTTTGATCTGCCACCATTCCTGACGCCAGAGCCAGGGCTGAACTCGGGCCTGATGATCGCCGAGGTCACTACGGCCGCTCTGATGAGCGAAAACAAGCACCTGGCCAACCCCTGCGTGACAGACAGTACGCCCACATCGGCCAACCAGGAAGACCACGTCTCGATGGCTGCCCACGGGGCGCGGCGGCTGAGCCGGATGGTGGATAATCTGAACTATATTTTGGGGATCGAACTGCTTTGCGCCGCGCAAGGCATCGAATTCCGCGCGCCTCTGGTGACTAGCAAAGCGCTGACCAGCGTGGTTGGGCGTTTGCGTGAGGATATCCCGTCGCTAGGCGATGATCGCTATCTGGCGCCCGAATTGGAAACCGCGAAGTCCCTGGTCGAAAGCGGAACTATTCTGCAGGCAGCTGCCCAGCCCATGCCGGAGCTGTCGTAATGCAAGTTTTCAGCGTTCAGCGTGGCGATGGGCCTATTGTTCTGGGCCAACCGCATGGCGGCACGTTTGTACCCGACGACATCGCCGCGCGACTGAACGCGAACGGGCAAATTTTGGCGGATACGGATTGGCATATCAATCAGCTCTACGATGGGTTGGTGGCCAATGCGACGGTCGTGCAATCTCATGTCCACCGCTATGTCATTGACGCCAACCGAGACCCTGCGGGCGCATCATTATATCCGGGGCAGAATACGACAACATTGGTGCCATTGACCGATTTTGACGGTCAGTCGATCTGGGTAGAGAGGCAAGCGCCCTCAGCAGACGAGATTGAATCGCGTCGCATCGCCTACCACGCGCCCTACCACAACGCGCTTGAGCAAGAGCTTGAAAGGGTGCGGGCAAAACACGGGGTGGCGATCCTGTTTGACTGCCACTCGATCCGCAGCAAGATCCCGTTCCTGTTCGAAGGTACCCTGCCGGATATGAACATCGGCACCGATGGTGGCGTGACCTGCGCCCCCGGTATTGAGGCCGCGGCCTATGAATTTTCGCATTCCTCCCCCTACAGCACCGTCCTGAACGGGCGCTTCCGAGGGGGCTGGACGACCCGTCACTATGGCCGCCCGAATGAAGGCCTGCACGCGATCCAGATGGAGCTGGCGCAATCCACCTATCTTTCCACCGAAACCCCTCCGTGGGCGTTTGACGACAAGAAAGCCGAACGCCTGCGTCGCTGGTTGGTGGATACTCTCGACGCCATCCAAGACACTGCATTGGAGCTTTGACATGACCGATCCTCGCAAGAATACCCGCGATATCTATCCGCCCACCGGCCCCGAACTGAACGCAAAAAGCTGGGTGACCGAAGCGCCATTGCGGATGATGATGAACAACCTGCATCCGGATGTGGCCGAAAACCCGCATGAGCTGGTGGTTTATGGAGGCATCGGTCGGGCGGCGCGGACATGGAACGATTTCGACCGGATCGTCGCAGGGCTGAAGGATCTCGAAGAGGATGAAACCCTGATTGTCCAGTCGGGCAAACCGGTGGCGATCATCCGTACTCATAAAGATGCACCGCGCGTTCTAATCGCCAACTCGAACATCGTGCCGCATTGGGCCAATTGGGATCATTTTAACGAGCTCGATAAGAAGGGCCTGATGATGTACGGCCAGATGACGGCTGGGTCGTGGATCTATATCGGCACGCAGGGCATCGTTCAGGGCACCTATGAGACCTTTGCCGAGGCAGGTCGTCAGCACTATGGCGGTGACCTTACTGGCAAGTGGATTCTGACCGGTGGTCTGGGCGGCATGGGTGGCGCACAGCCTCTAGCAGCGGTGTTTGCCGGTGCCAGTTGTCTGGCAGTTGAGTGCAATCCAGACTCGATCGATTTCCGCCTGCGCACCAAGTATCTCGACGAAAAAGCCGAAACGCTGGACGAAGCGCTTGAGATGATCGACCGCTGGACAAAGGCGGGCGAGGCGAAATCTGTGGGTCTGCTGGGCAATGCGGCGGAGGTGTTCCCCGAGATTTACGCGCGGATGCAGGCCGGTGGCATGCGCCCCGATATCGTCACTGACCAAACCAGCGCCCATGACCCGATCAATGGGTACCTACCGATCGGTTGGAGCATGGCACAGTGGAAGGACAAGCGAGAGACTGATCCTAAATCGGTTGAAAAAGCTGCCCGCGCGTCGATGAAGCAGCATGTCGCTGCGATGGTCGACTTCTGGAATGCGGGCGTCCCGACGCTCGACTATGGCAACAACATCCGGCAGGTGGCGCAGGACGAAGGTCTTGAGAATGCCTTTGCGTTCCCAGGATTTGTCCCCGCTTATATTCGCCCGTTGTTCTGTAAAGGCATTGGTCCGTTCCGCTGGTGTGCATTGTCGGGTGATCCTGAGGATATCTACAAGACCGACGCCAAGATGAAGGAGCTATTCCCCGAGAACGAACACCTGCATCGCTGGCTCGATATGGCGCAAGAACGCATCGCGTTTCAAGGCCTTCCGGCGCGTATCTGCTGGATCGGTCTCGGAGATCGCCATCGCGCCGGATTGGCATTCAACGAAATGGTGGCCAATGGCGAGCTGAAAGCGCCGGTTGCTATTGGGCGAGACCATCTGGACTCGGGCTCGGTCGCCAGCCCAAACCGCGAGACCGAGGCGATGCTGGATGGCTCAGACGCTGTGTCGGACTGGCCGCTGCTGAATGCGCTGATCAATACGGCCAGCGGTGCGACCTGGGTTTCGTTGCATCATGGCGGCGGCGTGGGTATGGGCTTTAGCCAGCACGCAGGTGTGGTTATCTGTGCAGATGGCACTGAAGATGCCGCACGGCGCCTGGAGCGGGTGTTGTGGAACGATCCCGCCTCGGGGGTGTGGCGCCACGCGGATGCGGGGTACGAGATCGCCAAAGACTGCGCCCGCGAACATGGGCTGCGGCTGCCAGGTATTCTGGGCTAGATCAAACTGCCTCTGGCGAAAATGCTGCACCTGCGATATCTCGCGGGTGCGCAAATCGGAGGCCTGACATGTACGTAGCCACTCTGCTGACCAACCCAGCGACCCCTTCGCTGGAGGCAACGCTGGTCGAGTCGTTGCGGAATGCTTGGGGCGGGGGTGAGGCGAATTGGCTGTGTCCCGATGAGGCGGCTGAGTTTTCCTTGCTAGATATTCCCGACAATCGCTGGGAGGTATGGGCCGACTTGCAGCAGATGGGCGTGGACCTGGTCGTGCAGAAGGCCGAAGGCCGCCGGAAAAAGATGCTGTTGGCTGATATGGACAGCACCATGATCCAACAGGAATGCATCGACGAACTGGCTGATGAGGCTGGTGTGGGCGATCGCGTCAAGGACATCACCGCGCGCGCGATGAATGGCGAACTGGATTTCGAAGGTGCGCTGACCGAGCGCGTCGGCCTGTTGAAGGGGCTGGATGAAGGCGTGATCGGCAAGGTTCTTGAGGAACGGATCACGCTGATGCCCGGCGGTAAGGCCTTACTTTCCACGATGCGCGCGAATGGTGCCTACGCCGCTTTGGTATCGGGTGGTTTTACCGCTTTTACAGCCAAGGTCGCCGAAGAGCTTGGGTTCGATGAGAACCGGGCGAATACATTGCTGGCAGAGGATGGAAAGCTTACCGGCGACGTTAAGCGGCCCATACTGGGGAGACAGGCCAAAATCGAGGCATTGCAGCAGATCACGGCCAGCCTTGGCATTTTAGAAAGTGATGCAATCGCTGTTGGTGACGGTGCCAATGATCTGGGAATGTTGGGCCGCGCGGGCACGGGTGTAGCGCTGCACGCAAAGCCCTCTGTTGCAGCGGAATGCGACGTGCGCATCAATCACGGTGATCTGACTGCTCTGCTATATTTGCAGGGATATGCTAAGGCGTCTCATCGCTACTGATCGCGTATATTCACCTTTCAATTTGGTTGCTCAAAGCCTGCGCGCAGAGTAATTTTGCTGCAATGCTACCGGGTTCCAATATGCTTCAAGTTCGGTGGTCGAATAACCAAGTTTGATGGCCAAGTTTAGTACCGCGTTCAGAAGCGGTTCTTGAATCTCTCCAATATCTGTTCGCAGGATTCGCTGTACTTTATCTACAGGCGGTGACGAAACGTTGTACTGGGCCGGACCGGCGAACCTGTTCAGAAATAATTTCAACTTTGGATCGTTAGCCGCGTATAGGTCCTCAAACTTATAAATTCCCGAAAATCCTGGCACATCGTGCTGTTCTAAAGCGAATTGATTGATCTCAAGCCAATTGAACAAGTTTTTCTCGAATGGCGAGAAGGTCTCAGCATTCTCAGCCACATTCTTGTGATAGACAGTTGGGTCGTTCGGATGAATTGCAGCAATTCTTTCCGTGCGCCTACCTCTGGAGACATTTGGAACAAATATCCCATGGGTGGCGTGAGACGCGGCGACACTAAATGGATTTCGAACTAGATGCGCAAATCGCAGAGATTCACCAAAGCGCGCCGCAAAATAGGGCAGCCATGCGTAACTTGTCCAACCTACATCGATGTAGCTTTTGTCTTCCGCAAGCAGATCTTCAATCTCGATCAGCTTGCGCTGGATCTGCACATGTTTGCCAAGAACGCCAAAGTAATTCCTTGGGCGACGGAATACCCTTCTGGAATGATAATCCGGGCCGATTCCTTCATGCTCAACGGTAACTTGAGGCAATGAATCTGCCAGTATCGACGCCAGATTTTGTGTCGATGTTCGACCCGTTGAAAGAAGAAATCTGACGGTCGCCATATTGGTTTCTTAACTCCACTCTTTCCTAAGCAATAAGTCGTGGAATCTTCCGGTGCAAGCTAGGGATTTATCAGCGAAACCCAATCGAATAGACCGGCCACTTGATCATTTAACCAAAAAATTAAATAGTAGACTTATGACGCCACTGCTGACCGCATTCTCCGCCTTGTCTGATGCCACTCGGTTCTCGATTGTCGAGCAACTGATGGACGAAGGCGAGCTGCCCGTCGGCGACCTGATTGAAGGCAAGGGCATGTCAGGGGCTGCGATCTCGCGTCACCTGAAGGTCCTGCGCGAGGCCGGGTTGGTGCAACAACGGGTGTGTGGCACGCAACGGATGTATTCGGTGCAGCCCGAGGGTCTGCGCGCGATTGCCGAATGGACGATTTCAAAACGACATTTCTGGGAAAGCAGCCTCGACCGTTTGGGCGAGCTTATTGAAAGGGAAAACTCATGGCCGACCTGAAACTGGAGCGAGATTTTCCCGTTAGCCCCGAGGACCTGTTCGCATGGGTTAGCGATGGCGCAAAGCTGCTGCAGTGGTGGGGGCCTGAGGGTCTGCATGTGCCGGAACATGGTCTCGATTTTTCGCGCATTGGTCCGTGGTATTCGGTGATGCAGGATGGCGAGGGCCAGCAATTCAAGGTTTCGGGGCACGTCACCCATATCGATCGGCCAAAATCGGTTGGATTTACATGGGCATGGCACGACGATCAGGATCAGCGCGGTGCCGAAAGCCATGTGACCTTTTCGGTTTCCGCGACCGACAGCGGATCACGGCTGGTGGTCGATCATCGCGAGCTTGTTGATGCCGAGTCGGCCACGAACCACAACGAAGGCTGGACGTCTTCGCTGCGCAAGCTCGAAGCACTTTGCAATTAGGTTTTCATCAGGGAGGAGCGATGTGCCCCAATATTTGTTTGTTTATCACGGGGGCCACACCCCAACCGATCCCGCCGAGGTTGAGGCCACCATGGCCGCATGGGGAGCCTGGTTTCAGGACATAGGCGGCGCGCTGGAAATCCCAGGGAATCCTGTGGGTCAATCCTACACGGTCAGCAGTGGCGGGGTCGAAGACAATGGTGGCGCCAACCCGGCCTCGGGCTTCACCGTCGTAAAGGCCGATAGCATCGAAGCCGCAACTGCGATGGCCAAGGGCTGCCCGATGGTTGTGGACGGCTCAGGCTCGGTCGAAGTTGCCGAGGTGCACGAGATCGAGATGTAGCCCTAGCCGGGGAACCCCGGTGCAGGTTTGATCACGCCGCATTCCAGCCCGCGACGGCTGTATTGTGTGGCATTCATGAATTTGCGGGTGGCCGGGTGATCGGCCTCCAGCACACCAAGGCTGACAAGAATGGCCGCGATGGCGCATTCGCTGGCGCGGGTCGTGCCGTCCGTGATTTTCAGCGCAATACCCATTCTCTTCTCGGGAATGATGGCGACAAAAACAGCTTCGGCGCCTGTTTTGATCGCCACACGACCATGCATCGCGCGCATTAATTCGGTACAGGCGCGGGTTTCTCCGGCGACAAGTTCGGGGTGCTTCACCATCGCCGCCGTAAGCTGCGATGCTGCTTCGCTGGAGCGGTCTGACCGGTCAGCGGCTGACGCAAACCATGCCATTGATCGCGCAAGTCCCACCAGGGACGTCGCAAAATTCGGGGCTGAGCAACCATCGATCCCAAAGGTTGGGCTCGTCTCACCTGTGGTCTCTTCGATGGCAGACAGGCAGGCCTGCTGAACCGGGTGATCGATTTCAAGATATTCAGGCCCGGCCCCCATATGCTGGGCCAAAGTCAGGAATCCGCAATGCTTACCTGAGCAATTATTGTGTATCTGGCAGGGCGTATCGTCCGCCAGGATCAGTCCGTCTCTGGCTGCCATGTCAGCGGGTTCCTGCGGACCGCAGCGCAGATCAGGCTCGGACAGGCCGAGGTGATCGAGCCATGCGGACACTCGATCAGTATGGATATGCGCCCCGTTATGCGAGGCACAGGCCAGCGCCAAATGTTCTCTGTTCAAACCGTATTTTGCCGCCGCACCCGAGGTGATCAACGGCAGGGCCTGGATCATTTTGGCCGAGGATCGGGGGTATATTATCGCGTTCGGATCCCCCCAACTGCGCACGATCTGACCACTATCGTCACAGATCACTGCGTGACCCAGATGCAGGCTCTCTAATAGCGATCCGCGCCAGAGTTCTGTCATCGGTACGGCTTGTGTCATGTCCACCCCATAAATCATGCGCAAAAATCTGCCAATCGCCCTTTCGCCTGTGGCGAAACCTGCGTTAGTGTGTGTATGTCGTCAATCATCGGAATACGCAACTGAACAGACGAACCGGCAGGGTTCGCACGCATGTCCGATGGGTATGAGGTATTAGGTCGGGCTAGGAGGCTGGACAGATGGGACTAAAGCTCGTTCGCGTGATCGCGGGCCTGTGTATGGCAGGAATGGCGACAACGGCAATTGCTCAGCAGGCGACCAGTACGAACCGCGTCGCGGCAAAGACCGATTGGAGCGTGTTTGTCGAAGAAGACCCCACCGAATGCTGGAGCGTTTCCGCGCCCAAGGAAACAGTGAACACACGCGGTGGCCGCGTCGTTTCCGTGCGGCGCAGCGATATCCTGCTGTTTGTGTTCTACCGCCCAAATGCTGAGGTCAAAGGGCAAGTGACCTTTACCGGCGGCTATCCGTTTGCCTCTGGATCGACTGTCAATCTACTTGTCGATGGCAGCGAATTCGAACTGTTCACGGATGGCGAATGGGCGTGGCCTGCAACCGCCTCGGACGATGCCAAGATCGTCACGGCTATGAAGCGCGGAAGCGAAGCCGTGCTGACTGCCCGTTCGGAACGTGGAACACAGACCAAAGATACGTTCTCATTGCTGGGTTTCACGGCCGCGATCGAAGACGCTGAAAAGCGCTGCACGAACTAAAGTGCACACAGATATGACCTCGAAACCCCGCTATCCGGCGGGGTTTTCTACGTATGGGTAGATCTTTTGGTTTTATTGGAAATTTACTCAACGTCGGAATGTGTTTTTGATCCGTGTCAAAGCCGACTTCTCGAATTTCTGAACTAATCAGTTTAGATCAATTTGAGGAGTTGACAATGAATCCAAACAAATATCTGTCCGCGCTTTTGGTGGCGTCTGCGGTGATCCTTGCAGGATGCGAGAAGGAAGCGGAAACTTATCCAATTACGGGTGAGCAATGTGGACAGGAAGATCCCGTAAAAACTCTGGATGCAGAAGATTGCTACATCCCACCTGCAGTAAACTGAAAAAATGGACCGCTGAGGTTTCTGCCTTGGCGGTCCAACTTGATTGGGCGTGGGTTTTGATCTGTGATAGACAGGTGTCTCTGTCAGGAGGATCGACGGATGCGATGGGCTATTGTTTTTCTGCTGTTTCCCATGTCCGCAGTTGCGGACCCAACAATGGAGTGTATCGACGCCGGATCGCAGGTTGAGATTGGGCCTTGTGTTTCGGACATGGAAACGCGCGTGAATGCCGCGATAGACTCCAGCTATTCCTTGGCACTTGGCGCTGCAAAAGAACTGGATGACGTCACCGGTCGCGCTGTCGCCACGCCCGCGCTGGAGGCATCGCAAAACGCGTGGACAGCTTATCGCGATGCACAGTGCGAAGCGGTGGGTGCGTCATTTGGTGGTGGATCAGGCACCGGCATTGCCATAACTGCGTGCCGCGTTGATCTTGGGCGGGCACGTGTTGACGACTTGCTGCGCTATGCAAATTGATGCACGATTTCTTTTGATCTTTGTGCGCGTTCCTATATAGAGGCGCATCCCAAGCCAGAATCCATTGAGATAGCCACATGTCGCCCAAAGCGCCGATCACTCAAGATGTCATGACCATCCCCCGCAAATTGCCCGAGGGGAAGGTGAACCTTGTTGGCCTCACCCGTGATCAATTGCGCGATGTGCTGATTGAGCATGGTACACCGGAAAAGCAGGCAAAGATGCGCACCGGCCAGATCTGGCAGTGGATCTATCAATGGGGTGTGCGCGATTTTGGTGAGATGACCAACCTCGCCAAAGCTTATCGGGCACAACTTGCCGAGAATTTCGTAATCGAAATCCCCGAAGTCGTGACCCGTCAGGTGTCCGAGGACGGCACACGCAAATACCTGTGTCGCATCGCGGGAGGGCACGAAGTAGAGGTCGTCTACATCCCCGAAGAAGATCGCGGTACGCTGTGCATCTCGTCTCAGGTCGGCTGCACGCTGACCTGCTCATTCTGTCATACGGGTACACAGAAACTGGTGCGCAATCTGACCGCGGCAGAGATCGTCGGGCAGGTCATGATGGCGCGGGACGATCTTGAGGAATGGCCGACACCCGGTGCCCCCAAGGACGAGACACGGCTGTTGTCGAATATCGTGCTGATGGGTATGGGCGAGCCGCTCTATAACTTTGAAAATGTCCGTGACGCGATGAAGATCGCCATGGACCCCGAAGGGATTTCCCTGTCACGCCGACGTATTACCCTGTCGACTTCGGGTGTGGTGCCTGAAATTGAACGTACGGCCAAGGAAATTGGCTGCCTATTGGCGATCTCGTTCCACGCCACAATCGATGAAACCCGCGACGTGCTGGTGCCAATCAACAAGCGCTGGAACATCGAAGAGCTGCTGCAGGCACTGGCCAGCTACCCCAATGCCTCGAACTCCGAGCGAATTACGTTTGAATACGTGATGCTGGATGGCGTGAATGACAGCGATGAGGACGCGCATCGACTGATCGAGCATATCAAGCGCCATAAGATTCCGGCAAAGATCAACCTGATTCCGTTCAACGAATGGCCCGGCGCGCCTTACAAGCGTAGCTCGAACAACCGTATCCGCGCCTTTGCCAATATCATTTATCAAGCGGGTTATGCCTCACCCATCCGCAAAACACGCGGTGAGGATATCATGGCTGCCTGCGGGCAGTTGAAATCGGCCACCGAACGCGCCCGAAAATCGCGCAAGCAGATTGAGGCCGAGGCTGGCCTGAACCGCTAGATTCCGCAGATTGTCGGCCACTACGATAAACTTAATAAATTGAATGCTGTTTTGGCATTCAGAATTTGCTATGTTTAAAGGGCATCTGCTCTGGTTGGGGGGTCACTAGCAAACACAAAGTGGTGAAGTTGCTGGGGCGGTGCTAGCAACACTATTTAAGGCCGCTATCATTTTTCGAACTTAATGCGGCATTTCGGCGAACTGATCAGTCAGGGAGGCCATAGAATGATTACAAGACACCTGCCGATCGTTAAGATCGTGCTGTTTATTGCGGTGTTGGGGCTTATTTCTGTTGCGGGAAATGCACAGAACAACGATCAGGATGCTCATCTGGCCATTGAAAACCCGGCTAATCTGTCCAAGGAAGATGCTCAGGCTCATTACAAATCTCTGTCCCGGCGCATGGAACGAGGCTATGCCGCAGCCCAGTTGGACGTGCTTTTGAACTATCAAGCCTGGCCGCTGTTCAACGATGCGCCCTATATCTCGGCCACCCATGGGCAGCGCTATGTCAACAGCTACGCCAATCGCATGGCGCATAATTACGGAACCTTGCAGGAAGGTGAGGTTTTGCCTGTGGGCTCGGTTCTGGCCAAAGACAGCATGACCGTCACCGATGAGGGTAACATGCATCCGGGTGCCTTGTTCGTGATGGAAAAACTACCGGCGGGTACCAACCCTGAGACAGCAGATTGGCGATACATCATGGTGATGCCGGATGGTTCGCTGTTTGGCGACACGATGGGCTTTCGCGCGTCCGAGGTCGATTACTGCCATGTCTGCCACGAGGCAGTTGCTGACAGGGATTATACGTTTTACGTGCCTGAAGAGTATCGCGTCGAGAACTGAACTTCAGCTTGCTGGTAAGGTCAGTTCGGTGGCCTCACGGCGGCTAAGTTGCTCACCCTGCTTGCGTTTGGACAGAACTTCGCGTGCACGCGCGTATTTCTCATCCTGCCAGAAGATCAAACAGCCGTTGCAGCCTTTGCCGCAACATCCTTCGGTTCCGATGCGATTGGTTTTGAAGCGGCGTTTGTTGCCGTCTTCTCCGATTTTCTCAATCAGTTCATCGCGACGGCGCGCATAAGCTTTGGCGTTGTCACGACCCGAGGTTTCCAGCCCTTGCACCAGCTTGTCGAACCGAATGCGGCTCCAATGTTCGTCGGTCAGGGCGCGTTCTTTGCGCAGGACCGAATAGACAGGGAAACGCGCGCGTAGATCTTCGATATCCTCGTGATCGAAAAGCGTGAATGGCAGGCGGATAATTGTCTTGGTGCTCCCATGCACCACGTCCAGTCTCGCGCCATCTTGGGCGCATTCGAAGTTATAAACCCGTAACAACACGGTATCGCGTGAAATCGGAGAGACGAAGTCTAACACATCCCCAGGTTCCAGCTTGTTTTTCACCTCGACTAGAAAGGCATCCTCGGTCACTTCAGTGACGATTCCCGCATATTCCCACTGCGCGATAGACGCGGTGTGCTCGTAATCATGTGCGTAGTTTGTCAGTCGGCCTTCGTGGAAGGCAAGCGTGTAGCCTCGGTTCCCGACGGTTTCGAGTTCACGCATGTAAGGTTTCGGGTCCCAGTTCTCGGGGTCGGCGTGATAATCGTCGATGGCCATACGATAGGCGCGCGCGACGATGGCAGCATAGTATTCCGACTTGCCGCGCCCTTCGACCTTCAGGCTGTCGACGCCGATCTTCAGGTATTCATCCAGTTTCGGCATGATGCACAGATCGCGCGAGTTGAGGATGTAGGACCCCCGGTCATCCTCTTCGATGGGCATTAAATCGCCGGGGCGGCAGCCTTCTTCCAACAAGAACTCGAACAGGTCGGCGTTTTCGTCGGTAATGCGTAGCTCCTGATGCGTGCCATCTTTGAGGCGCAGCTTCAGACCATAATTCCAGCGGCAGGAATTGGCGCAGTTGCCTTGGTTCGCTCCGCGTTCGGCCATGAAATTCGATAGCAGGCAGCGGCCCGAATAGGTCATGCACATCGCGCCATGGACGAATGCCTCTAGCTTGATGTCGGGGCAATTCTCGCGAATCTCGACCAGTTCGGTGTAGGAGACTTCGCGGGCCAGTACCACAAGCTCAGCCCCCTGATCCTGCCAGAACTTCACCGACAGCCACGAACAGATATTGGCTTGCGTCGAGATATGCAGCGGCAGTTCCGGTGCCCGTTCGCGGACGTATTGGAACACGCCGGGATCAGCGATGATCAGCCCGTCGGGCTTCACCTTGCGGACGGTGTCGATGTATTCATCTAGCTTTGGGATATCTTTGTTGTGCGAGAAAAGGTTCAGCGTCAGGTACGCGCGCCGGCCATGGCTATGGCAGAACTCGACCCCCTCCATCACCTCCTCCAGCGAGAACTCGGATTTCGTGCGCAGAGACATATCCGGTGTGCCCAGATAGACCGCATCCGCACCATACAGGATGGCGAGTTTTAACTTGCGTAGATTGCCCGCAGGCATCAGCAATTCGGATCTGGACTGGGTCATAGGGATACCGGGCTAAGGATCAAGGGCGTGTTCTACGCCAAATCCCCTGTGCCCAAAACCCCGTTACCTGCGACGGAATCGCGCTGTTCCGATCACTTCGATCAGTTGTTGGCGAACCGGTTCTGGTTGCGCCTCGACCGCGTTTAGCACCTCGCGCAATTCGGCGCGCAGCCCATGCATCTGGTCGATAAGCGAGATCATCATCGACAGGGCATCGGCCTCCATGTCGTACTGGTCATGCAGTTCGCATGCCAGTTCCAGTCGGGCAACGTCGATGCGCTGATATCGCAGCCCTTGCTCCGATTGCTCGGGGATCACGATTTCAGCGGCAAGATACTCGGTCAGGCGGTCCGAGGTCAGCCGGGTGATGGCGTCGATCAGTTCGGCTTCGGTCAATGTACGGCTCATGACGGCATTCCTTTGCGCGGATCATAGCTGTGGGTTTCGCGCCATGTCTCCATGAAATGCTTCAATTCATCGTCTACCTTGTTTGGCATTGCGACGGTCAATTCGATGAACTGATCACCCCTATCGGACGAGCCGCGCTTCTTGACCCCTTTGCCACGCAGGCGCAGGGTTTTGCCGCTGCTGGTCCCTGCGGGGACACTGACATTGACGCCCCCGTCGATGGTCGGCGCTTGGACCTTGCCGCCCAATACCGCCTCGTCAATGGTGATGGGTAAAGTAATGTGGATGTCATCGCCCTGACGGTCAAACACCGGATGATCCGCAACCGAGATGGTGACCAGCGCATCCCCGGGAGGGCCTTCACCATATCCCGGTGCCCCCTTGCCACGCAGGCGGATGGTTTGACCGGTCGTGATGCCCGCCGGTATCTTCACTTCAATCCGGTTCCCATCCGGTAGGGTCAGCTTTTGGCTGGCGCCGAATACGGCATCCAGAAAACTGATCTGCAGTGAGTAATTCAGGTTGTGCCCTGGCGCGTGGAACTCTTGTGTTCGTTGGCCATAACCACCCCGCCCGCGCATGAACTCGGCGAAGATGTCGGACATGTCGTCTTGCTCGGTCGAATACCCGCGATAGGGGTTGCCTGCAGCTTCGGCATAGTCCCGATAATATTGCTGCTGTGGACGTTCCTGACCGGTCGCATCAATTTCGCCATTGTCATAGCGTTTGCGTGTTTCGGGGTCTTTCAACAGGTCATAAGCGGCGGCAGCGGCTTTGAACTTGGCTTCGGCTTCCGCATCACCCGGCTTAAGGTCCGGGTGACACTCCTTCGCGATCTTCCGGTAGGCTTTCTTGATCTCGGCATCGCTGGCGTCTTTGGCGACACCAAGAACGGTATAGGGATCGTCGCTCATATTGCCTCTCGTCGATGTAGGTATGGCCTGGCCTTGATGAAGGTATTTTATCATGTGATTTCAACAGGTCAAAAAACCTTCGGGGTCGAATTACCTCGCAAATTCTGGTTGTCCTGCTAATATCTGCATGTTTCGAAGTGTTGATTGTCGGAGATCACCTTATGTCACGCAGAATAAAATCCGCTCTCGCGTTACTAGCCGGGAATGCCATCGGGTTGTTGCTTGCTTCGTTGCTGCTGGCGGGCTTTGCAATCAAGCCGATCTCGTTCATCGTTGTAGTGATTGTCTTTACGCTGGTTCAAGTCGTAGCCGAACCGCTGATCCTGAAGCTGGGCGAGAAGAAGGCCCCGGCGCTGAAAGGTGGGATCGCACTGATTGTCACATTTGTGGGCTTGCTGGTGACCGATCTGATAACAGCGGGGCTAACAGTTGGAGGTATTTCCAACTTACTGGCAGCGACTTTGCTGGTATGGCTGGGCGCGTTGATCGCCAGCATCGTGCTGCCAATCTACGTGTTCACCGAGCTGCGTGAACCTAAGAAGAAATCATAACGCGTTCAGGCTGGCCTCGATCGCCCGCCACAGTTCTTCTACCGGCTCGCACCCGACAGACAAGCGGATAAAGGCAGGGTCGACCGCATCGCCCCAGCGGGCACGCCGCTCGGCTGAGCTGTGGACACCGCCGAAGGATGTGGCAGGGCGCAACAGGGGGCAGGCGTTGATGAACTGTTCGGCTTTGGTCTCAGACTCCAGCGTGATTGTCAGCAGAAAACCGAACCGAGCGGTTTGGGCAGCCGCCAATGCGTGTGATGGATCACCGGGCAGGCCGGGATAGCGAATGTGTTCTACGGCCGGGTGCGATACCAACCGTTCGGCCAGAACTTGCGCCGAGCTACACATGCGATCAAACCGCACATCCAGCGTTTCAAGGCCACGGTGCAACAACCACGCCTCGTGCGGCCCCGGTATCGCACCTGAAACGCGGCGCCATTCCTCTACGCGTTCCATGATTTGCGAATCGCGGCTGGCGACATGGCCCATCAGCAGGTCCGAATGCCCGCCCATCGCCTTCGTATCCGAACTCACCACTACATCGACGCCAAGGTCCAGTGGGCGTTGGCCCAATGGCGTCATGGTTGTGTTGTCGGCAATCGTGATGCCACCAGCCTCGCGCACGGCCCTGGCGATTGCTGGCAGATCAAGCATATCCAGACCGGGGTTCGATGGGCTTTCCAAGAACACGACATCAATTCCGTCAAAGCCACCTTCGGCAAAGGCAGTAGTTGGGCGTTCGACGATTGAAACGCCCAGATTCGACAGGAACCGGTCGGCCAGAAGCCGGGTCACATAGTATCCGTCGGATGGGATTAGCAAGCGTGACCCTGCTTTGACCGTGGCAAACAACGCAGCCGAAATCGCCCCCATGCCAGAAGGAAAGCTGAGGCAGGCCGCGTTTTCGAGATGCGACAGGACGTGCTCCAGGTGAACCCAAGTCGGGTTGTCGACCCGGCCATAACTGGCGTGACCGTCTGGATCACCCGGCAAATGAAACATGCTGCTTTGGATCAATGGCAGGGCCACAGGCTCGCCCTTGTCCAACGCGTTTCCGCGCAAGTGGAGCATCTCGCCGGTCTTGGGTCCAGTCATGGTTCAGCGTCCTGGAATTTGGTCACGCGGGGGAGCGGGCTCCCAGTTCTCGATAATCTCGACCGCCTCCTGCGCGGTGTCGACAAAGCGGAACAGGTCCAGATCTTCGTCCGAGATGGTGCCCGCGTCCGCCAGCGCTTCCCAGTTGATGACTTTCTCCCAGAACTCACGCCCGAACAGCAGGAAGGGAACGCGCTCCATCCGTCCTGTCTGGATTAGGGTCAAGGATTCGAACAACTCGTCCATAGTGCCGAACCCGCCCGGGAAAATAGTGATGGCGCGCGCTCGCATCAAAAAATGCATCTTGCGGATAGCAAAATAGTGAAAGTTGAAGCTGAGATCAGGCGTTACATACAGGTTCGGGGCCTGTTCGTGCGGCAGCACGATGTTCAGGCCGATGGAGCAGCCCCCCGCATCCTGTGCACCGCGATTACCCGCTTCCATTACGCCGGGGCCGCCGCCGGTGACGATCACATTTTCACGACAGCCGGTCTGGTTCGACTTCTCTGTCATCAGTCGCGCGAACTCGCGCGCCTCATCGTAGTACTTTGACAGACCGGCCAAGGTCGCGGTTCGCGCCGTGTGTTTCTGGGCTGGTTCCGGGATACGTGCACCCCCAAACATGACGATGGTCGAGGTGATTTCACGCTCGGTCATGATCATCTCGGGCTTGAGCAACTCCAGTTGCAGGCGAACGGGGCGCAGCTCATCCCGGCACAGGAAATCATCATCAGCGAAGGCAAGTCGATAGGCCGATGACCGCGTCTGCGGCGTGTCCGGCACTTCGCTTGCGGTCGAGCGGTCGGTCTGTGCGTCGCGAAAGGGGCTGAGGCGATCTTCTCTCATAAACGGTGTTCCCTGCTTGCGTGTTTCCAAAACAGCTATAGGGTTCGCGGGAAGAGTGCCAGTCACGGAAAGACAAGAATGGATTGGAAAAGTGAAATATTGGCAGCGCGGGATCGCATTGCCGGACATGCACAAATCACACCTGTGATGCAGAGCAATGCGCTGGGCTATCCGGTCGAGTTGAAGCTGGAGCATATGCAACACACTGGCAGCTTCAAAGCGCGCGGCGCGTTCAACACTTTGCTAAGCATGGATGTTCCTTCGGCGGGCGTGGTGGCGGCATCGGGTGGCAACCATGGAGCGGCTGCGGCTTATGCGGCGCATGCGTTAGGTCATCCGGCGAAGATTTTTGTACCCGAGCTTGCAGGACCGTCGAAGATTTCCCTGATCGAACGGATCGGAGCCGATTTGAGCGTGGTTCCGGGGGAATATGCCAACGCTTTGACCATGGCTCAGGCACATGAGGCTGAATCTGGTGCAATGCAAATCCACGCCTATGACGCGCCCGCAACCGTCGCTGGGCAAGGGACGTGTTTTGCTGAATGGGACGCGCAGGGTTTGCAGGCAGATACAGTTCTGGTTGCTGTCGGTGGCGGCGGCCTGATTGCTGGGGCGCTGGCTTGGTTTCAGGGTGCGCGCAAGGTTGTGGCTGTCGAGCCGGAAACCTCCTGCGCGCTGAATGCTGCCTTGGCTGAAGGTGAGCCGGTTGATGTTTCGGTCTCAGGCATTGCAGCGAATGCGTTAGGCGCACGTCGAATTGGCGATATCTGCTTCGGTCTAGCACGGGGGATGACTTCGGTTTTGGTTCCCGATGAGGCGATAGCGCAGGCCCAGCAGACATTGTGGCAAGCTCATCGAATTTTGGTGGAACCAGCTGGGGCCGCAGCCATGGCTGCGCTGATCTCAGGTGCATATCAGCCCGAACCAGATGAGCGGGTTGCGGTTCTTATCTGCGGTGGGAATATTGCGCCGGACCCCCTGGCCGATTGAATTAACTGCTTGTGGAAACACGTTGTGAATTTTATCTATAATTTATGACTGCGACCATTGCCGACACGATATATCAAGCGCTGAGCCAGAAGATCATAACTGGCGACCTTGTCGCCGGTGAGAAGTTGCGTCAGGACCATATCGCGCGCGACTTTGAAACCAGCCATGTGCCAGTGCGCGAAGCGCTGCTGCGGCTTGAGGCACATGGATTGGCCAAAAGCGAGCCGCGAAAGGGCATGCGTGTCACTGCCTTGGACCCCGCCGAAGTGCGTGAGGTGATCGAAATGCGTGTCGCGCTTGAAACTCTGGCATTGCAGCATTCAGCGCAAAACATGACCCCAACCGCACTGAAAGTAGCTGATCGGGCGCGAAAAGACTGCGATGAGGCTGACAGTATGCCGCAATGGGAAGCGCGGAACAGAATCTTTCACCGAGCTATCTTGACGCCATGCGGCCTACCTCGCCTGTTGCATGCGATTGATGATCTGCATATTGCCAGCGCGCGGCATCTGTTCGCGCACTGGCGACCAAAATGGATGCAGCGGATCGATACGGATCACGCGGCCATAATTCAGGCGTTAAAAAGCAAAGATGTGTCAGCGGCGACATCGATTCTGGTGCGCCATATTCGCCGCGCAAATTGAATTCTTTCAGGCAGTTAAGTGCTATTTTTTCACCGCTGAAGATTTCACTTGATTTTTAATAGATAAAAATGATGATCATGAGTCAACTGGTCAATAATTATCTATAAAAGGAAGTACAATGAAAACCATGCTGCGATCCGCCTTGCGGACTACCGGTGCGCTCAGCCCGGCGGGACAGATCATCCGTGTCGTGATGGGCATCTTTCTGCTGACAGCCAGCGCAAAAGTCCAAGTGCCATTTTGGCCGGTGCCGATGACCCTGCAGGTCGCTGCCGTCATGGCGATTTCTGCAGCTTTCGGGATGCGCCTCGGATCCGCAACTGTGATTGGCTACATGGTGGCTGGAGCCGTCGGTCTGCCGGTTTTTGCCGGGACACCCGAAAAAGGCATCGGACTGGCCTATATGATGGGCGGCACTGGTGGCTATCTGCTCGGCTTCGTTGTTGCCGCGGCCATCGTCGGATGGGTGGCGGATAATCTACGCAAGCTGTTTTTGGTCCCGGCCATGTTAGCTGGGCTTGTAGCGATCTACGCTCTGGGTCTGGGGTGGCTGGCCCAGTTTGTACCTGCAGACAAAGTGCTGGTTTACGGTTTCAGCCCGTTTATCGTAGGTGATCTTGTAAAGATCGCGTTGGCGGCCGTTATCGTGATTGGTCTGCCAACGGGTTTGATGCAGAAAATCCGCGGGTCGCAAGCGGATGCTTGATACCGGACAGGACATCCGCAGCAACTGGACCGTGGATGAGGTGGAGGCGCTACTGCGCCTCCCGCTGCTGGATCTGGTTGGCCGTGCAAATACCATCCATCGGACGTATCACGACCCGGAAGACATTCAGAAGGCCAGCCTGCTATCGATCAAAACCGGCAGCTGCCCGGAAGATTGTGCCTATTGCCCTCAATCCGCGCATCACCGAGAGGTCGAACTGACCAAAGAGAAATTGATGGACCCCGGGCATGTGGTCTCGCTGGCGAAACGGGCCAGGGATGCCGGGGCTGAGCGGTTCTGCATGGGGGCCGCGTGGCGCCAAGTGCGGGATGGGGAAGAATTCGACAATGTTCTGGAAATGGTTCGGGGCGTTCGCAATCTGGGGATGGAAGCCTGCGTGACACTGGGTATGTTGAAGCCGCATCAGGCCCAACGACTCGCCGACGCGGGACTAACTGCCTACAATCACAACCTTGACACCTCGCCGGAGTTCTATGGTGAGATCATCGGGACGCGCACCTATCAGGATCGGTTGGAAACACTCAGCTATTGCCGTGACGAAGGTATCGATCTGTGTTGTGGAGGTATCATCGGCATGGGTGAAAGTCTGCGGGATCGTGCTTCTCTATTGCGGGTTCTAGCGAGTTTTGACCCACATCCCGAAAGCGTTCCAATCAATGCTCTGATCCCGATTAAGGGCACTCCGCTGGAGCAACGAGAGAAGGTGAGCATCTTCGACCTGGTGCGCATGGTTGCGACCGCACGTATCACCATGCCAGCAACCCGCGTACGCTTGTCGGCGGGCCGGTCTGACTTTTCGACCGCAGAGCAGGCATTGTGTTTTCTCGCCGGCGCAAACTCGGTTTTCTACGGAGATGTTTTGCTGACCGCACCCAATGCTGGAACGCAAAATGACAGGGACATGTTTACAGTTCTTGGCGCAATAGCAGAAGATTGACGCATGTAGGGTTGCTTGCGTCGCATTGCGCCATGGTTTCACCTTGCGTATAGGCCACATCAACGTGAACAGATTCTCTAGGGAGACGCCTATGTCAAACGCGCAACTTGAAGCCGCCATCGAAGCCGCCTGGGACATGCGTGATACGATCACACCGGCCACGACGGGCGAGCAGCGTGAGGCCATCGAGGATACTCTGAATGCGTTGGACAGCGGTTCATTGCGCGTTGCCGAAAAGCAGGCAGATGGCAACTGGCACGTAAACCAGTGGGCTAAGAAGGCCGTTCTTCTGGGGTTCCGTATCAAGGATATGGAGATCCAAAATGGCGGCCCGCAAGCCGGTGGCTGGTGGGACAAGGTCGACAGCAAGTTCGCCGGTTGGGATGAGAACCAGTGGCGCGCTGCAGGTTTCCGGGCGGTGCCCAACTGCGTCGTGCGCAAGTCAGCCTATATTGCACCCGGTGCGGTGTTGATGCCGTCATTTGTGAACCTGGGTGCTTATGTGGACGAAGGCACCATGGTCGATACCTGGGCAACGGTCGGTTCTTGCGCACAGATCGGAAAGAATGTGCACCTGTCGGGCGGTGTTGGCATCGGCGGAGTGCTGGAGCCAATGCAGGCTGGTCCCACCATCATCGAAGATAACTGCTTTATCGGTGCCCGTTCCGAGGTTGTTGAAGGCTGTATTGTCCGCGAAGGTTCGGTTCTGGGCATGGGCGTATTCATTGGCAAGTCGACCAAGATTGTCGATCGCGAAACCGGTGAGGTTATGTATGGCGAGGTTCCGCCCTATTCAGTGGTTGTTGCAGGCTCGATGCCGTCCAAGAACAACGTCAGCCTGTATTGCGCGGTCATCGTGAAACGCGTTGATGAAAAGACGCGCTCGAAAACCGGGATCAACGATCTGCTGCGCGACTGATCCTGAGCTGTTTTTTTAAGATTTGGCCGCAGAATAGATGCTGCGGCCAAATCTATTATTGCTTGGGCATCAATCCTAGCACTGTCTGTTGAAAGAAATCTATTGCGGCCTCGCCGCCAGCGCCTATGGCGAGGGCGCCCACTTCGAAGCGCGGAGACTGCATGGATTTTTGCATCTTTTCGCAAACCCAGACATCTTCGGTTTGGAAATCGCCCGTTTCCAGCGGGTGTTTGGTCCAGTGCGAGGATTTGATCAGCCCTGTTTCGGCATCGTACCCGGGAATGTCAGACGCGCGGTGCGTGTAAGTAAACCAGCCCTTCGGAGACCAGTTCCGCACCCTTAATCGCATCCTGTTTGCGCTTATGGGCTCCATCGTTGAAATCGAGAATCCCCAGGGATTGGGCGTCAGGATCGTGGTTGGGAACAGCATGTAGACCCCGCCATACCCCGGAGTTTCAGCATTTTTGACGGTTTTCAAACCTGAACCTTTGGCAGAGTTTTCAACGAATTGCGGAATCCTGTGTTTCACACCTTCGCGCTCGGTCGACCACCAAATCATATTTTGACCAAACACCTCCCACAGGTTTTTGTCATGGGTCGGCCCTCCCAGCGTGTCTTTGTGCAGATAGGCGAGATGATAGCCATCAATTGCGTTCTCGAAGAAGACCTTCCAATTGCACTCGATTTCATAAACCACGTTGTCGGGATTTTCCTGCAGCTCGGTCGAGTTCAGATCATGCGGCCAGGGAACCTGATCCAGCCCGCTCAGCCAGTTGTCAAAATCCGCATCCGGGTCAGGATTAACGAAAACAAGATTGCGAAATACGCCCACAGCCGCCCCAAAAAGCGCATTGGATTTCTTGTCGAGATCAGGAAAGCACTCACGCTGGGCAGGAACTCCGCGCAAAGCACCGTCCAGATTATAGACCCAGTTGTGATAGGGGCAGACAATGGTTTTGCCTGCATTTCCGCATCCTTCCAGAAGTTCTGTGCCGCGATGGCGGCAAAGATTGTGAAACCCGCGTAACTCACCATCGGCGCCTTTGATGACAATTACGGAATTTGCTCCGGCTTTGATCGTGCGAAAATCTCCGGGTTCAGGAAAATCCATTGTCACACCGGCAAAGGTCCAGCAGCGGCTGAAGATTTGTGCTTGTTCAACCTGAAACCAATTCTCTGAAACATAGGCTTCTCGTGGTAGTCGGTTTTTCGGTTTGTCGGGTAGCGATGCCGGGGCTTGCATGTCACTTCCTTAGATTGTCAAAAATGATAATTATCATTATTGACAATAATACGATTTGTCCAGTATCCAATTTCAAGATTTCGACCGAAGGATAAGGCGGGCAGATGAAACCTGGAAACAGCCTAAGGCATCACAAATGGATGACTATCGCGGCTGTGCTGGTGCTGTTGGCATCAACACTGGCGGGGGTATATGCGATCTGGGGCGTGGTTTTTGTGTACTGGGGCGTTCTGGCAATTCGATCAGGGCAGGCCTTTCTTGTTGAAGCTATTGAGCGCAGAGAGAACCCGGTTTTATTCTGGGTGCTAACGGCGATGTGGTTCGGCTTCGGAGTACTTTACATCCTGACGGACATTTTCCCCACTCAGACCGCCTGAATGAATAGCTCATGCCCAGAACCAGTTTGAAAAACGTTCGTACGCAGGAAATACTGAGCGCATTTACCAGATGTGTCGCGCGGTATGGATTGGATGGCTCAACACTCGCCCGTATCTCCGAAGAAGCGGGGATCGCGCGGCCTCTGCTTCGTCACTACCTTGGCAATCGCGAAGAAATGATCCAGCGCCTGCTGGACCATGTTCTGAGTGATTTTGCTACGCGGACAAAAACCTTCTTCGATATGTTGCCAGCAACAGGGCGCATTGATGCTTTGATCGAAGCGTTGTTTGGACGCGTTGATTATTCTTCTGAAAGCGCCGCCGTTTTTGCGGCTTTGGTTGCGGCCTCGGAGCGGCACAAAGAAATTCGCCAACCACTGTTGCGCTTCGTATACGAGTTTGAAGACCTTATCGCTGCTGAGATCCGCGCTGAGAATACAAGCGCTGATCCGAATCTTGTGGATGTCGCGGCTGCAGGGATCACAGCGATTTACTTCAATACAGATGCGGTAATGCCCTTGGTTCCAAAGGAAGGGTGGCGCGACAGGCAGCGCGCAGCCGCATTGGTTTTGCTGGAAGCGGCCTGCCAGAGCGGTCGGACCTGAGTTGACCCACACTCTGGGTCGGCGTATTGCGGGCCTTATGCAGAAGCAAAAGAAACCTTCGCGTCAGCAAGTCTATACTCTTCTGGTTCAGATTGGCCGGAAGGATGGAGATGGTTTGCCAAAAGACGCAACCGGAGCCGCGCTGATGTGTTTTGCCAGCGGTGTGGATGAGGCAGAAGCCGTGCGTGAAACGGTGGCGATTCTAAAACAGGCCGATACCGCTCCTCTGGATGTCACCGGCTACGGCACGCTTGCCGAGCGTGAAGCGCAGGGGCACGATATCGATCCGGATGAGCGGGCATTGATGCAGCGGGCGCTGGACGAAAACGCCGTCATAGTTGCGCAGATGACGCCATTCTTTGGAGACGAGAGCCCGGCTTAGTTTCGCGCTCCGAACCATTTGCGGTAGATTTCATCATAGGTACCGTCTTCGCGAAGAGAGAGAAGCGCCTGGTTGACGTCTTCAACCAAAGGCGAACCGGTTGGGAAGGCGATGCCATAATTTTCGCGTAGGAAAATCCCGCCGGTCATACTTGCCGTTCTTCGACCCTCATGACTGGCGTAATAGGACAGAATGGGCGCATCGAATACGACTGCATCCAGATCCTTGTCTTTGAACGCAGCCAGCATGTCCTGAAGGTCGGCATAGCCCGTGAACTCGATCTCGCGGCGGTTCAGAAAGTTGGCTGCTGTTGAATCAGAGATGGTTCCGACTTGCTTGCCATAGAGGTCATTAACCGAATTCACGCTGCCGGTGATAGCATCTACAGTCATCACCGATGTGATCCGGGCCGTAAACACCGATACGATGAACAGCGAGGAAACCACCAGCACAACCCCCAGAATGCGCCCGAACGGAGTGCGGGGCATCCGCTCTTCAAATCCGCCATTAACCACGAGGTTGAGCGCCCACCAGAAGGAAGGGAACCAAGCCTCATTCAGTTTCCGGTCAAAATAGGGCTGCGCGCGTTTCTCGAAACTCCACATCAGCATGCCGCCGCCCAGAAGAATGGCAAAGGCCAGACCAATGGCGATGAACAGCTCGCGCGACAGCAGGGCGTGCAGTAAAGACGGTTGGCGCGCTGCCTCGGACGGAACCATGATCTGTAGCCCGGCTTCAAAGATGGGCTGCGTAAAATCCATGCGGGTTTCACGCATGGCGGTGATCGAAATATTTGCGATGGCCAGATCGGCTGAACCATCCTGAACAGCCCCCAGCATTTCGCCAAAGCTCTCGACACGGTTGATCGAATACTCCCAGCCCAGCGACTCAGATAATGCCGCCAGCAGGTCCATCGAGAAACCGGTCTGGACCCCGTCCTCGACAAACGAGAACGGAGGGCGGGTCACAGTTGTAACCGTGAGGGTCTGAGCCTGGCTTTGCTGCGCGAGAGTCGCGAAAGTCAGGCAGATCAATGCGAAGAAGACGCGCTTCATTTGGAATCACCTGTTTCGCGGCCCTCTAACCTAGTTCGGGGCAGCGCGGCAAGGCAGCCGCAGGGTCAAGGCTCATGTTTTATTGGGGTGCTAAAATCGAAGTCTTTGGATTTTGGTTTGGAAATCTGACTATTCGGGGTTGGCAAGCCGGGCAATTCGTTGAATCTGTGCACGAACGCCGGCATCCATCAGAACAAGAGGCCCGTTATGACCGATCCAGTTGAGCTGACCGCAAATCTGATCCGTTGCCCTTCGGTCACACCCGAAGAGGGCGGCGCGCTGGTTTTACTGCAACGTGAACTTGCGGATGCAGGTTTTGAATGCACCCGTGTGGATCGCGGAGGTGTCAGCAACCTATTTGCGCGTTGGGGGAAGAAAGGGCACGCTCGCAGCTTTGGCTTCAACGGCCACACAGATGTTGTTCCGTTGGGAGATGAGGCAGCTTGGACCGCGCCCCCGTTCGGAGCAGAAATTCGTGATGGAGTAATGTATGGTCGTGGTGCAACGGACATGAAATCGGGTGTGGCGGCCTTTGCCGCAGCAGCCATTGATTTTGTGCGCAATACGCCTCCAGATGGCGCCCTGATCCTGACAATTACAGGGGATGAGGAGGGTGACGCACTGGATGGCACCGTCGCTCTGCTGGATCACATGGATGCGACGGATGAGCGGATGTCGGTCTGTCTAGTAGGGGAACCAACCTGTCCGAATAAGATGGGTGAAATGATGAAGATCGGTCGGCGCGGCTCGATGTCAGCTTGGTTTACCGCGACCGGGGTGCAGGGGCATTCTGCTTATCCGCACCGGGCGAAAAACCCATTGCCAGCAATGGCGCGGTTGATGGATCGGCTGGCCAGTCGCGAGCTGGATCAGGGGACCGACCACTTTGATGCCTCAACATTGGCCGTGGTGACGATCGATACGGGCAATCCAGCGACGAACGTCATCCCTGCGCAATGCTCTGGAACAGTGAACATCCGGTTCAATGACCTGCACTCGGGCGCCGGTCTGAGCGACTGGTTGAAATCCGAGGCTGAATCAGTTGCCAAGGCGTTTGGAGTTGAAATCGAAACCAAGATCAAAATCTCAGGTGAGAGCTTTCTGACTCCTCCAGGTCCGCTCTCGGATCTGGTAGCGCGCGCCGTTGAGGCAGAAACCAATATCTGCCCCGAGCTTTCAACCACTGGCGGCACTTCGGATGCCCGGTTCATCAAAAAACATTGCCCAGTGGTCGAATTCGGGCTGGTCGGGCGCACGATGCATCAGGTTGATGAGTGCGTTGAGGTGGCACAAATTCATCAACTCAAGGCAATATACGCGCGCATTCTATCGGATTATTTCGCCTGATTGATGCAAAAGACTTTGGTCATCATGGTGAAAGAGCCACGTCCGGGGCGGGTGAAAACCCGTCTGGGACGCGATATTGGCATGGTCGGTGCGGCTTGGTGGTTTCGACATCAAACGCGGTCACTTGTCCGACGCCTGCGCGATCCGCGCTGGCAGATTGTTCTGGCGGTTACTCCGGATCGGGAGGGGATGAACAGCCGTGTCTGGCCAGTCGATCTGCCGCGTAAGCCGCAAGGGCGCGGAAATCTCGGTGATCGTATGGGGCGGATGCTGCGCGGTGCCCCCGATGGGCCAGTATGTTTGATCGGTGCAGATATTCCGGGGATTACACGCGTACACATCGCGCGGGCCTTCGGCGCATTGGGCCGGGCTGAAATCGTGTTCGGGCCAGCCCCTGACGGGGGCTATTGGTTGGTCGGTGCGCAGCGTTATAGCGCGTTGCCGTCAGGGATGTTCAACAACGTGCGCTGGTCGACTGAAAACGCTTTGGCCGACACGCTGGCTTCGGTAAATGGACGTCGGGTGACGTTGCTGGATCACCTGCGCGATGTGGATACCGTGGCGGATCTGCACGGCTGACCCGACAGGCCGCTTTTTGGTCATGACGCGGTCGCATGCCCGTGCTAGGCCAAACTCATGACACGCATTCCGACCAAGCAAGAGGTCCTCGATTGGATCTCGGCGAACCCTACCCTGACCTCGAAACGTGATATCGCCAAGGCCTTTGGCATCAAGGGCGCAGATCGGATCGACCTGAAGCGCATCCTGAAGGAACTTGAGGCCGAAGGGCATCTGGAAAAGCGCAAGCGCAGCTATCGTGATCCTGACCGCCTGCCGCCGGTCAGCGTGTTGCAGGTCAAGGCTCCGAACGTGGATGGCGATCTGTTTGCGCGGCCGTTGGAATGGCACGGTGAGGGGGTCGAGCCCATTATTCTGCTCATCACCCGCGCCAGCGATCCGGCATTGGGCGAGGGTGACCGCATTCTGGCCCGGCTGACCGTCGTGCACGAGGAAGACCACAATTACGAGGCACGTCTGATCCGCCGTATCGGCACCAACCCACGCAAGGTTGTCGGCATCTTCCGCAAAGGGGCCGAGGGTGGCCGGATCGTACCTATCGACAAGGCTGGTTCCACTGAATGGCTGGTCGCGGGCGGGGCAGTTCTGGGCGCCAAGGACGGGGAGTTGGTCGAGGCCGAGCAGGCCGGACCCAAGAACCGCATGGGCCTGCCACGGGCGCGCATTGTTGAACGGCTTGGCGATCCGACCGCGCCCAAGGCTGTCTCATTGATCGCCATCCACCAACATGGCATTCCTGACGATTTCCCGGACAAGGTGATTGAAGAGGCCGACAAGGCCAAACCTGTTGGCCTGAAAGGGCGCGAAGACCTGCGGGATATGCCCTTGCTGACGATCGATCCTGCGGATGCACGGGACCATGACGACGCCTGTTATGCGCACGCAGACGATGACCCGAAGAATAAAGGTGGCCATGTGATTTGGGTCGCCATCGCCGATGTGGCCGCCTATGTGACACCCGGTACGGCGCTGGATCGCGAGGCGCGCAAGCGGGGCAACTCCAGCTATTTCCCGGACCGCGTGGTGCCGATGCTGCCGGATCGCCTATCCGGCGATCTGTGTTCCCTGCACGATGGTGTGCCGCGCGCTTGTATCGCGGTTCGGATGCAGATTGATACCGAGGGTAATAAGATCGGCCACCGGTTCGTGCGCGGCCTGATGCGCTCTGCCGCCTCGCTGAACTATACCGAGGTGCAAGAAGCGATCGATGGCAATCCGAACGACCGCACCGGGCCGTTGCTGGAGACCGTTCTGAATCCGCTCTATGCCGCCTATGCCGCATTGAAAAAAGCGCGGGCGGAGCGCCAGCCGTTGGAACTGGACTTGCCTGAACGTAAGATCGTTCTGAGCGACGCAGGCGAGGTGACCAGCGTCGCGTTCCGTGACCGGCTGGATGCGCATAAGTTGATTGAGGAGTTCATGATCCTCGCCAATGTCGCCGCCGCTGAGACCCTGATCTCCAAACGCCGCCCGCTGTTGTTCCGCGTCCACGAAGAGCCCGCACCTGAGAAGCTGGAAAGCCTGAGAGAGACGGCGCAAGCAGCAGGTTTGAATCTGGCCAAAGGGCAAGTGTTGCAGACCCGCCACCTGAACGCGCTGCTGAATGCTGCCGCGGGTACCGAAGATGCCGAGCTGATCAACCTAACCACTTTACGGTCGATGGCACAGGCCTATTACAACCCTGAAAACTTTGGACATTTTGGACTGGCTTTGCGGAACTATGCACATTTCACCTCACCCATCCGCCGCTATGCGGACCTGATCGTGCACCGCGCGCTGATCACGGCCCATGGCTGGGGCAAGGACGGATTGACCGAGGAGGAAATCGCGCGGCTGGAGGAAACGGCCACCCATATCTCGGATACCGAGCGCCGATCCATGATGGCCGAGCGCGATACGACTGATCGCTATCTGGCGGCCTATCTCAGCGAGCGGGTCGGCAATGAGTTCACCGGCCGTATCAGCGGCATCGCGCGTTTCGGGGCCTTCGTGAAGATGGACGAGACCGGAGCGGACGGTCTGGTGCCCGTGCGCTCGCTAGGGCGTGAGTTCTTTCATTTTGACCGTGAAGCCGGGACGCTGATGGGTTCGGATACCGGCCTGATTATTGCCATTGGTCAGCGAGTCACCGTGCGGCTGACCGAGGCAACGCCTGTAACCGGCGGATTGGAATTGGAACTGCTCTCTATCGATGATCAAGCCCTGCCACGAGGACGCGGTCCAACCAAACGCGGGTCGCGGCGCAAGGCGGTCAGCACCAAGCGCAAGAAGGACAAAATCAAGCGAAAGGTTGAACGTAAGCGCCGTCAGAGGTGATAGGTTAGCGCGCGCGCAATGAGCCAGCCATGGCGCGTTGGATCAATCTGATCAGTCGTATTGAACAGAATGGCGCGATTGCCATCGATCTGATCCTCACCGGGAAAAGCGGAAGTGAAATCCCTCATCAGTCTGCTCTGGCAGTGCACGAACAACGCAAACCGAGCGGCTTTGTGTCCTCCCAGTCGGATCGTTGATCCCTTGGGTGCCAAATAGGCGGGCTGGCCCCACCGCAATGCTTCTTCCAGTGGCTGAGCCCGCGGTAGCGAGGTCGCAGTTTCGAAAATCAACTCGCGCAGCATAAGTGCTCCTGCGCGAGTGTCTTCTGGCAGCGCCTCGTAAGCTGCGGCGACTTTTGCATCCTCAAAGGGTGTCATGACAGTGGGATCGCCTGTTCCATTCGATCGATATAGCTGTTGAGCAGTTTATCCTGTTTAATCCGGCGGGTCAGGGGGGTGTCGGACGGTGTGGCGCGCATCGCCGCCAGCATCGGGCCGACACTCATATCCGCCGAGGTCGGTTCCTCACCCATCAGATAAGGCGATTGCCAAAGGTAGGTTGAGATAGCTTCAAGGTCGCGCTCTAGCCGGTCCTGTCGTTCTACGGGTGAGAATCGGGAAACACCCTGAAAGGCCAACCCTTTGACAACGGATTTACGGATCGAGTTCGAGACCGGCTTGCGGATCAGTGCTGGAATGACTGTGAAGAACGTATCGCGCAGGATTGGCCAGACCTCATCATTGGCCCAGCGATCCTGGACGACATGGAAGTAAAGATGTTCCTCGGCCATGCGGATTAGGGTACGGGATTGGGCTTTTTGCAGGCCATTCAAACCGGCATCGAAATCTGCACCCTGAGACTCGAGCCACTCGCGGATCAAGTCGCTGTCGGGGATCAGGCGCTCGGGTGTGCGCAGAACCGGTAGTTTCTGATGCGGCATCTTGCGGGGGTCCAAAAGGTCGGACCGCTGCCAGCGCTGTCCTGCCCGTTGAAGCATCAGGGCGGTTTTCACACAGAACGGGCTGGCACTGAACAGGCCGAACGCAGAGGGGAAAGTAAGAAGGGTCAGCATCATCAGCTCCATAATTAGGATGTCCGAGGGATACGCCTGACTAATGACAGTTTCTGACATTAGGTTTAGGTTAGTGTGCAGTATGTCTCGTACCGCTCGCCTGTTTCAGTTGATGCAAGCCCTGCGTTCTGGCCCATCACCCAGAACGTCGGTGCAGTTGGCACAGGATTTGGGTGTTTCACCGCGTACAATACATCGGGATATCGATGCTTTGCGTGCTCTGGGGGCCGTAATAGACGGCGAGGCCGGATTTGGGTTTACCCTGGTCGAAGATGCAACTTTGCCACCACTGGGTTTTACCAATGACGAGCTTGAAGCGTTGGTATTAGGTCTACGAGAGGTGCAGTTGATTGGCGATCCGGCGCTGTCTGATGCGGCAAGCGAGGCCTTGCGAAAGCTGCAGGGCCGGTTGCCGCAGCGCCAATCCCACCGACTAAGTCATGCTGTTCTGACTGCCACGCGGTTTGACAGGCCAGCGGTGCCAACAATTGATGTTGCAGTCTTGCGCCAAGCAGCATGGGACGAACGCGCGGTTGAGTTTGCCTATACCGATGCCAAGGGCGCGGGAACCCGGCGTCGGGTCAATCCACTGAGTATCGTCTACATGGATCGCGCCAGCGTTCTGCTCAGCTGGTGTCACTTGCGCGAGGACTTTCGCGTTTTCCGGCTGGACCGTATGCAAGACATGGGCGTGTCCGACGAAAGTTTCCGCCCCAAGCGCGTGTCGTTACTGCGAGAGGCGATTGCCCGTATTCGTGCTGAACGCGAGGCACAGGAACAGGAAAGCTAATTTTCTACATTTTGAGAAATACCGATTGTGCGCTATCATTGCACCTGAGCAGTAATCAGGAAAAATCGGAATGCGTAAGTGCGTAGGTGGCGTCATGACCGCCGCATTATGGGCATCCATCGTGCAGGCGGATACAACAGACAAATCAATACGGCCTCTGGCCCGACCATTGGTCGACAATATTCAACTGGCTTCGGCAGACGTCATGGTTTCGGTAAGACCAGTATTGCGTCCTGAGGTCGAGCACTATCGCGTATCAGCCGAAGGGAACGCGCGATTCCAGGCTTGGCTTGAAGCGTTTCGCGAGCGGGCCCGCGCTCAAGGAATCTCGGCCCGAACGCTGGACCGAGCGTTGGCCGGGATGACCTATGACAGCGACACCATCAAACGAGATCGCAATCAGGCCGAGTTCTCAAAACCGATCTGGGAGTATTTGGATTCGGCAGTTTCAAAAACGCGGATTTCGAATGGACGCGCGGGCTTGGACCGGCACCGGGAGACTCTGACCCGGATTGAGGCGCAATATGGCGTTGAAAAAGAGGTTGTCACCGCGATTTGGGGACTCGAAACCTCGTTTGGAACTTATCGGGGCGGCAATCAAACTATCAGATCGCTCGCGACACTGGCCTTTGATGCACGGCGGGCGAGTTTCTTTGAATCCCAGCTTATCGCGGCCCTTCAGATCCTGCAGTCCGGGGACGTGGATGCTGTGAATATGGTCGGCAGTTGGGCCGGAGCGATGGGGCACACGCAGTTCATGCCGACCTCATTTCTGGATCACGCAGTAGATTTCGATGGCGATGGGCGGCGCGATATCTGGTCGGATGATCCAACTGATGCTCTGGCGTCAGCCGCCGCCTATCTGGCAAAGCATGGATGGACCAAAGGCCAACCATGGGGGGTAGAGGTCAAGTTGCCATCCGGCTTTGATTATGCAGATGCAAGACGAGACGTTACACTGACGCCGTCAGAATGGGCGGCCCGAGGAGTTCTGGCGCACACAGGCCAAGTGGTGCCCGACTATGGAAAAGCGGCAATTCTGTTACCAGCGGGCGGCCGTGGTGTTGCTCTGATGATTTTCGACAATTTCAAGGTGATCGAAGCATACAATGGTGCCGATGCTTATGTGATCGGGATCGGGCATCTGTCTGACCGAATTGCAGGCGGTGCTCCGTTTCAAGCCGAATGGCCACGTGGAGATCGCGTGCTGAGTTTTACCGAAAAGAAAGAGTTGCAGCGTCGGTTGACGCAGGCTGGGTTTGATACTCAAGGGATTGATGGTCGCACCGGTCCGAATACGATCAATGCGGTCCGAGCTTTCCAGGTCGCTCAAGGGCTGGTTCCGGACGGGTACCCGTCGCTCAGTCTGCTGGAGCGGATGCGTTGAAAGTAAGGGCGGACCAAATGGGCCGCCCTTTGATCGTTATTAGGACGCGGATTTCATCAATCCCCTGTTGTTGATTTCTTCCAATGCTTCGTCCAGCGATTTGTTAATGCGCACAAACATCTCATCGATATCCTCTGGCGTCAGGATCAGGGGTGGCGAGATGATCATCCGGTCGCCCACATGGCGCATGATCAGGTTGTTCGCAAAGCAGCGGTCGCGACAGATATACCCAATCGTGCCGGGTTCAGACGCAAATTTGGCGCGGCTGGATTTATCCGGTGTCAGCGCGATTGACGCCATCATTCCAACGATCTTAGCTTCGCCGACCAATGGGTGATCAACCAGTGCCTCCCATTTCTTCTTCAGATAGGGGGCCGCAACATCGCGGACATGATCCACAATTCCTTCTTCTTCCAGAATGCGCAGGTTTTCCAGCGCAACCGCAGCAGCAACGGGATGGCCGGAATATGTATATCCGTGGTTGAATTCGGTGTTGCCGATAACTTCAGCGATTTCATCATTTACGATAGACCCACCGATAGGCGCGTAGCCCGAGCTGAGTCCTTTGGCGATGGTCATGATGTGTGGTCTGATGCCGACAGTTTGTGACCCGAACCAATTCCCGGTCCGACCAAACCCGCAAATCACCTCATCTGCGATCAGCAGGATATCGTATTTGTCGCAAATACGTTGGATTTCCGGCCAGTAAGTGTCTGGCGCAACGATAACACCACCCGCACCCTGCACTGGCTCGGCGATAAAGGCTGCGACGCGGTTTTCACCAAGCTCTAGAATGGCCTCTTCCAATTCGCGTGCGCGGGCGAGGCCAAACTCCTCAGGGGCGAGGTCACCACCTTCGGCCCACCAGTTTGGTTGGTTAATGTGATGAATATTTGGAATCGGGATGCCGCCTTGCGCATGCATTCCGGCCATACCACCCAGCGATGCGGATCCGACCGAAGAACCGTGATAGGCATTCTTGCGGCTGATGATGATATTCTTGTCCGGCTGACCTTTCTCAGCCCAATAGGTGCGAACCAGACGGATATTGGTGTCATTCGCCTCGGACCCGCCAGCGGCGAAGAACACGTTGTTCAGATCTCCGGGTGCAAGTTCAGCAAGCTTGGCGGCCAGTGCGATGGCCGGGATGTGAGTCGTTTTGAAGAACGTGTTGTAATACGGCAGTTCGCGCATTTGACGGGCAGCGGCGTCGGCCAGTTCATCGCGGCCATAGCCGATATTGACGCACCAGAGCCCGGCCATGGCATCCAGAATCTCTTCACCTTCGCTGTCGGTCAGATACACGCCGTTGGCGCGGGTGATTACACGTGCGCCTTCCTCACCCAGCGATCCATTTGCCGAGAACGGGTGAATGTGATGCGCCGCATCCAGCGCCTGCAATTCGGCGGTGGGCATGTGATTGGTGATAGTGGACATCGGCGATTCTCCTGCAAGCGTGATTGCAGGACAGAATATGATCAAATTTTATACTGTCAATCGAATCGCTGCATTCTAGGTGCCGGGCAGGGCATCACCCATCATTCCCATACCTTGCTCAATGTCCTGTGCCGTTGCCAAAGCAGCCTTCTCCGCATCCTTATTGCGCAGTGCGACGATGATATCCTTATGTCTATCGGGTAGGCTTTGGGTGCCGAATCGACCGCAAACAATCCGCAGTGAAGGGCCGAACCTCAACCACAGACGTTCGGCCAGGTCGACCAGAATCGGGGCATCGGCATGCGAATACAGGTCTTGATGAAAGGCGTGGTTCAATCGCAGATATCCGCCAACATCCCCATCTGCAATCATGAGGTCGAGCCGTTGATCCAGCTTCTCCAGATGGTCAATTTCGGTCGACGAAATGTTCCTGGTGGTACGCCTTGAAAGCTCTGTTTCTATTGATATTCTTGCAAAAATCATCTGTTCGATATCATTGGCAGATAATAAGGGCACGCTGACCCGTCGGTTGCCTTGAAAGATCAGGGCGCCGTCAGAAATTAGGCGTCGTATCGCCTCGCGCACCGGGGTCATGCCTACGCCCAACGAATCAGTCAGACCCTGAATCGTTACCGGCTGTCCTGGCACAAGATCACCAAACAGGATCTGCGATTTCAGAGTGCGATAGACCTGTTCATGCGCAGGGCGTTTTTCTTCATCATCCGGCTGTGTGCTCGCCTTATTTTTGATCAAATCCAAATGGTTTACCTCAATCCGCGCGTTTCTATCTTGTCTGAATTTACACCTGTTCCGACCATAGGTGAAACTACTGCAAAACGCAAAACTTGATCAAATCCAAAAAAAAGTGAAAATAGCCGCATAATCGCAGGGAGAAGACTATGAAACTAAAAACGCTGGGGATGACAGCGATCGTCGCATTGGGGACTTCGGCCGCTTTTGCCGAAGAAGTGCGCGTCTATAACTGGTCCGACTATATTGACGAGGAGTTGCTGAGCAAATTCGAAGAAGAGACAGGCCTGACCCTGATCTATGACGTGTTTGATAGCAATGAGGTTCTGGAAACCAAAATGCTGGCCGGTGGGTCAGGTTATGATGTGGTTGTGCCTTCGGGGACGTTTTTGCAACGCCAGATTCAAGCTGGCGCGTTCCAGGAACTCGACGCAGCCAAACTATCGAATGCAGGAAACCTGTGGGATGTGATTCAGGAGCGCACCGCAGGGTATGACCCCAACAACGCTTATTCGATCAACTACATGTGGGGAACCACCGGCATCGGCTTGAATGTTGACAAGGTCAAAGAAGTTCTGGGCGACGATGTTGCGCTCAACAGCATGGATCTGGTTCTGAAGCCTGAAAACATGGAAAAGCTGGCCTCGTGCGGTGTCCATTTCCTGGATGCACCCGCCGAGATCATTCCGATGGTGCTGCAATATATCGGCGAGGACCCGGATAGCCATGACACGGACGTCATTGCGAAGACCGAAGAGGTTCTGACCGGCGTGCGTCCATATGTGCAGAAGTTCCACAGCTCGGAATACATCAATGCGCTTGCCAACGGTGATATCTGTGTGGCCGTCGGTTGGTCAGGGGACATTCTGCAAGCTCGGGATCGTGCCGATGAGGCAGAAAATGGTGTGGTCATCGAATACCATCCATTCGCGGAAGGCTCGCTGATGTGGTTTGACCAGATGGCGATACCTGTTGATGCACCAAATCCGGAAGGCGCACACAAGTTTCTGGACTTTATTCTGGATGCCAACAACATGGCTGCCGCGTCGAACTATGTTTACTACGCCAACGGTAACAAGGCTTCGCAAGAGTTCCTGGAAGAGGACGTAATCGGAGATCCGGCGATCTATCCGGATGATACGACGATGCAGAATCTCTATATCACCACGCCTTATCCGGCAAAAACCCAGCGGGTGGTGACTCGTCTCTGGACCAAGGTGAAATCAGGCACCTGATCTGATTGATGCGCAAGGCAGACAAACTGCCTTGCGCCATATTTATCCTGACCGATTACCGGGGGCCACTTTGAACACTGAAGTCTTTGCGCCGTGGGACGACCCGCAGGCGAAACCCTTGATCCAGTTCCAGAACGTCACCAAACGATTTGGCGCATTCACCGCAATCGATAACCTTTCGCTGGATATCTATGAGCGTGAGTTCTTTGCTCTGCTTGGGCCGTCGGGCTGCGGAAAGACCACGATGATGCGGATGCTGGCCGGTTTTGAAACTCCGACCGATGGCCATATCCTTCTTGGGGGTCAGGATATCGATCCGATCCCGCCCAATAAGCGGGCGGTGAACATGATGTTTCAGTCTTACGCCCTGTTCCCTCATCTGAGCATCTGGGACAATATCGCTTTTGGTCTGCGTCGGGACAACATGCCCAAGCGCGATCTGGAAGAACGAGTTGAAGAGATGTTGCGCCTGACCCGCCTTGAGCAGTTTGCGCGCCGTAAGCCGCATCAGATCTCGGGCGGTCAACGCCAACGCGTGGCGCTGGCCCGGTCATTGGCCAAAGCGCCAAAACTGCTTTTACTCGACGAACCCTTGGGGGCGCTGGATAAGAAGCTGCGTCAAGATACCCAATTCGAGTTGATGGACATTCAGGAAAAGACCGGCACGACCTTTGTCATCGTGACTCACGACCAGGAAGAGGCGATGACCGTTGCCAGCCGAGTGGCTGTCATGGATCAGGGCAAGTTGATGCAAGTGGCGACACCCGATCGCATCTATGAGACACCGAATTCCGTCTATGTCGCTGATTTTATCGGCGACGTGAACATCATCGAAGGGCGTGCCACGACACAAGGGGATGAAAGCTATCAGATCGATTGGGCCGAGGGTCAGCCACCGCTCACGGCGTCATCCGCGACCGCGTTGTCCAATGGGCAGGGCTGCCATCTGGCGATCCGTCCTGAGAAAGTGGCTATTTCAGCCGAGCGCCCCACAGATGCGATCAATGCGATCCAGGGCAAGGTGCATGACATCGCTTATCTGGGCAACCTGTCGACCTATCATGTTGAGCTGCCAAACGGCACGATCATCAAAGCACAAACGGCGAATACCCGTCGTATCTCGCGCCGCTCGTTTACTTGGGAAGACCCGGTCTGGCTGTCCTGGACAGCGACTGCCGCGGTCTTGTTGGAAAACTGATGCGTCGCGCTGTTCTGATCGCCATTCCCTATGTCTGGCTTCTGGCGCTGTTTCTGGTGCCGTTTTTTATCGTCCTGAAGATATCGTTTTCAGACACCGCACTTGCCATTCCGCCCTATACTCCGACGCTGGACCTGTCCGAAGGTTGGGCGGGTATCAAGGATTTCTTCAGCCAACTTGATCTGGAAAACTTTGTCTGGCTGACCGAGGATGATCTCTATTGGAAAGCCTACCTATCCAGCGTCAAAATCGCCCTGATTTCAACTATTCTTACACTGATTGTCGGCTACCCGATCGCCTACGCGATGGCGCGCGCGCCTGAAGAGTGGCGGCCCACATTCATGATGCTGGTTATCTTGCCCTTCTGGACGTCATTCCTAATCCGGGTCTACGCGTGGATGGGCATCCTCAGCAATGAGGGCTATCTGAACCAGTTGCTGCTGTGGACGGGCATTATCTCAACCCCGCTGACCATTCTTAACACCAATACGGCGGTCTATATTGGCATCGTTTACACTTACCTGCCCTTCATGATTCTGCCGATTTACTCGTCTCTAGAACGTATGGACGGGTCGCTGATCGAGGCCGCCGAAGACCTTGGGTGTTCACGCATGCAGGCTTTCTGGTTGATCACAATCCCTCTGTCACGCCCGGGTATCATTGCGGGTTGTTTTCTTGTGATGATCCCGGTGATTGGTGAGTTCGTGATCCCGTCGCTTCTGGGTGGCTCTGGAACTCTGATGATCGGTAAGGTTCTTTGGGAAGAGTTCTTCTCGAACCGCGACTGGCCGGTCGCCAGTGCGGTGGCCGTGGTTTTGCTACTGATCCTTGTGATTCCGATCGTACTGTTCCAGCGCAACCAGCAAAAGCAGACGGAGGCTGAACAATGAGCAGACTCAGCTGGTTCAACACGGTGTCGCTGACATTGGGGTTCTCGTTCCTGTATATCCCGATGATCATCCTGATCATTTTCAGCTTCAACGAAAGCAAGCTTGTCACCGTCTGGGCCGGGTTTTCGACCAAATGGTACGGAGAGCTCGTTCAGAACGAGGCGTTCCTTGACGCGGCATGGGTTACACTGCGGGTCGCTGTGTTCTCGTCGACTTTGGCGACGATCCTTGGCACGGCAGCGGCATATGTTTTGGTGCGTGGCGGGCGGTTTTTTGGACGAACGCTATTTTCGGGGATGATCTACGCCCCTCTGGTGATGCCAGAGGTGATAACGGGCCTGTCTCTGCTGCTGTTGTTCATCGGGATCGGGTTGGATCGGGGGATCCTGACCATCGTTCTGGCTCATACGACATTTTCCATGTGCTTCGTTTCGGTGGTCGTCTCTTCGCGCCTTGTTACATTTGATAGGTCGCTGGAAGAGGCCGCGCTGGATTTGGGGTGCTCGCCGGCGCAGGCTTTTCGCCTAGTGACGTTGCCGATCATTGCGCCCGCCGTGGTTTCCGGCTGGTTGTTGGCGTTTACCTTGTCACTTGATGATCTGGTCATTGCGTCCTTCACCTCAGGACCATCCGCCACGACACTTCCCATCAAGATTTTCTCGGCTGTGCGTCTGGGTGTCAGTCCAGAAATCAACGCGTTGTCGACGCTTATGATCGCTGTGGTAACATTGGGTGTCATCACCGCATCATTGGTGACCAAACGCGCGATGATGCGGCAAAAGCAGGATGAACAAGCCGCGGCGCGCACCGAATGAAGCGAATCTTTTCAGATTACGCCTATAGTGCGGCCCCTCGTTCAGGATGCTGGTGGGACGAGACGATTGAGGCACCTGATTGGCCCAAGCATCAAGGAGACTTGAAGGTCGATGTTGCCATTATTGGTGGCGGTTTCACGGGCATTTCTGCAGCGCTGCATTTAGCGAAAAAGGGCGTATCGGTTGCTGTGTTCGAGGCGAACGCTCCGGGCTGGGGCGCGTCAGGGCGAAACGGAGGATTCTGCTGTCTGGGTGGTTCGAAGCTCAGTGAAGCCACTCTCAGACGTCGTTACGGTGCAATTGAGGCAGCAGCATATTTTCAGGCTGAAAAAGACGCAGTGTCGTTGGTTGCCGATCTTCTGGCGCGTCATGAAATCGATGCGGACAGGCACTCGCGGGGTGAAACTCAACTGGCCCATTCCAAGCGAGCGATGGCACGACTACGTCAAAGCGTCGCCTCAGAAGGCCAGCTGCATGAGCAGCATGAACTGGCAGATTTAGGGTTGGGAGGCGCGTTTTTTGGCGGATACACAACGCCTATAGGTTTTGGTTTGAACCCTCGTAAGTACCTTTTTGGTTTGGCCAAAGCAGCGCAGACTGAGGGTGCAAAGTTGTACCAACACAGCCCGGTTCAGAAGATATGCAAAATCGCGCAAGGCTTTGATCTGCATACCCCCGCCGGTCATGTTCGGGCTTCGAACGTGCTAACCTGCACAAATGGGTATTCCAGCGAGGATTTACCCCGATGGCTGGCTGCGCGCTATATGCCGACGCAATCGACGGCTTTTGTCACACGCGTTCTGTCCCAAGACGAATTACAGGCTCAAGGCTGGACTTCGGATCAGATCGCATATGACACGCGCAACCTGCTGCATTATTTCCGGTTGATGCCCGATAGGCGGTTTCTGTTCGGAATGCGTGGGGGATTGATGTCGTCACCCCGTGCCGAAACGCGCATTCGGCAAAAGGCGTTGCAGGATTTCAGACGCTTATTTCCTGCGTGGGCCTCGATTGACGTTACGCATATCTGGTCCGGCATGGTCTGCCTGTCCCGCGCCCTCGTGCCCTTTGCGGGTCCGGTTCCGGATCAAGCCGGGTTGTTTGCGGGCTTTGCATATCACGGCAACGGCGTCGCTATGGGGACATATTGCGGGCGCGCTCTCGCCCGGATGGTCCTCGGGCAACCAAGCGAGCTTCCTTTGCCGATCAAGCAACCGCCGGCCCGTTTTCCATTGGGAAGATGGCGTCGTGCCTTGATGCCGCCAGCCTACGCATTGCTTGGGCTTGCAGACCTATAAGGCTTGGATTTCCAATTCAAAGGCCCGAACATATTCAGGTGATCCGTTTTCGAACCGCCACAGACAATAAGCCGCCATTCGCCAGCCATACCAAGAGCGCAGAGATAAGTATCGCGCAGTAACTTGGTGCCGATCATAGGCGATTAGAAAGCTCGTTACCTCCGCCTCCGACAGAGGTGCACCGCGATAAAGCTGTTGCATCGCGGGCGATAAAAATATCGCTAAGTCTTCGCATGGGTCACCCGAGGCCGGACATTGCCAGTCGATGAGTGTCAGCCCGGCTGATGATTGCAGAATGTTGCCCGCCACCGGGTCACCATGGATCAGACATCGCTCGGCAAGGGGTGGTATATGCCCCCGCGGTTTCAACGCGATCAGCCGCTGCGCCTCAGCGTTCTGGCAACTGCGCAAGATTTGCTCAGCATGGCATCTCAGATCCTCGCTGCCATTGCAGCCAGCGGGAAGGTCCAGATTTATCGAAAGACTGTGTAGTCGCCTTAGCAGAACAGCGACGTTCTCGACGCCTTCGCGCCATGGATTGCCTGGTGCATGATCGTAGTAAACCCAGCTCGCCTTCTCGAAAGACCCGGTTGCCCGAAGATTGGGCACGAAGCCGGTGCTGTTGAGTGCGCGCAAGCAGTTCGCCTCAAGTCTAGCGTCGTTGCGAAACAGCGGGTTCTGAAACGGTGCGCGATATAGCTTGAGGACCGCGTCGCTGTGATCCGACAGTACCTTCCAGACCTGATTTGTACGCCCACCGTACAGCACCTGAAATTGGGCTTGAACGTCTATAAGCCCTTGAGAATGCAGCTGGGCAACCAGCTTTGGCGGAGGTGGGATTTGGTCAGACAGGGAAATTACCAGATTGAGCAGCGAGTCGATTTTGCCAAGCTTTGACCTGCGCCGCCCAACAGATCAAGCACCTGTTCGTATCTGAGTAACCTCATCCGCAGATACTTCTGCTCCGCTTTCAAGTTTCAACATGACCGCGCCGTCACCAACCTTGGCCTCAACAACACGGCCAAAAGCTGCGGTGGGGGTTTCGGCCAGCAATTTGTCTCCCTTAAAGCTCGCGAGAGACGCAGAGTAGCTTCCTGCCAGAAACGCGGTGCCGGTACTGTCAACACCGTGCCATTCGAATTCGGTTTCATTGACGGGTACGGTAATTCGGTCGACCACGTCGCCCTGCGTGTTGCGGATGATCAGTTCAGCTCTGGTTGCATCAGGAGCTGCACTGGCAACGAGCGTAACGGGCTGATTTTCAAACTGAAATGGTGCGGCAACTTGAACATCCATACCAACCCAACTGGCAAGCTGGTTCAGATTGACCGATCTCAACGTCAAAGCCAGACCAGATAAAAGTTCATTTGCCTTGACCTGTTGCTCGACCATCGAAAACTGCGCGAGCTGCGAGGCATATTCTGATGAGTCCAATGGTTCCAGCGGATCCTGGTTTCGTGCCTGTACCGTCAGCATGCGCAGGAATGTCTCGAAATCCGACGTCAAAGCAGAACGTTGCGCGTTGCTGGGTACCTCTGAGGTGGCGATTGGATTTGCGGTTGAACTCGACGGGGTGATCATCGCTTAAAGCCTCACATCAAGGCCACCACGCTGGCCGGATTGAATTGTTGGTGCACTATGAGTCTCATCAACAGCGACTTCCGATGTGTCAGAGAACTGCTGCGCCTCGGGGTCTTTTTCTTGCTCGGCTGTGTTACCGGACAGGCCCAGATCAAGTGACATACCTTGGTATCCAAGTTTCTCGAATTCAGAGGATAACAGCGCAATGTGCCGCCGCATCAAATCATGCGTTTCTGGCCGTTCCGTCATGATCATCAGATGCAACCCATCTTCAAGGTTGGTTAATGTGATCGAGACGCGGCCCAGTTCCTCGGGGTTGAGGGCGATGTCTACGCCCTGAGCGCCAGGCCTTGCTGAGATGACGGCTACTAATTGGCCCGCAATGGCGCGGGCATATTCGGCGCGATGGGGTATAAATGGTGTTGTGCCCATGGTTTCCCGCTGGGTGGGCACAGATGTGGCTTCTTTGAGTGTCGGAATATCGAGAATCTCGTGGTCTGTTGCAGGTTCGCGGATTGTATCTACAGGAGCTATATTTGTGGCTTGGGCCGATATCAGCGCATTTGTGGCGCTAGCTGTTTGCTGCTGCGAGACTACTTTAAATACCGACGCGATCGGTGTGTCTAAATCCGGGCGGATTCCGACTTCGGCCGAATTTCGAGACCGAATTGGGCGTGCATTCGAATTCGGGTTGATCCCGTACGGACCTAGCGTCCGTGTGAGCATCCGTTTTTCAACTTTATCGGATTTTTGTTCCGGCGCTGCCGGGATTTCGGACGCTGCCGGGGTGGTCGAACGTATTGTTTTCGACCTATTTGTCTGATCGGTTGGTGAAGTGGATATGTTCTGATTAGACACCGGTCCTACAGCGGGCGAGGGTACTGCTATTTCCGACTTTCTCGGCGCTTGCAATTCGCTGTCCGCAAGCGTCAACAGTTGCGGAAACGCAGCCTCAGGATTTGGCAACTCCTCATCACCGTTTTGGGATAGTGGTTCCTCATTAGTTCTAACAGAGTCGTTGATTTCGACATCCGGCTGTTCTTCTACTGCGACTTTCTGTTTTGAAATTGTTGGCAAGCTCTCAGGATCGTTCAACTCGGCCTCTTCGTTCATGACGTCCTCAAAGGCCTGAGCTCCCTTGTTCTCTCGCGCTCCCCCGTGCTGGGCATCGGATTTGCCTCCTGTTGTGGTTGAGGCCGTCAAAACGGTCAGCGGGTTGGACATTTCTTGCTCCGGCTGTGTTTGCCTGACCCTGACTCTGACCTCAGGAAGTTACAATTATTTTAACTGCTTTCCTCTTTGATCATGAAAGTTCGAAGCAATTTACGGAGAATCCAATGTCGATATCAGCGATTGGAGCAACGACGCCGGCCGCTCAAGCTTCAGATAAGCTTAGAGCTGCCTCAATCGAGCTTGAGGCGACCTTTCTCGCCGAGATGTTGAAATCCGCGGGCCTTGGGCAGGCGCGGCAATCGTTCGGAGGAGGCGCAGGTGAAGATCAGTTTTCTTCGTTTCTAGTTCAGCAGCAGGCCCAGCAGATGGCCCGCGCTGGTGGAATTGGTCTGTCAGAGGTTCTCTTTAATGCAATGATGGAGAAGGCCGATGGGTGAAAATCCGATAAAGGCGTTGGAGGATCTGCTGGATCAGGAGCGTAAGGCATTGATAGGCGGCGATCTTGACGACCTGAACCGATTGGCACCTGAAAAGGAAGACCTGATTGATGCTCTCAACGGCCTGAAAGTCATTGATAGCGACGACCTTGCTCGTGTTCAGATGAAAGTCGCGCGTAATCAGGCACTATTGACCAGTGCAGCCGAGGGCATCCGCGCAGTTGCTGAACGCATGTCGGAACTGCGTCGCGTGCGTCAGGAGTTCAGTACTTATGACGCGGCGGGTCAGCGGAATGGGTATTCGGTGCGCTTGCAGGCAAAGCTGGAGAAGCGTGCATAAGGCTGGGTTTGATTCAAATCCAAAGCTTTGGATTTATTCGTCTTAGCACTCCGTTAGGGGATCAGGGTCAAAGTTGGGATTGCACCTGGAACAGCAGGTGGCGCGAAGGCCACAGGGCGCGACGCAAAGGTCAGAACGACGGAATGCCCGCCGGTTCGGTGGGTCCAACATGGGCGTCGAAGGCGCTCGAACGCAAAGAGGATGACAAATATGTCCAGCATTCTGACGAACAATGGCGCAATGGTTGCGCTGCAAACTCTCAAATCCGTAAACAAGAACCTGGCGATGACGCAGAACGCGATTTCGACCGGTAAAGATGTGGCGACAGCCAAGGACAACTCTGCCGTCTGGGCTATTTCCAAAGTGATGGAATCGGACGTTAAGGGTTTCAACGCCATCAAAGACAGCCTGGCGCTGGGTGAATCCACAGTGGCAGTTGCACGGAACGCTTCGGAAACGGTTACAGATCTGCTGAACCAGATGAAAGGCAAGATTGTTGCGGCACAGGAAGACAATGTCGACCGCGGCAAGATCAATGACGATGTGACGGCATTGCGGGACCAGATCGCATCGGTCGTAGGCGCGGCGCAATTCAATGGTCTAAATCTAGTCGATGGGTCGGCAGGTACAGCATCCATTCTTGCGTCGCTGGACCGTGATAGCGCTGGAAACGTAAATGCATCATCAATTTCGGTAGCGAGCCAGGATTTGTCGACCGGCGGCTATGCGTCGAAGGGGGTTCTGGCGGGGTCGGATAACGTAACCACCGACAATGATGCGGCCGGGTTCACAATGGATAAGTCCGGCGGTTCGGGTGATATCGTTATCGACAGCTCGACTGACAACTTTGCTGCTGGTGACCAGGTGTCGATTACCATCGGTGACAAAGTTGCTTCCTATACGGTTCAAGCTGGAGATCTGGACCCGTCGGGCACCTACGACTCAGCTTATACTGATGCGATTGTCGCAGTTGGGTTGAAGAACCAGATTGATGCCTTGGGTATTACCGGTGTGGCTATCGACTATGACTCCAGCGCGGCGGGTACGCTCTCATTCGTTACCGGGACTGCGACAGCGGGTGCTGACGCAGATCGCGATGTGACCGTTTCGGCGCAATTCACCAATGCCGGAGCAGGCGGTTTGGGTGCGTTGTCGTCGATTGACGTATCGACCGATGCAGGTGCCGCGGCAGCACTAGGAACCATCGAGACACTGATCAACACCGCGATTGATGCATCGGCCGCATTTGGTTCGTCGCAGGGCCGGATTGAAACCCAGAAAGAGTTCATCTCGAACCTGGCGGACTCGTTCAAATCCGGTATTGGCTCATTGGTCGACGCCGACATGGAAGAGACGTCGGCGCGGTTGCAGGCTCTGCAGGTGCAACAACAACTGGCGACGCAATCTCTTTCGATTGCGAACCAGGCTCCGCAGTCCATCCTGTCGCTGTTCCGCTAATTCAGGAACTTAGCCGGGGCGCGCGCGCCGTGCCCCGGCTTTAACTGCCCGCTGATGGACAATCGGAAGGATTTCAAGTGACTCCGCAAACGCTCGCCCAACGCGCTTATGCGCAATCTGCTGCGCCGACGCGAACGCCCCGGGATACGGAATATGAGGCGATATCCAAAATCACACACCGTCTGAAGTCTGCGGCAGCACGCAGGGAAACGGATTTTAGCGCCTTCGTCCAGGCATTGCATGAAAACCGCCGGTTATGGAGCGTGTTGGCGACCGATGTTGCGGATGCTGATAATGCACTGCCGAACAATCTGCGGGCTCGAATATTTTATCTCGCTGAATTCACGGAACAACACAGCAGCCAGGTGTTGGGAAATAAAGCGACAGTAGAGCCGCTGCTTGAAATCAACATGGCAGTCTTGCGAGGACTACGTCAAATGAGGGGGAATTGATGGGCGGTCTGGTGCTAAAGCTTGCCCCAAAAGAGCGGGTTCTGATCAACGGTGTCGTCATCGAAAATGGTGACCGCCGCAGCAGATTTTCCATCATGACACCGCAAGCCAAAGTTCTGCGTCTGCGCGATGCAATTCACCCTGAGGAGGTGAACACCCCAGTGCGTCGTGTCTGCTATGCGGCACAGCTTGTGCTGTCTGGTGACACTGAACCCGATCAAGCGCGTCAGCAGTTGCTGCGACGCGTAGAGGAGTTAAGCCAGGTCTTTACAGATACCGATAGCCGCCGAGTGTTAGCCGATGCCACAGAAGCGTTGGTGGCCGAGCAATACTATAAGTGCCTAAAAGCGTTGCGCTCTTTATTACCACGAGAAGAGCGGTTGATGGCGTATGAGCAATGACCTTTCAACCGGTCGTACCCACTGGTGGAATTGTGGGCTGGCGATTTCTTCAGCGGACGTATGACGCGCAACTGCAAAGTTTTTCGAACTCGTCGATTAATGAGCGTGAGACAGCGTATTTTCTGAAAAACATAGGAAATGTTCGCTCGGCTGAAGATCTGGTTGCTGATCGTCGCTTGCTACAGATCGCCTTGGGCGCTTTTGGCCTCGAAGATGATCTGAACAATCGGTTTTTCATTCAAAAGATCCTGTCGGACGGTACTCAGGCGGAGGATGCATTGGCGAATAGGTTGTCTGACAACCGATATCGTGACTTTGCAAAAGCTTTTGGATTGGGGCCGGGTGAGATTCCCAAGACGAGTTTGGTCAGCGCGATGGAGAAGATCGCCGAAGATAATCTGACCGCTCGGTTCGAAATATCGGTTGGTGAATCCGATGAAATGATGCGTATCGCATTATTCACGCAGCACGCCTTGAGCGAGATAGCTCAACAAGGTGGAAGTGAGAACAGAAAATGGTTCGACCTTATGGGATTGCCACCGTTGCGCAATATGATGGAAACGGCATTAGGCCTGCCCAGATCATTTGCACAGTTGGATTTAGACAAACAACTTGAAGTCTTTAAGGATCGGTTGCATCGCGCCACCGGATCCTCGGATCTGGCGCAATTTACGGATATAGAAGCCGTCGAAAAATTGACAGATACCTATCTGACCCGCAGCCAGATCGCGCAAATCCAGAGTGTAACTTCACCTGCACAGACGGCTTTGATCCTGCTGGGTGGCGGGTTTTGATACTAAATTCCTGATCTCGGACGGAGTTCGATCTGGGTCAGAAATCGCTAAAGCTCTGAAGCGTGAATTCGAGTGTGTTAAAGACCAGGCTTCAGCAACTAGGTGTTCAGATCTTTCGACGCGTCGTATCCGCTAACAATTTAAGTATCCGGTTAGATATCTGCAGAAGCTTGCAGTGCAAAAGAACTAATCGGTTGCGAAACGTTATGCAGCTTGATCTCTCCTAACGGGATGGCCTGTTTGCAGGCGGGCTCGATATCGTGTGATACAACGATTCTGTGGCCAGCTGTTTTGCCATATTCCCCTAGTCTGGCGGCGATATTGGCCGCTTGTCCGATCACTGTAAAATCCAGCCGTTCTTGTGAGCCGACATTGCCGTAAGTAACACGACCATAGGCGACGCCTATTGAGCAATCGCAATGATAGTCATTTTCGCCGTTGCGCAGCTCAGCCAGTTTCTCGACGATCTCAATCGCGGAGAGCTGCGCGTTGGTCCGGGCATTAGCGGCGTCGTCCCCCGCCGGGAAAACAGCTAGTACCGCGTCGCCGATGAATTTCAACACTTCTCCATCATGGTCGTGCACGATCCCCGATACTGTTTCGAAGAACGCGTTCAGCAAATCGATGTATTCATCGCGGCCCAACGTCTCTTCGAGCGCGGTTGAGTTGCGCAGATCACAGAACATTATGGCCGCATCGATATCATCGCCATCACCTCGGCGGATTTCACCGCCCAAAACCCGAGCGCCCGATCGTTTGCCAACATAGGTTTCAAGCAAAACCTGGGCGTTTTCGCGCTGCATGAAGACCTCGTAGAAGCGCGCGATTACTGAAGAGCACTCAAAAACCAGGCCAAGGTTTTCTGTTGTGAATCCATCGGGGTGATCACTGGTCAGAGTCAGGACGTTTATTCGCCCATCTGAAAAGGGTAGTGGCATGGCAACATAGTCTGTTGCCCCTTTGGCGCGCAGATCTTCGATGATCGGAAAACTGTTATGGGGATTGTCGTTGTTCAGGCGTTGACGCACGCCGCCTAGGCCATTTGAGACGTGGCGCAGTGGGCTGTTGGTAAAGGCAGGATGATCGTGGATCTCGTAGGTCGGGGTGTGGGTCGAAATCTCGGCCGTGTCCTTTTCCCAGATGTAGTGTTTGCCTGCGATCAACGGGTGCAGCGACCAGACCAGGATGCTAAGGCGTTGTATTGCGATGCCGTGTTCCAGCATTTTCTCGGCCAGTGCTTTGGTGAAAGCATCAGGTGTTTCGATATCCGACGCTCCGCGCATCAACCAGTCGATCAAAGGCCCGCTGATATTGCCGTCATCGGGTTGCCGAAGTTGGTTTTCTCCAAGGTCGATCCGCGTCGCCGTGTTGGGCATAAAGCCGATATGTCCTTGAATGGCTGCGCTTTCGGGAAAGGCATCTTCATAGGCCCAAATCGAATTTCTCAAGTGCTCTTCCGGCAGGCTGATGTCGTGATAGGTTGCGGTGCCCTTGAAGGGGCAGAATGTTTGCAACTCAGTCTCGGGGCTGAGTTCCACGCACAGATCTTCACGCGGGATGTAAACTGCAGGGGGCAGCCGCGTTTCATACATAACCTTGGCATTATGGCTTTCGGCTAGCAGGATATCACCACGGTAGATCGCAATCCGCCCTTTTAACGGTTCAACCGAAATACCATAGCCTTTGACATTTGGTGTGGCATGGACGTTCATCTGCAACCTCCCCTGGCCAAGCCCTTATATGATGGGCCTTCAGGGTGACGATTCCAAGATGTGTACACAGATTTTACCGCGGTGAAGCAGTCAGACCATCTGAATAACGTCTTTTTCGATCGACAACATGTAGCCTTTTTTTGCGATGTTTTTCACCAGCAATTCACTGACCATCTGATTGCCGAGTGCGTCCCTTAGGCGTTTGATGCGGGTGGCACCAGCGGCTTCTTCGCAATCGATCACGTTCCGCCCTGAAATCATGGCTTCGATCTGCGCACCGGACAGAACTTCGTCATCCAGCCGGGATTCGGCTAGTACCGATAGGGTTTCCATTGCTGCGGGAGTCAGCCTGAAATCCATGTTGTTGAGGTAGACCGTGTTTTCCTCCCGGCTGATTAGCAGCGAGGTCACCTGAATCCCGGTCCGTTCAATCTGCGCCATGCGGCGATTCAGCAATACCAGCATAACCAGAAATACCAACGCAGTGATCAGCATCGCGGTTGCAAATACCAACAGGACAAAAATCACCATCCTATAGCTGGACAACGTATCGGCGAATGCTGTGCCGGATTGGGCCAGTATTTCCAGCAGGCGGATTTCGGATTGTGAGGTCAGGTCAGACTCGACAAACAACCGCTCGACACGCGCGTTGAAAGCGTTCGCATCCGGTAGCGTCCAGAACAGGAAAACCGCTGCAGTCACCAGGATCGCGACGATTGCCGCTATCCCCAGACCAACCAGCCGAACCCCCGAGCGGCGTGCTTCAGTAACGGAGATAGAATTTTCCGGCATTGGCCTTCCTTTGATCCAATCCATTCGCCTCAAAAACGGTCATCACGTTCAGCAGGGTCCAGCCGTTTGATTTCAGCCGCTTTGCGACTTCGTTCCGGGCCGAGCCCTTATCGCAGCTTGAGACCTGCATGACGCCATAGTGCAGGCGCAAGGGATTGTCCTGCTTGGCTTTGTAGTCGGCAAAGCAATCTGCCGCGACGGCCTGCGACCCAACCGATATCAGGGCCGTCAGAGCCAGAGAAGAGAGGATCTGTTTCATGGGCTGCATCCTGCGCATGGGTTGGGCGGATATTCAATAACCTCAGGGGTTTTGAGGTGCTGATATTGGATAACAGATTGCCGTTATTGCTTGTCTGAAGGGGGAGGTCGCAATGTCGGGTCATCAGTTTTGCGGTCGTTAACAGGCCTGCCCCATTATCCGAAAGGACACGTATCATGCACCGGAAGTTCATTGCTCTGATCATCGCAACCGCCGTCGCCATCACCGGGATCTCAGCGTCACAGGCACGCGCGGCGGATACCCGAGATATACTCGGCGGATTGGCTGCAATCGCGATCATAGGTGCTGCGGCCAACCACTATCATCAAGAGAAAAAGCGCGACGAAGAGGCAGAACGCCGCAAGCGTCATAGGAAGGCGGAAGCCAAGGCGAAGAAGGCCAAGAAAAAACATGCTGTACGCCCGTTGCCAAAGCGGGTGGCCCGTTATGATCTGCCGCAGCGCTGCCTACGCACGTTCAATGCCTATTCGAGCAATCGTCCCTTGCTTGGGCCGAACTGCCTTAAGAAGCACTATAAACATGCCGATAGCCTGCCACACCAATGCAAGGTTGGTTTCTGGAATGGTAAAAGGGTAAAACGGGCATACGAACCCGCCTGCCTGCGCCAGAAAGGATACCGCGTCGTTTACCAGTAACCGGTTTCGAGCAGGAGTGGCGCCACAGAAGCGCCACGCGGGAGAGGGTGGCGCAAGCTGCCCTCTTCTTTTTTCTTGCGCCCGGCAAGGAAACGCGGTTTGCCAATTGTATGACGACACCTGATTTCGAACTCGAACGGGCTTTGCTGGCGCGCGGATACACCCGAATTGCCGGGGTGGATGAGGTTGGGCGTGGTCCATTGGCCGGGCCGGTTGTTGCGGCAGCGGTGGTATTGAATTCGCAGGATATTCCGGACGGGCTGAACGATTCCAAAAAACTGACGGCCAAACGTCGCGTTGGTTTGGATGAGACATTGCGCAATCGGGCAGAGGTCGCGGTGGCCGAAGCCACAGTCGCCGAGATAGATGAGCACAACATTCTGCGCGCCTCACATCTGGCGATGGTGCGTGCGGTCGCGGCGCTCGACCCTGCACCGGATTTTCTGCTGATCGATGGAAACCTGATCCCGCGCGGGATGAAACTGCCCTCGCAGGCGGTGGTGAAGGGCGATGCACGGTCGGTGTCGATTGCGGCGGCGTCAATCATCGCGAAAACCTGGCGCGATCAGTTGATGGTGGATTTGGCGCAACAGCATCCCGGCTACGGGTGGGAGGCAAATGCCGGATATCCGACAAAACAGCACCGCGAGGCGCTGCGAAATCTCGGGGTGACCCCACACCATAGACGTTCGTTCAAACCGGTCCACAATATCTTGTATCAAGAGTAAATCGTAAGTCGCTGATTCAAAAAAGAAATTGACGGCGAATCATCTTTGACTCATCCTTGTCTCAACCAAATGAGCGCAAAAGCGCCGTGGAACTGAGGCAGTGATATGACCACAATCAAGACGAAGGGCGCAACCGCGCTCCCTTTAAACACGATTCTATCCGGGGACTGCATCGAGGTGATGAACAGTCTGCCCGAGGCGTCGGTTGATCTGATTTTTGCGGACCCCCCTTATAATCTGCAGTTGAAAGGCCAGTTGCACCGGCCAGACAACTCTCAGGTCGATGCGGTCGATGATCACTGGGATCAATTCTCAAGCTTTGGCGCCTATGACCAGTTCACGCGTGAATGGCTGAAAGCGGCGCATCGTTTGCTGAAGCCCAATGGTGCGATCTGGGTGATAGGGTCTTATCACAACATTTTCCGCGTGGGTTCCGCCCTGCAGGATGCGGGCTATTGGATTCTGAATGATGTGGTTTGGCGAAAATCGAACCCGATGCCGAATTTCCGCGGCAAGCGCTTCACCAATGCGCATGAGACGATGATCTGGGCCTCCAAACGTGAGGGTGCGAAATACACGTTTAACTACGAAGCGCTGAAAGCGCTGAATGAAGGCGTACAGATGCGCAGCGATTGGGTGCTGCCGATCTGCACAGGGCATGAGCGCTTGAAGGATGAAAATGGCGACAAGGCGCATCCGACACAGAAGCCAGAATCACTGCTGCATCGTGTTTTGATTGGCTCGACCAATCCGGGTGATGTTGTGCTCGATCCCTTCTTTGGTACTGGCACCACGGGTGCTGTCGCGAAAATGCTTGGGCGAGAGTTCATCGGTATCGAACGCGAAGAAAGCTATCGCAAGGTGGCTGAAAAGCGCATCGCCAAGGTCCGTAAATTCGACCGCGAGGCGCTGGAAGTCAGTGCCAGCAAACGCGCCGAGCCACGCGTGCCATTTGGCCAATTGGTCGAACGCGGCATGCTGCGTCCGGGTGAGGAGCTTTATTCCATGAACCAGCGCCACAAGGCCAAGGTACGCGCGGATGGGACGTTGGTAGGCGACAACGTCAAGGGCTCGATCCATCAAGTGGGGGCGCATCTTGAAAACGCGCCGTCCTGCAATGGCTGGACTTACTGGTGCTTCAAACGCGATGGCAAGACTGTGCCAATTGATGTGCTGCGTCAGCAGATCCGATCAGAGATGCATAGCTGATTTACTCAATACCGCCGGTGCCTGTGGCCTGACACAAGGCACTAAGCCTTGCCCCGCCGTTTAGGCGGGGTCTTTTGTTTTCCTCTATAGGATGTTTGCATAGGGTAGCCCCTGACAGCGCATATGGGAGACCGATGCAATGACCGAGACAACCGCCAGTCAATCTCGTCTGAGCAGACTGTTCTTCACGCAGCCGGACAATTATGACCTAGACAACAAGTACACCGAAGCCGCGCTGGAACGAAATAAGCGTGAGGGTTTGGAGCTTGCAGTTCGGGCGCGTTGGATCGCAATGGCCTTTACAGCACTATTGCTGATTTACCTGAACCCCCACTGGGAGGTTCTCTGGTACCATTTCATTCTGTTGCTGATCTGCGCCAATGGTTGGCTGATCCGACGTGCGGGGCGCGTTGGTCAGTCCCGAACAGAGCTATTATTGATCTTCATTGATCTGCTGATCATGACATTGGGTATGATCGTTCCTAACCCGTTCAGCGACGATGTGCGGCCGCTGGCAATGCAGTATCGGTTCGACAACTTCCAGTATTTCTTCATCATTCTGGCTGCAGGAACTCTTGCCTATTCTTGGCGTACCGTCATTGCGATTGGAACTTGGACGGCGTTCATGTGGACAGCAGGTTGGGTGATCGCATGGTGGGTCTCCACCCCGATACCGGGGATCAGCGAGCGCGTATCCGAGGCCTTGGCAGGTTATCCAGACGTCGCAGAATTCATGGATCCCAACAGTTTCATGCCGACGCTTCGTATTCAGCAGGTGATTGTTTTTGTCATGGTTGCAGTGACGCTTGGTGTTTCGATGCGGCGCCTCAATCGCTTGTTGATGTCGAATGCCGGGCTTGAACGTGAGCGTGCGAACTTGTCGCGCTATTTCTCTCCGAATGTGGTTGATGAGCTCAGCCAGAACGATGAGCCTTTGAAGCAGGTCCGCAAAGAAGACATCGCGGTTCTTTTCATCGACATCGTTGGGTTCACCAAATTTTCTGCGGGGCGCGATCCGTATGAGGTTATCGAGGTCTTGCGCGGGTTCCATGCGCGGATGGAGACAGAGGTGTTTCGCCATCATGGAACGCTAGACAAGTATCTTGGAGACGGATTGATGGCGACGTTTGGCACACCGCTGCCGGGTGAATTGGATGCGAGCAATGCATTGGCTTGTGCCCGGTCGATGGTCGATATGATCGACCGCTGGAATATTGATCGCAAACGCGCCGGTGAGGCAGAGATTCAGATCGGAGTAGGGGTTCACTATGGCTCAGTTGTCCTGGGTGATATCGGAGCGAACCGGCTGGAGTTCGCCGTGATAGGCGATGCGGTAAATGTTGCTGCAAAGCTTGAGGCCATGACGCGCGAATGCGCTGCCCGCATAATTATCAGCGATGCATTGCGCACCCAAGCGTTGCAAGAAACACCGAACTCAGAAGACTTGATGGCAGGATTTGAACAGCGGCCGGATCAGACGGTGCGAGGTGTCGCCGCCCCGATGGATTTTTGGGTTCTCCAAAAATAGGGGCTCCCGCCTGTCAGAACCGCATCAAAGATGCGATCCTTCCTGTTGGGCGGGGCAGCACACTGGCGCGTGCTGCGGTTAGGTGCGAGGCAGAGGGTTCTGCGCCTTGTTATAGGGCTGCCAGTCGGCGATCTCGGGATAGTATTGACGTCGCCACGCTCGGACCTTGGGGTTCATGATGCGTCGCCACAATGGTGGGATCATCGCAGCAATTGTCATGACCGGATACCCATATGGCAGTTGCGGGGCGGCGTCCTGGGAATGGTGTTGCAGCAAAGGGAACCTGCGGCTTGGTTTGTAATGGTGATCCGAATGGCGTTGCAGGTTGATAAGTAGCCAGTTCGACGCTTTATGCGACGCATTCCACGAGTGGCGCGGGTGGACGTGTTCGTACTTCCCGTCGCCAAGATATTTGCGCGTCAGGCCGTAATGTTCGACATAGTTGACCAATTCTAGCTGCCAGATCGCGGTACCTGCCTGCAGTAGGAACAAGCCTAGCCCGGCCCATCCTCCGAGCAGGTACGCCAGAAGCAGCATGGTCGATTGCAAGGCCCAATACCGCCAGAAGGGGTTCGTGGAAGCTGTCCAGGGGCGGTCTTTGCGGGCCAGTTTGTTCGCTTCGGCGTGAAACGCCGATTTTAGACTTTGGCGCAGGACGCGCGGATAAAAACGGTGGAAGCCTTCGTTGTAGCGTGCGGTCACAGGGTCGCGTGGGGTGCCAACATAGCGGTGGTGGACCAGCAGATGTTCGGACCGGAAATGGGAGTAAAGCACCATCGACAGCAGGATATCACCCAGCCATCGTTCCAGCTTTCCTTTCTGGTGCATCAACTCGTGGCTGTAATTGATTCCGATCGTGCCTGAAATAACGCCCATACCGAAGAACACGCCGATTTTTTCGATTGTGGTCAGTCCCGTTGTACGGGTCGTGTACCAGATCAGGCCGTAAAGCGTGAGGAACTGCACCGGAGCCCATGCTTTGGTCAGCCAAATATACCAGTCCAGCGCTTCATCTGGCGCATCCGGGTCGGCATTTTCCAAGTTAAGCCCCGTCAGTTGATCCAGCACAGCAAAGGCCCACCAAGTTGAAAGAGGCACAAGCAAGACCCACCAACCACCAGCGAAGGAAGTCATCCAAATGAGTGGGACCAGCAGGTATGAGACCCAAAATGGAACGGCAGATTGCCAGCGAGAGAGGGTGTCAGATGCAATCATCTTGGGGCTCCAAAACGTTGCCCGAACAGTAGACCGCTCTTTATGTTTTGCACAGCGGTCTATTGGCCGCGCCAGAGATCGAAACCCTTGCGCATAACGGTGGGTAAGTCGCTGGGTTTGAACTGGTGTTTGTCCATGATCACAAGATCGTCCGGAGTAAACCCATCGGGCAGTTTGGTCGTCCAGATACGCAGGATCAGGTGAAAATGGGTGAAAGTGTGCCGCACTTCGCCCGGTATTTCTTGCCAACGCGCCCGGAACGGAGGATTTTCTACAGGCGTATCGGACCAGTCCGAGCCGGGCCAGCCCAACATGCCGCCCAGCAGGCCTTTGTCGGGGCGGCGTTCCAATAGCAGAGCGCCATCACTGCGTTGGGCGATATAGATATGGCCCAGCCGTGTAGGTTTCGGTTTCTTGGGTGTTTTTTGCGGTAATTCTGTCTGCGTACCCGCAGCCCGCGCCAGACAGGGCGCATAGAGTGGACAAATCCCGCAAGCTGGAGATTTAGGGGTGCAGATCGTCGCGCCTAAATCCATAACCGCCTGAGCATGATCCCCGGGCCGCAGCAGTGGTGTCAGTGACGCGGCCTTTTCTTTCAACAGGGGTTTTGAACCAGGCAGGGGATCGTGAATGTCAAATAACCGCGCCATGACTCGTTCGACGTTGCCGTCCAAAACAGTCTCGGATTGATCAAATGCAATCGCTGCAATAGCAGCAGCGGTGTAGGGCCCAATTCCCGGCAGTTTCAGTAATCCGTCGTATCTCTCGGGGAATCGACCATCATATTCAGCAGCGACAACGCGCGCGCATTTCAATAAGTTGCGCGCGCGGGCGTAATAGCCAAGGCCAGCCCACTCGCCCATGACCTGATCGTCTTGGGCCTGTGCCAAGGCTTTGACAGTGGGCCAACGGGTGGTGAATCTGATGAAATAGTCGCGCACAGCGGCTACGGTGGTCTGCTGTAGCATAACTTCGGAAAGCCAGACCCGATAGGGATCAGGCATGACACCGGCGGCGCGATCCACCGGGCCAATGCGCCACGGCATTTCCCGCGCGTGGCGGTCGTACCAGTCCAACAGCGTCTTGCTCAGGTCGATTTCGGTGCAGTCACGCAAGTTTTATGTAACTCCCTGTCGGGTTTCACTGGCGCACAGGTCGCAGCTTATTACAATAGCCGCGCAAGAGTTGGAAACCAGATGCAACGCAGACGTTCTTCGACCCGCGGGTTCAAGCGCACCGCCACTTTGCTGAATGACCGGATCAGGCAGGCCGGGGAAAGCCGGGGTTTTGCCGTCTCGCGCCTTTTGACTCATTGGGCCGAGATTGTGGGCCAGGACATCGCGTCGATCGCTCGGCCGGTGAATGTAGGATACGCCAAGGGCGGATTTGGGGCGACGCTGACGGTGCTGACAACCGGGCCGCAGGCTCCAATGCTGGAGATGCAGAAAGAGCAGCTCCGTGACAAGGTGAATGCCGTCTATGGTTACAACGCGATCAATCGGGTACGTATCACCCAGACCGCGCCGACCGGATTTGCCGAGGGGCAGGCGAGTTTCGATCATAAACCGAAACAGACAAAACCTGTTGTTTCACCAGACGTTGCAGCTGAGGCCGACAATGTGTCGCGCGCAGTTCATGATGAAGATTTGCGTGCAGCCCTTGAACGATTGGGCCGCAACGTTTTATCCAGACAGAAACACTAAGAAAGGGCTGAGGAATGAGCCGGATTGCAACCGTAATATGTGCGGCTGTCGCCGTAGCCGCTGGCGGCTATTGGCTGACAACGTCGAGTAATACGATCCCTTCGAACCCGCTTGTCGGTACCGCCGAGGCGCAAGAGGCGGATCTGGACACGTCAACCATCGTTGAGATGGTACAGGGTGCCGAAGACGCGCCAGTCGAGATCATCGAATATGCATCATACACTTGTCCGCACTGCGCGAATTTCCATCAGGGCGCGTATAAGCAGCTCAAGAAGGACTTCATCGACACGGGCAAGGTCAAGTTCACCTACCGCGAGGTGTATTTCGACCGCTATGGCCTTTGGGCATCGATGGTGGCGCGGTGTGCGGGCCCCGAGAAGTTCTTTGGCATTACCGATCTGCTGTATGAAGGTCAGTCCGAATGGACTCGCGCCGGAGGTCCCGCCGAAATCGTTGACGAGCTGCGCAAGATTGGTCGTCTAGCAGGTATCGACAATGATCAGCTTGAAGCCTGCTTGCAGGACGGCACCCGCGCGCAGACGTTGGTAGCCTGGTACCAAGAGAACGCTGAACGTGATGGAATTCAGGCGACACCCTCTTTCATCGTGAATGGCAAGAAGGTTGATAACCAGTCTTATGACGACTTCAAGAAGTTGATCGAAGACGAGCTGGGCAGCTAATTCCTGTTGGGCCAGCCTGTATCGGGCTGGCCATTCGTTCAGGGTGAGGGCGCGACTTTGGTTAACATCGCTTTGACCATATCATCCTGATTGATGTGTAACCGGACCGGAAGTGTCAGGACTTTACTTCGGAACGCCGCAGGTAAGCGCACGGCGTCCTTCTCGGTTGTAACCAATTGGGCGCCCAACGCTTTGGAGTCCTTCTCCAAGCGGCTCATAAGGGCGGTTGTCAGCGGCTGGTGATCGTCCAAAGCTTCGGCGCGCAGAAGTTTTGCGCCTTGTTGCCGCAGAGTTTCAAAAAACTTCTCGGGGTATCCGATGCCTGCAAATGCCAGAACAGAGGTATCGCTCCAGTCCATCCCGGTTTGCAGCGGTCGCATCTCACCCGTGGCGTGGGGCACCGAAAGGGCGTGGCTCCATCTTTCAGCGAAAATCGATTGCGCCTCGAAATCGCCAAGGGACAATACAAGATCAGCTCGCTTCAACCCCGCCTCCACAGGTTCTCGCAAGGGTCCGGCAGGAAGGCACAGCCCGTTGCCAAATCCCCGCGCGGCATCCACCACGATGATCGAAAAGTCTTTGTTGACAGAGGGATTTTGAAATCCGTCATCCAGTACAATTGCGGTCGCGCCCGCAGCTGCGGCAGCCTGTGCTCCGGCGGCACGATCCTTGGCAACCCAGACTTCGGCGAATGCGGCCAACAAAAGGGGTTCGTCGCCCACCTGCGCCGCGGTGTGTTTCCGTGGGTCAACCTGCACTGGGCCTTCCAGAGATCCACCATGTCCGCGGGTGACAACATGAGGCTGGTGCCAGATGCCCCTAAGACAATCCAGTACCCATATTACGGTTGGCGTTTTGCCGGTGCCGCCCGCGTTCAGGTTGCCGACGCAGATTACCGGTATCCCCGGTGAGAGGCTCTGCCCGCTCTCCACGCGGCGGGCTGTCGCGGACGCGTAGATGCGGCCGAGTGGTGCAAGTAATCTGGCCCGCAAGTCCAACTGATCGGGGGCCGAATTCCAGAAATCAGGGGCGCGCATGGTGGGCCCTCCGCCGGTCCAGCGTGTCTTGCACCATGTCGATCAGTTGATCCGCCTGTGGCGCGCCTTCGGTTACAATCTGCCAACCGGCCAATGCCATGTCTGCGGTACGGTCCGGAGCCAGCAACTCGACTACGCCATCGCCCAACTCAGTCGCCGATTTTATGGTTATGGCGGCGTTGGCTTGGTTCAACCTATCATAAAGGACCTGGTAATTGCCGACATGCGGGCCATTAATCACCGCCGATCCCAACGCGACTGCAATTAACGGGTCTTGACCACCTGCGTTGCGTTCCAACGAACTGCCCATGAATGTCACGGCTGAAACACGATGCCAAAGGCCCAGATCTTCGGGTTCTGATGTCACGATGACTTGCGTTGTATCCTCAATGGCATGACCTTCGTCCCAATTAGCGCATCGCAAGTCCATCGCCTCTAAACGTTTGTACAATGGCGCGGCCTCGGATGCATCGGCCACGTGCAGAACCATAGCAAGACGCGGTAACAATCGTAGTGCCTGGCGATGTGCACTGAGTACCGAAATAAACTCCTTGGCCTGAACCCATGCGGCCAGCCAAACTGGCCGACCGGCCAGAATGTGGTTGGTCTCGATCAATTCATCCTCGGGCCAGGGGGTTGGGTTGGGGCTGACATGAAGAGGAGGCTCCACCGAAATTTTTGCCGAGTTGACCCCCAATCTCCGGATTTGGCGTGCTGTTTCATCATTTGTGGTGAGGATGGTCGTAAAGCAATCCAGCGTATAACGGGTAATATCCGGGAGCCAACGCCCACCTCGTGCCGTCTTCACTTCAACCAATGCCTCAAGCAGTACGAGCGGGATTGACCGTTCCTGCGCACGGGTAATGATGTTTGGCATTAATCCACCGCCGAACCAAAGTCCCATATCGGGGCGCCAATGGTCCAGGAAAGCTCGTGCGGCACCGGTGTGTTCGGCCGGGAGCTTTAGAATTTGGCAGCTGCACTCTTCCCATTCTCCGAAATCGGCGTCGGGAGGCGCTGTTAGAAGCAGCGACAATCCCGGTCGCGCGGACATCAAGCGGCGACAGAAATCATCAACGGCGCGCAGCCGGTATGGTGTGCTGACATGCACCCATAAAACTTCTCCTTCAGGTCGCGCTACACCTGCAAAGCTGGTGTTCTTGGGAACACCCCAAGAAAGGACCCGATAGGCCGCCAGGCTGAGAGATCGTGGTTTATTCATGCTGAGATGCCGATCCCGCGCGGGTCCAATCTGGAACGAAGATTTTCATGAACCTCTGAGCCCGCCGCTACAACGCCATTCAGGCGAGGGTGAGCATTATTGAACCGTAAAGGATGCCCCAACCGATCTGTACAGCGTCCGCCCGCCTCACGCAGGATAAGATCACCGGCGGCGATATCCCATTCCCAACTGGGGCGCAGGGTCAGCATTCCATCGAACCGTCCTTGTGCAACCAATGCCATCCGATAAGCGAGTGACGGCCGGTACACTCGGCGAAAGTCCGGGACAGCCTCAGACAGCCAATGGCGCGGATCAAGATTAGGTTTTGCGGCCAGAATCTCGGCGTCGGACAGCTGCACCCGCCCAGAAACGTATATGGGTCTGCCATTCAGCGTTGCGCCTTGCCCTTTTGCGGCGGCATAAAGCAGATCGCGCATTGGCAGATAAATGACCGCTGCCGTTACCTCCCCCTGCTCAGACACGGCCAGCGAATGCGCCCAGGTGCGTGATCCTTCGGCAAAACTGCGGGTGCCATCGATGGGGTCAATGACAAAGACCCGATTATGGGTCAGGCGATCAGGTGAATCCTCGGTTTCTTCGCTGAGCCAGCCATAGTCCGGGCGGGCAGCCTGCAGTTCACGCTCGAGCATTGCATTGACGGCCAGATCAGCTTCGGTAACCGGTCCTGCGCCTTTGGGTTTGTCCCAGCGCTGGGCGTCAGGGCCCGAATAGCGCGTGGCGATCTTTCCCGCCTCAAGCGCGGCGTCGATCAGCAGGGACAGGTCAGTTGCCGGCAAGGGTCATCCCTTCAATCAGCAGCGAGGGTACAACGCGCGACAGGTAAGCCCGCGCATCGTTGGCAGGAATGATGCGCATTAGCATATCGCGCAGATTGCCCGCGATGGTGCATTCGTTGACAGGGTGTGTGATCTCACCGTTTTCGACCCAAAAACCCGATGCACCGCGGGAATAGTCGCCGGTATTGGGGTTGATGGTCGAACCAATCATCGACGTAACCAACAGCCCTGTCCCCATATCGCGCAATAAGTCAGCACGTGTTTTGTCGCCCGGCGTCAGGCTAAGGTTCCAGTTGCTGGGTGAGGGTGGCCCGGATACGCCGCGCGCGGCGTTCCCGGTAGAACTCATTTCCAGTTTGCGCGCGCTGGACAAATCCAGCGTCCACCCAGTCAGCACGCCATCCTCAACGATAGCCCGCCGGTGTGTTGCCAGGCCTTCGGCGTCAAATGGGCGCGAGCCGGAGATGCGCGGGCGATGCGGGTCCTCGATCAGCGACAGGTGTGACGGCAGAACTTGCTGCCCTAGGCTTTCCTTCAGCCAAGAGGCTCCGCGTGCAATAGCGGCGCCATTGCTGGCCGCCAGCAGATGGCCGATCAGGGACGAAGAAATACGCTCGTCGAAGACGACAGGGAAACTGCCGGTCTGCGGTTTGCGCGCACCCACGATCTGAACCGCGCGCTCACCCGCTGTTCGGCCAATCTCGGCCGGGCTGCGCAGATCTGACTGAAAGGTACGGCTGTCACCGTCATAGTCACGTTCCATCCCCGTGCCCGCGCCGGATATGGCAACGCATGAGGTTGAACGGCTGCTGCGCATGTAGCCACCCGAAAAGCCGTTTGTCGCGGCAAGATGGACCCGGTGAGTGCCATAAGCCGCCGCCGCGTCAGAAACCTGCGATACGCCCGCAACTTCCAACGCCGCTGCTTCGGCAGCCAACGCGTCCTGCATCAGAGCTTCGGCGCTGGGTTCAGGGGCCGTGTCAAAAAGTTCCAGTGCATCCATGTCCCAGTCGGTGATCAACTGGTCGGGTTCAGCCAAACCGGTAAACGGATCCTCCGGGGCTTCCCGGGCCATGGCAACAGCCCTTTCGGCCATCGCTTTGAGGGTCTCGGGACGGCTGTCTGAACTGGAAACGATCGCCTGACGCTTGCCCAGAAAAACCCGCAGCCCCAGATCGGTTGCTTCCGAGCGTTCGGCATGTTCCAACGCACCACCACGCACCTCGACAGAAACGGATGATCCATCAATAACAATGGCATCGGCCGCCTCGGCGCCAGCCCTGCGGGCTGCGTCCAGCAGTTCGTCGCTGATGTTCTGAGGTGTTCGGGTCATGAGGCCTCCGGTCTGGTTATACTGGACCTAGCCTCGGATCGTTCGTCCCGCAAGGCCTGCAGCACAATAGCGTAATGTGCCTCAGGCGGGAAAGGCCACGATTGCGGCCTTTCCCCATATGTTGATCACTTGATACGCTGACCGTTGGCCAGAATCTGTCCGTCCTCGGTGAACTCAATATTCGAATTCAACGTGTCGGGTTCTTCGCCTGGAACAGCCATCAGACCCATCATCATACGGGCACCCAGCGCGTCGTTTTCCGAGACAAAGCCCATGCCGATCAGCTTGTCGAGCAGAGCATTGGCCCCGACAAGTTTCAGATTGGCGACGCCCGACGGGGCGGGTAGACCATCAAACTCTTCGGTGTTGGAATTGTCGAACGTGAAGTCTCCATTCCCGGTCAACTCTGCCCCGACCAGCGACACAAGCAGTTCGTTGATCTTCAGTGAATGCAACTCGCCCGGAACCACATCAGATGTCTCAAGCTCTTCCACTGCTTCTGGGTCCATGAAATCAACCAGAACCTTGGCGGTGCCGGTCGTATCCAACGCAATGGTTGCCGGATCACGGGGCAGCGCGCCTGCAGGGTCAAACATGCTCCACAAAATGTCGGACATGGTGAAATCGGTCAGGTTTATGCCAAACCCGAAGGGCTGGATCTCTTCCGACGCCTGAACGGGGAACTCAAATTTCAGCCCGGCATTGGCCATTGCCATTTCGATTGGGAACGGCAGGTCGGCCGTTGTGACCGCCAGCTTCGTGCCGTTCTGCGCAAGATCGTAAACAAGCCTCTGGGCATCGATGCTGCCGGTAAATCTGCCACCTTCGGAACTGCTGCTCAGCGAGAACGGTTCGCCCTCTGATGTACCCGCCATTTCGGTGCTACCCGAGGCATAGGTAAAGGTCCCTGACGCGGCAAACCCTGCCTTATAGATGTCTTCAATATTTGCGACATCCATGCCGGGTGGGATGATTGTATCACCGTCAAACTTCAGGTCATCAAGCTTGCCGCTGATCCGGCCCGTATCTTCGCTATCGGGCTCGTTAAAGGCGACGTCATAGGACAGACTGCTAGCGGTAAGTTGCTGCTCTATATTGCGTTTCTCATTGATTTCCATCTGGGAAGCGCCAGCAATATCGTTCATCTGGACATTCAGGGCCAGCATGTCATCCGGCGCAGTCTCACCGTCGAATTCCATCGAGTCCAGCGTGAGAGACAGACTGTTCGCCGTATAGTCGTAAGTCATATTTTCGGGAGTACCCGAGACGACCATTTCCAGAGCGTCATGAGAATAGACCAGATCGGCCGAGAATGTCTCCCCCTCAGCCTCACCCGAAATCGTCATTGGAAAGCTGGCAGGGAACCCGATATTGACCGTGCCGTCGCCATTCTCGGTCAGCGTCATCTCAGGGATGACCATATCAAATGTGCCTTCGGTATCCGGAATCGCCATCGCCATCGTCATGTTCGAGATGGTTGTGACGCTGCCTGATACGCTTTGCTCACCGGTTACGTCATAGCCCATCCCGCCCAGATAGGCCTGCCAGTCGGACCAAACATCATCGGCTGTTACATCTGCAAATGCGCCGTTTGTGGCAACGGCATATGCCAAAGCTGCACCGCAGCTGCGGCGAAGGAAAACAGTCATAAGAGAACCCTTCTTGATCAATTTGACGGCATCGTCGTGCCTGTAGCGATCAGCGTCAAGGGGGAAGGGGTGGACCAATTCCCCATTTGCAGGGTACGAGTTAAGACAATTTCAAATGCAGGGATTTAAGCGATGCATATGCAAGGGAAAACTGTATTGATCACTGGGGCCAGCCGAGGTATCGGCGCAGAAGCCGGGCGCGTTTTTGCCGCAGCCGGGGCCAATGTGGCTCTGGTCGCGCGCAGCCGTGATCAGATCGAAGCGTTGGCTGCGGCGCTGGGTGAAAATGTGATCGCGTTGGCTTGCGATGTCAGCGATTTTGCGCAGGTAGAACAGACAGTTGCCGACTGCATTGATCGGTTTGGTGCACTGGACGTGCTGATCGGGAACGCGGGTGTGATCGATCCGATTTTTCATCTGTCGAACGCGGATACACAGGCTTGGAGCCATGCGATCGATGTCAATCTAAAAGGTATCTTCTATGGAATGCGCGCGGCTTTGCCCATCATGCGGGCGTCAGGCGGGGGCACGGTTTTGACCGTCTCGTCCGGCGCGGCGTCTAATCCCGTGGAAGCCTGGAGCCACTATTGCGCCTCCAAAGCTGGTGCCAAGATGTTAACGGAATGCGTGCATTTGGAAGAGGCGCATCATGGCATCCGCGCCATGGGCTTGTCGCCGGGGACCGTGGCCACCGATATGCAGCGGGTGATCAAGGCCAGCGGTATCAACCCGGTCAGCCAGCTGGATTGGGACGATCATATCCCCGCAGATTGGCCGGCTCGGGCGTTGATGTGGATGTGTTCGGCGGATGCGGATGAGTTTTTGGGGACCGAGATATCGCTGCGCAATGAAGAAATCCGCAAACGAGTTGGTCTGACGTGATTGATCTGACCCAAGAAGACGGGTTGTGGACGGTCACGTTGAACAACCCGGAAAAGGCCAATGCACTGACTTCAGCGATGCTGGGTGAATTGGTCCACATCGCAGAGACCGCAACTGAGGCCCGCGCGTTGATCCTGACCGGCGTAGGCCGGGTTTTCAGCGCAGGTGCAGATCTCGAGGAAGCGCGGGCGGGACTTGCAACCTCAGATCTGTGGGAACGACTTTCGGGTGCGATTGCTGCGTTGCCCTGCCTGACGGTGGCGGCGCTCAATGGCACGCTGGCGGGTGGGGCCAACGGTATGGTTCTGGCCTGTGATCTGCGTATCGCAGTTCCGTCAGCCAAGTTTTTCTATCCAGTCATGAAGCTGGGTTTTTTGCCGCAACCCTCTGATCCGAAACGGATGGCCGCTTTGATTGGCCCATCCAGAACTAAAATGATCTTGATGGCCGGGCAAAAGATCTCGGCCGAAGAAGCGTACAACTTTGGGTTGGTTGATCGGGTTGTCGAGGCCGATCTACTGATGCCCACCGCGCGGGAGTTGGTAGCAGACAGTCTGTCTGCTGACCCAGCGATTGCAGCTGGTATCGCCGGATTGTGCCCATGAGGATGGCTGCACTGCGCTTGCGAGTGACAGATCCGAATGGGTTAGCTGCGTTCTATCGCGATGCGCTTGGTATGTCGGTTCAGGCCGAAGGTGCCAATCGCCGCGTGGGATACCCCGGCCAAGATGCTGATCTTTTGCTGATGCCGGGTGGCGGCGGCTATCACCACGACCGTGGTCAGCGCTATTGGAAGATCGGGATCACGCTGCCGAATGTTGATCTTGCGGCAGATATACTGCGCCAGAAGGGTATCGCGGTCAGCGCGCCGGGACAGTTTTTGGACATTGGCTACATGTGCCATCTGAGTGATCCCGAGGGGTTTGTCATCGAGCTGCTGCAGCATGATTTCGAGGGTAACCGACCCGACGAAGCCGCCGGCCCGGACACCCCATTTGCCGAGGCCCACATTGGTCAGATCACCTTGCGGACTGGTGACATCGCCGCTGAAGATGCGTTTTGCCGATCTCAGGGAATGACTTTGCTATCTATGCAAGATGTCGAACCTTACGGCTTTGATCTGCATTTTTATGCGTTTACAGCCGACGCGCCTCCTAACCCCGATCTCTGGGCGGTCGAGAATCGCGAATGGCTGTGGAAGCGCCGCTACACGACGTTGGAGTTCCAACATATCCCAAGTGCCCGGTTTGCGCCGGTGCCGGATTATCTTGGGATCGAGGTCGAAGGTTTGGCAGACCCGCGAGAGGATGCATTCGGTGATCCATGGCTCCCGGGTAGTTAACGACCGCGCCGTTTACCGGGCACCTTTGACCGAAAACCCGGTGGGCGTTTACGCACCCAATCCAGAAACTTTTTCAGCCTTGGGTGCGCGCGCAGCGAATCGACCGTGTTGTAGTCGCGCGCCAATTCGGCCTCGGTGAGTGTAGCATGTACTTCTTTGTGGCAGATCTGATGCAATAAAACGGTTGGCCCGCCCTTGCCTCCTTTGAGCTTTGGGATCAGATGGTGCAGGCTACCACCCCCTTCAGGGATCGGGCGGTTACAGAGCGGGCAGATCGGATCAGAATTTGCCATGACCTAACTTTGCGCCGAAGCGTGCATTGGGCAAGAGGAACACAATGGCGCAAACCGTTGTCATAGGAGCAGGACCAGCGGGATTGATTGCTGCCGAGCAACTTGCTGCTGCGGGGCATAAGGTTCTTGTGGCCGAAGCGAAACCTTCGGTGGCGCGCAAATTTTTGATGGCAGGAAAGTCCGGGCTGAACCTGACGAAAGACGAATCCTTTGAGACTCTTATTTCCGCATATGGGGAAGCTGCGAACTGGCTGCACCCGATGATCCAAGCGTTTGACGCGCAGGCGGTCATGTTTTGGGCCGGTGGTCTGGGGCAAGAACTTTTTACAGGTTCAACCGGCCGGGTATTTCCCAAAGCGATGAAGGCATCGCCCTTATTGCGGGCGTGGTTGACCCGACTTGATCGGGCTGGTGTCGAGATCAAAACCCGATGGCGCTGGAAAGGTTGGCAAAATGGCGCTTTGGTGTTTGAAACGCCCATTGGGGCACAGTTTTGCACCCCAGACGCGACTATATTAGCGCTCGGTGGCGCCAGTTGGGCGCGGCTTGGATCGGATGGGGCATGGGCACCTTGGCTTGTAGAACAAGGTGTCAGCGTGGCCCCGTTCGCACCCGCAAATGCGGCTCTTTCAGTCGATTGGAGCCCTTATATGCAACCTCATTTTGGTGCGGCCCTAAAGTCGGTGAGATGGTGGGCAGGTCAATTTCAATGCCGAGGTGAGGCGACGATTTCCGCAAAGGGCCTGGAAGGTGGGGGACTGTATTCTCTGACGCCGGCACTTCGGAATGGCTTGCCGCTTTTTGTGGATCTGGTTCCGGATGTTTCGAAAGATGCGCTGCATGAGCGATTGAGTGCGAAGAAACCCAAGGCGACTCTGTCGCATTGGCTGAAGAATGGTTTGCGCCTGTCTTCGCAGAAGGTCGCTTTGTTTCATGAAATGACCAAAGGCAGCGATTTGGCACCTTCGCATTGGGTTGAGACCCTGAAGAACCTGCCTTTACACAATTCTGGCCTGCGCCCGATGGATGAAGCGATCTCGACTGCAGGTGGTATTGAGCGTCATTCGGTGGATGAAGGCCTAATGCTGACCGCCTTGCCTGGCGTCTTCTGTGCAGGCGAGATGCTGGATTGGGAAGCGCCAACTGGCGGTTATCTTCTGACCGGCTGTCTGGCGACGGGTCGATGGGCTGGGCAGTCGGCTGTTGAATGGTTGAACCGATAGGCTTCAGCCGGATCTGGCCAGCATTGCCAAGCGGATCATGGCCCTCTCCACCAGCGCCATTGCTGGTGCGGTTTGGCCAGCCGAGCGCAAGGACAGATCAGTATCGGTCAGAACCGTTAATGCGGTCTGCAATTTCTGTGCCCCCCAACCCTGGGCTTGCCGTAAGATCCGATCGCGCCGTTTGCCATAGACCGGAGGGCGCAATTTGCCGATTCCCTGTGCCGCCCCGCCTGGATCTGACGCACAGGCATAAAGAGTCCGGAAATGTCGCGTGGCACCGATACACAAAGTTACCGCATTGGTGCCCTGCGCCTGCAACCGCCGGATCAATGGCCCGATCTCTTGTGCACGGCCTTCGGCGACAACGTTCAACACATCATCCAGCGCGGCCTCAGTCGACCTTGGCGCACATGCCTCGATATCTTCTATGATCAGTTCGCTTGTGTCGCCACGCTTGTAAAGTGACAGTTTCTCTACAGTTTGCGTGAAATCGCCGGGGCTAAGCGCCATGGCGAGCTCGCTGAGGGCCGACATCGAATCACGCGGAATATTCTGTAATCCGGCTTGCGCTAGAATTCGTTCTACCTCGGCCCGAGAGGGTGGATCATCATAGATACCAACGGCGTACGCTGCCGGGTTCGCCTCAAACGCTTTGCGGATTTTTGAGCTGGGTTTGAGCTGACCAGCGGTTACAACGATTTGAGCGTCGCCATGATCCCAGTCTTCCAAAGCGCCGAGAATCGCGGGCGCTGCCATATCTGTCGTGTCTTCGACAAATACCGCGCGTGGTCCGGGAAAAAACCCGACCGCCTTTACTGCGTCCAGCAACAAGGCCGGGTCGCTGCGCAGCTCGCTTCCAGGGATTCGGGTCAGGCGCATTTCTTCTTCCGCGCCGGGTCCAAGCAGGGCGGCCAGTACCTGTTGGCGTTTCAGGGCAACCCGCATGGCGTCCGCGCCGTAGATCAGCAGACCCGCTTTGCCCTCATCCGGCTTGGCAAAATATCCCTCAGCCTCGCGCGGGCTCAGCTTCATGCGGACAGGCCCGGTGTGGCATATAGACGATTTACGATCTGATCGGCCAGGATCACCATCAATCTCTCGGTCGCGTCGCGTTCATCAGCCAATGTTGAGACGGTCGAGCCAGCGGCAGAATAACCGACGAAATCTGTGACCCGTCCAGAGGCAAGGACCTGCCCGGTCGCGTCGGACTTCAACTCGTATCTGGCATTGCCATCAATCGTGTAGCGATTGGTTTCATTTGCCGTCGTGATTGAGGCTCGGCGGGTGACCGTCGAAACCACGACATCTAGTTTGTATTCATTGCCGGAGGTCGCGCTTCGGCCCAATTTACGCTCAAGATTCTGTACCAGCAGAAAACTTTCGACCGTATTCGGTGCTGATACCTCGACCTTGCCATCCAGAGCCGAGCCTGATCCACCGGGTGCATAGACCGGCTCGAACCCGCAAGCGGCAAGCGCTAGCGGCATCAACAGCAAGGTTCTGCGATCAAACGACGACATTTACGATTCGGCCCGGAACAACGATCACTTTCTTCGGAGCAGCGCCATCCAGCGCCTTTTGCACAGCTTCGGTGCTGAGCGCGATTTTTTCAACCTCTGCCTTGTCCATGTCTTTCGGAACGCTGATTTCTGCACGGCGCTTGCCGTTGATCTGAATGGGCAGGGTGATGGTGTCATCAACCAGCATCGCCTCATCGGCCACAGGCCACGGAGCTGTTGCGACCAAACCTTCGCCGTCCAGCATCTGCCAAAGCTCTTCTGACAGGTGAGGGGTCATGGGCGACATAAGCTGTGCCAGCGTTTTTGCGGCCTCGCGCTTGGCTGCGGTGCCCGCCTTTGATTTCGCCAGCGTGTTGGTGAAGGCATAAAGCTTGGCGATCGAGGCGTTGAAGCCGAAGGATTCGACGCCGCCTGACACATCGTGAATGGCTTTGTGCATCTCGCGCAGTAGCGCTTCGTCCTCGGCATTAGCGGCCACGTCCGACCCGACGATTTCCAATGCGATCCGGTAGACGCGGCTCAGGTGCTTGAACGCGGCTTCAGCGCCGGACGCGGTCCATTCCACGTCGCGTTCGGGTGGCGAATCGGACAGCACGAACCAGCGCGCGGTATCGGCACCGAAGGCCGAGATGATGCTTACCGGATCAACCACGTTTTTCTTGGATTTCGACATCTTGGCCGAAGGGATGATCTCTACCTCGGTGCCGTCGGCCAATTTGCCGTCGGTCACATCCTCGGGCAGGTGGTAGACCGGTCGGCCCTTGGCATCGCGCGTCTGGTAGATCTCGTGCGTGACCATGCCTTGCGTGAATAGCGCATTGAAGGGCTCGATGGCTTTTTTCGGCAGGTGGCCAGTGATGTTCATCGCCCGCGCGAAGAAACGGGAATAGAGCAGGTGCAGAATCGCGTGTTCGATCCCACCGATATACTGGTCGACGTTCATCCAATACTCGGCTTCGGCAAGATCGGTAGGCGATTCCGCGCGCGGCGCAGTGAAACGGGCGAAATACCACGACGAATCGACGAACGTGTCCATCGTGTCGGTTTCACGCTTGGCCGGTGCGCCGCAGGACGGGCAAGGGGTGTCACGCCAGTTGGGGTGACGGTCCAGCGGGTTGCCAGGGATCGAAAAGTCGATTGGTTCGCCGTTGCCACCGTCATAGGGTAGCTGAATTGGCAGATTCTCTTTCTTCTCGGGCACGGTGCCGCATTTGTCACAATGGACCACGGGAATCGGGCAACCCCAATACCGCTGACGGCTCAGACCCCAGTCGCGCAGGCGGTACTTAGTGACGCCTTCACCCCATCCTGCTTTTTCGGCGAAATCGACCGTCGCGTTAATCGCCTCATCACCGGTCGCCTCGGTCAGACCGGCAAAATGTTTCACCCAGCGGACCTTTTCGGTCTTAGGCGGCACAAAGGCGATTTTGTCGACCGGTGTGTCACTGTCCAGTGCGAAGAACGTGTCGATCACCGGCAGGTCGTATTTGCGGCAGAAATCCAGATCGCGCTGGTCATGGGCGGGGCAGGCGAAGATCGCGCCGGTGCCATAGTCCATGAGGATGAAGTTGGCGATCCAAACCGGCAGCTCCCAGTTCGGGTCCAAAGGGTGCTTGACGCGGATGCCGGTGTCGTAACCCAGCTTTTCGGCCGTTTCGATGGCTTCTTCGGTCGTGCCACCCTTGCGGCATTCGGCAACAAATTCAGCAACTTCGGGGTTATCGGCCTCAAGCTGCTTGGCGATCGGGTGATCAGGCGAGATGCCAACAAAAGATGCCCCCAGCAGCGTGTCGGGACGAGTCGTATAGACGGTGATAGGCTCTTCGCCATCGGTTCGTTCGAACCCAAACTGAAGGCCGCGCGACTTGCCTATCCAGTTTTCTTGCATCAGGCGCACCTTGGCGGGCCAGTTATCCAGCGTGTCCAGCGCGTCGAGTAGCTCCTCGGAATAATCCGAGATCTTGAAGAACCACTGAGTCAGTTCCCGACGCTCCACTAAGGCGCCCGAACGCCAGCCACGGCCGTTTTCCACCTGTTCATTGGCCAAAACGGTCATGTCGACCGGGTCCCAGTTCACTACGGCGTTCTTGCGGTAGACAAGACCGGCCTCAAGCATATCTAGGAACAGCGCTTGCTGTTGGCCGTAGTATTCCGGATCACAGGTGGCAAATTCACGTGACCAATCGATCGACAGGCCCAGCGGTTTCATCTGTCCGCGCATGTCGGCGATGTTGCCGTAGGTCCAGTCTTTAGGGTGGCCGCCGATTGCCATCGCGGCATTTTCGGCTGGCATTCCGAAGGCATCCCAGCCCATCGGATGTAGCACGTTATGTCCGGTCGCCAGTTTATGCCGCGCGATCACGTCGCCCATCGTATAGTTGCGCACATGCCCCATATGAATGCGGCCTGAGGGATAGGGGAACATTTCAAGCACGTAGTATTTCGGCTTGTCCGCCTTGTGGTTGGCGGTGAAGATTCCGGCCTTGTCCCAGGCCTCTTGCCATTTTGCTTCGATTTCGTTGGCCGAGTAGCGCGACATGGTGCGGTCCTTCGTGAATGAAAACGCCGGGCATGAACCCGGCGTTGTATTATTGTGATTTCTTGCGGGTTGCTAGAACTTGTTGTCAGCAATCCGTAGCTGACGGGCCCGGGATAGGATTGCATCCTCAACCGCGCGGGAAGTTGCCGCACTGACCGGGGAACCGCCACTGGTTTGAAGCGCAACAGAAAGTGAGCGCGCTTCGAGCGCTGGATCACTAATATGTACCGTTGCGCGATACGACCGCCCGCCGCCGGGCGGCCTTCCGTAACCGGTAACGATCACACCTGTAAACGGATCAACCTCTTCAATGGGCAGGAAATTCAGCACGTCCAGGGACGCGGCCCAAAGATAGCGGTTTACCTGCGTTACCTGCTCGGATGTGTCCGGGCCGAAGATGTCCCATATCGTCGTACGATTCGGATCATTCAGCTCACGCTCTTCTGACGAGCTGCCATCAACGGTCAAAACGCTGGCGTCCCCTGGCGGCAGTCGCCCGCGGCTACAGGCAGAGACAGTCGCCGTCACCATGATCAAACCCAGAATCGTTATCAGGCGCATCGTTGGAAGGTCCTGTTTTACTTGTTTTGTACTGTTTGAATGTCACTCCTAGACAAGGAGTGGTGCTGCAACAAGCCTATTCTTTACATATGGGCGTGAGTTACCCGCAGGACCTGGCGGAAAATCGACTGTGGCATCCTTGCACCAATTCGATCTGAATGACGGCAGAGCGTTTATGCCAAGCTTGCGCAACCGGGGTAAAAAAAGCGAAACGATGTCCGTGCTGAGACGCGTGCTTTGCATGTGTCGAGTAGAAATATCTTTGAAACCGAGGGAAACAAGATGAAAAAAGTTCTCTTCGCATCGACCGCTCTGATCGCAACCGCAAGTGTTGCAGCGGCCGACGTTAAATTCAGCGGTTATGGCCGCTTTGGTATTGGTTACCTGGAAGACCGTACCGGCACCGTTGATTCGATTGATGGCGGCACCGCTTCTGGCGTTGACACCGACAACACAATCCTGATCTCGCGTTTCCGTCTGAACATCGACGGCACCGCAGAAACCGACGGTGGTGTTGAGTTCTCGGCTCGTGTTCGTCTGCAAGCTGACGAAAACGCCGGCAACGGCGAAGCAGGCACAGCTCAGCTGAGCGGCGCGCGCTTCTCGGCAATCTACGGCGGTCTGCGTGTTGACGCGGGCAACGTATCGGGTGCCTTCGACAACCTGGCAAACTACTACGGTAACGAGCCTGGCCTGGAATTCTTCATCGGTCAGTATGCCGCTGTTGACTACAACTTCCTGGCATTCTCGTCGACCGGTTCAGGTTCGAACGCTGTGTTCTTCCAGTACGCAGTTGGCGATTTCGCCTTTGGCGCGTCGTATGACCAAGCCACTTTTGCTGAAACCGCAACTGCCGGTGCAGACACCGACAGCGGCGACCGCTGGGATATCAGTGCAACTTACACCTTCGGCAACGTCACAGCCGCTCTGGCCTATGGTCAGACCGACCGTCCGTTCGGTGGTGAGAAAGACACTCTGACTGTACTGACCCTGGGTGCTGACTTCGGCGACTTCAACGGTACCCTGTTTGTAGCTGACGATGACGTTGCAGCAGATAACCTGAATGGCACCGCGTATGGTTTCTCGCTGGCCTACAACTTTGGCGCGGCAACCACTCTGACCGCTGCTTACGGTGACGGTAGCGCAGACGACGATACCCAGCAGTACGGCATCGGCTTCATCCATGACCTGGGTGGCGGTGTGTCGCTGAAAGGTGGTCTGGGCAACACCAAAGCTGGTGACGGCGACAGCCGCGTTCGCGCAGACTTCGGTGTCAACTTCAACTTCTAAGTTGATTTGAACCGCAAGGTTTAAGGGCAGGTCTTCGGACCTGCCCTTTTCTTTTTCGGCTACATGGTGTTTTGCTGCAGCAAACGCAGAATGAGAGGCCCCATGTCGCTGCAAGATATCACCGACCGTATCGCAAAAGCGGAATCCGCATCCGGGCGCGCCACTGGGTCTGTAAAGTTGATCGCGGTTTCCAAGGTTCAACCCAACGATCGGGTCGAAGCCGTTTTGCAACAGGGCCATCGGTGTTTTGGAGAGAACCGGGTTCAGGAGGCAGCGGGCAAATGGCCCGCGTTCCGGGAAAGTTATCCAGATGTCGATTTGCATTTGATCGGACCGCTGCAGACCAACAAGGCACGGCAGGCGATCGAGCTTTGCGATGCTATCCATTCGGTCGACCGGCCTAAGCTTGCGAAAACACTGGCGAGATTGGCGCAAGAGATGGGCAAGTGCCCGGATCTGTTCATTCAGGTCAATACGGGAGAAGAGGATCAGAAGGCAGGCGTACTTCCACTTGATGCGGATACACTTATCGCTGAATGCCGGGGCCTTGACTTGCCCATTCGTGGATTGATGTGCATACCACCGGTCGAAGAAGAACCCGCGCTGCACTTCGCGCTTTTGGCAAAAATAGCCGAAAGGAACGGGTTGGACGGGTTATCGATGGGGATGAGCAGCGATTTCGAATCCGCAATTGCCTTGGGCGCGACTCACGTTCGTGTCGGATCAGCCATCTTTGGTGCGCGCGTTAAGCCTGAGGAATGATCAGCCGATTACCCGGTGCAATCTGCCGCGCGATCCATCGTAGATGGTCGCGCCGGAAGGCGATGCAGCCTTCTGTGGGATAGCGCGGTCGTCGCCACTGATGCAGGAATATGGCCGAACCTTGACCGGGTATCGAGTCAGGGTAATTCCAGTCGGTTATAAGTATCAGATCGTACAACGGATCGGGACGACGCAGTTTTTCGTGGCTGTAGCCGTGAGGCGCATGAACCAGATGATTATAGGCGGTGTCTTCTACGTCGTCTGACCATAAATCGTTTGTTCCGATAGGGCGCGCCCAAGAAGCGGGCCGCGACATTCGGTCAGCGCGGTAGAGCATCCCGACAATATGATGTGCGCCCACAGGTGTAGCCCCATCACCTTCCCGTTTGGTTCGACTCAAAGATCCCCTGCCTATCGCACAGGGGAACATGCGCCCCAGAAACCGTATGCCCCGAGGTGTTAGAACCAGATCGCGTGGTGTCACAGTAAATGACCCGATTTCGCCGCTTTGGTTGCAAGATATGAGCGGTTGAAATCGGTTTCGCCCACCTTCAGCGGAACGCGTTCAGTGACGGCGATTCCGGTTCGCTCCATCATCGCGATCTTAGCGGGGTTGTTGGTTAGCAGACGCACCGAACTGAACCCCAGAGACTTCAGGATGTCAGACCCCAGTCGAAAATCCCGCTCGTCATCTTCGAAACCCAATCGATGATTGGCTTCAACCGTATCAAAGCCCTGATCTTGTAAAAAATAGGCGCGCATCTTGTTGGCGAGGCCAATGCCGCGCCCTTCCTGATTCAGATAGAGCAGTACCCCCGCACCTTCGGCGCCCATCTGAGTTAAAGCCCCGCGCAATTGCGGACCGCAGTCGCATTTCAGGCTGCCCATAAGATCACCGGTAAAACAGGCTGAATGCAGCCGAGCGAGGACGGGTTTGTCTCGGTCCGGGCGTCCGATCTCAACGGCGTAATGTTCCTCTCCGCCGTCTTCGGGGCGGAATACGTGCAGGCGACCAGCCTCTGAAACTTCCATCGGAAGGCGCGCGGCGACGACAGGATGCAACGCGCTTCGATCGGTCAGATGTGGTGCCGCGCGTGCATGATCGATACGGGTCAGCCCGTGCGTTGCTGCAAACTCATGGCTTTCATCGATGGGGACGACCACAGTCGCGGGTAGCAGTTGGGCCGATTTGGCCAACGCAATCGCGATCCGGTGCAAATTTGCGCTGCCCTGCCGCTGGGTCATCAACGGCCCTTTCATGGGCGCGTTCAGATCGTCCGAGGGGTCTGCGACTGCCTGGACCCAGCTTAGCTCGGCATCCGCCGGGATCATGACCCGGGCCAGATCGCCGTCATACGCGCGCGCTTTTAGTGTTTCGGCGCGCCGCATTGTAATGGCCACAACCGGTTCTCCACCAAGGGTACGCAAGTCTGCCAGTCTCTGCGGGCTCAGCGTTTCCGTAGCGAACGCAAGAACACCGAATCCCAGTTCATCCGTTAGAACGACAGGAACACCCATTCGCAGGTCGGCCCGCGCCCGCGCCAGCAGTTCAGTTATGTTGGGGACGAGACTCATGTATGTTACCCTATAACGATTTGTCTTTCTCCTACCCTGATCAATGGGAAATGTGAAACAATTCCTATGCGACAGACACGAGGCCGTGAGGCGACTGCAGTATATCTTGCTGATTGCATTCTCCGTACGCAAGTGATGGAAAAGGCTTAGGAGGACCGGACATGGCTCAGCTCAAGAAAATCCTGCTGGTGGATGATGACGAAGATTTGCGCGAAGCGCTCAGCGAGCAACTCGTGATGACTGAAGATTTTGATGTGTTCGAAGCATCAGATGGTCAATCCGCAATGGAGCGTGCACGCGAAGCGATTTATGATCTGGTTATTCTAGATGTCGGCCTGCCCGATACCGATGGCCGCGAGCTGTGCCGCCTGATGCGCAAGCAAGGTGTTAAAAGCCCTGTACTGATGCTGACCGGGCACGACAGTGATGCCGATACGATCCTTGGCCTGGATGCAGGTGCAAACGACTATGTCAGCAAGCCTTTCAAATTCCCGGTTCTTTTGGCACGCATTCGGGCCCAACTGCGTCAACACGAACAATCCGAGGATGCAGTATTTGTTCTTGGCCCCTACACCTTCAAGCCAGCGATGAAGATGCTGATGACCGAAGATGATCGCAAGATCCGTCTGACTGAGAAAGAGACAAACATTCTCAAGTTTCTCTATCGGTCGACCGATGGCGTTGTCGCGCGCGATGTCCTGCTGCACGAAGTGTGGGGTTATAACGCCGGTGTTACGACGCACACATTGGAAACACACATCTACCGTCTACGTCAGAAGATCGAACCCGACCCGTCAAATGCGCGCCTTTTGGTCACAGAATCGGGCGGATATCGCCTTGTTGCTTGACTAATGGTGGATTGACTTGGATCAAAGTGATACCCTGTAGGTATCTTTAGATTACTCCCAACCCGCGCATGTCCGGGTTATGACATGCACCTCCCTGTTGGACTGCCGGGCCCCATGGCCCGGCTTTTTTTAACGCTCAGCCAATTGATCGCCTGAATTCTACTATGTTGTCACGATCAGAGATTGAGATGAAACTGACCTTTACACGCCTACCCGAGGTTGATCCGCAAGATATTCTTTCGCACATGTCTGATCCTCGCCTGGCTGAACATTTGCCTCTGTTAACAAGCGGATGGGACAACGTAGCCGTCGTCCAATTTGTTCAGGTCAAGGAAGAGTACTGGGTGCGTGACGGGCTTGGGCATTGGGCAATATTGCAGGGCGATACATACATAGGTTGGGGTGGGTTCCAAAAAGAAGGCGACGAGTGGGACTATGGTTTGGTTCTGAGGCCTGAATATTTTGGATTAGGCTCGCGGATCACGCGACAGGCAATTGAATTTGCTATTGCGGACCCGCGCATCCCGTTCGTGACGTTTTTACTGCCTCTATCGCGTCGAAAATTGGGGGCTTTGGCACGGTTGGGTGCCCACTATATCGGTGAAATCGAGTATGAGGGTGCGAAGTTCAGAAAGTATCGTATTAAAACAGGCTGAAAGCCCGATACATGCTGTTTCACGCAATAGGATCCGATTTGTCGGTCTTTTCCCATGGCGCCGCTCACAGTCGCGCGCTAACCTGCGCAAATCGAGACAAAGGAACTTTCCGATATGCCCTTTACCCTTGCCACATGGAACATCAACTCGGTCCGCCTGCGTGAGCCTATCGTGCTGAAATTGCTGCAGGAAGAGGCGCCAGATGTGCTGTGTTTGCAGGAATGCAAGTCGCCGGTCGACAAGATCCCGACCGAGGGCTTTGCCGAGCTTGGCTACACGCATTTGATCGCGCGGGGGCAGAAGGGCTATAACGGTGTCGCCATCCTGTCCCGGCTGCCGCTAGAGGAAGTGGGGGACAAAGATTTCGCGGGATTGGGTCATGCACGCCATATCGCGGGTCGGCTGGATAATGGTGTGACCATCCACAATTTCTATGTTCCTGCCGGAGGTGATGTCCCGGATCGCGAGGTGAACGAGAAATTTGGTCAGAAACTGGACTACCTGACCGATATGCGGGACTGGTTCCATGCAGAGAAGCCGGAAAAGTCCATACTGGTTGGCGATTTAAATATTGCCCCGCGCGAAGATGATGTCTGGTCGCACAAACAACTGCTCAAGGTGGTTTCGCATACGCCGATCGAAGTTGAAGCGCTAGCCGAGACGCAGGATGCGGGTGGCTGGGTCGATATTACCCGGCAGGATATCCCCGAAGGGCAGCTTTATAGCTGGTGGTCATACCGTGCGCGGGATTGGGACGCGGCAGATAAGGGGCGCAGGCTGGATCATGTCTGGGCCACGCCTGATATCTCGAACGCTGGCCATTCCAGCCGAGTTTTGCGCGATGCGCGTGGATGGGAGAAACCAAGCGATCACGCGCCGGTTTTTGCGACATTCGACGTCTGATTGATGTAAAAACGCTCGACTCAGCCCTTGGTTTCTGAACTGCGGGGCTGCATATAGAGCGCAAATACGAACCTGAGAGTAAATACCATGGATCTTCTGAACGGCGCAGCCAGCCCTGATACCACTGATCTGATCAAGGATGGGACCGAGGCCACTTTTATGGCCGATGTGGTCGAAGCCTCGCAAGAGATGCCGATCATCGTCGATTTCTGGGCTCCATGGTGCGGTCCTTGCAAAACGCTGGGCCCGGCACTGGAAGAGGCTGTGACCGCAGCCAAGGGCGCGGTCAAGATGGTCAAGATCAACGTGGATGAGGCTCAGATGATTGCTGGACAACTGCGTGTTCAGTCGATTCCAACCGTCTATGCCTTTCACAAGGGTCAACCAATTGACGGATTTCAAGGCGCATTGCCAGGGTCTGAGATCAAGGCATTTATTGATCGCGTGATCGAAGCCGCAGGTGGCGAGAGCCCCGGTAATCAGCTGGACGATGCGGTTCAGGCCGCAGAAGAAATGTTGACTGAAGGGGCGGCTGTTGACGCGGCGCAAACCTTTGCTGCTATTCTGGGCGAGGATGCCAACCACGCTGCAGCTTATGGCGGGCTAGTACGGGCGCATATCGCGCTGGGTGATCTGGATCAGGCCGAAGCCATCCTCAACGGTGCCCCGGCCGAGATTTCAACTTCACCCGAGGTTGAAGCAGCCCATGCGCAGCTCGAACTGGCCAAACAGGCGGCGGATGCGGGGCCGGTTGGTGAATTGACTGCGGCGGTTGAGGCTGAGCCTGACAACCATCAAGCCCGATTTGATCTTGCGCAGGCCTTGCATGCCAACGGTGATGTTGAAGAGGCGGTCGCTCAATTGCTCGAACTGTTCCGCCGCGATCGTGAATGGAATGAGGGCGCGGCCAAGGCTCAGCTCTTCACGATCTTCGATGCGCTCAAGCCCAATGATCCGATCGTGTTGAACGGACGGCGCAAGCTCAGCTCGATGATATTTGCCTAAATTCCGATCAGGGCTACACTCGTCTACATGATGCACCCTGCTGATCTGCCGGAAACGGTGTCTGTGTTTCCTCTGCCCGGAGCGCTGCTGTTGCCGCGCTCGCGCCTACCGCTGCACATTTTTGAGCCGCGCTATCTCCAGATGCTGGATGACGCGCTTAAAACGTCGGAGCGGCTGATTGGGATGGTGCAGCCGAACACCTGTCAGGGGGACGAGACCAAGCTGCATCAAATCGGTTGCGCTGGCCGCATCACACAGTTTTCCGAGACTGAAGATGGTCGCTATCTGATCACTCTGACTGGTATATCGCGTTTTAGGGTCAAATCAGAACTGGACAGTTTCACCCCTTATCGGCGCGCCTCGGTGTCGTGGGATGGGTTCGACCGTGATTTGGGCAAGGCCGAAGTGGATGATGGTTTTGATCGAAACAGGTTCCTAAAACTACTGGAACGGTTTTTCTCATCGCGCCAGTTGTCGACCGATTGGGACACGATGAAAGACGCAGACGACGAGCTTTTGGTCAATTCGCTGTCGATGATGCTCGAATTCGACCCTGAGGAGAAGCAGGCCCTGCTTGAAGCCCCCTGCCTGCGTACCCGGCGCGAGACCTTGGTGACATTGATTGAGTTCGCCATGCGTGGCGGATCGAATGAGGAACATCTGCAATGAGCACACCCGAACACGCTTTTGATCGCCATATGCTTGAGGCGTTGATTTGTCCGCAGACGCACACGACGCTGCACTATGATGCCGAGCGGCAGGAACTCGTGTCCAAAGCCGCCGGGCTAGCCTTCCCGATCCGCAACGGTATCCCGGTGATGCTTGTGGATGAGGCGCGCGAACTGGATTAAATCGGGCGCCCTTGCAGCAGTTTCGGCAGATCACCGGTCAGCCCTGCTGCCTCGCGCACAAAGCCCCGGCGCAGCCCGGGCAGAGATCCGACAATGCCCATACCGATATCCCGGCCCATGCGGAGTAGAGGGTTGTCGTTTGAAAACAGCTTGTTGAACACATCCGTCGCCATTGCGAGCGAGGCGGTGTCGAACCGACGCCACTCCTGATAACGGTCCAGTACCAGCGTTGATCCGATATCTTCGCCACGTCGGCCTGCAAGAGTCAGGACCTCGGCCAAGGCCCCCACATCGCGCAGTCCCGCGTTGAGGCCTTGCCCGGCAATGGGGTGCATACCGTGGGCGGCGTCTCCGACCAAGGCCAGTCGATCCGCTATGAAGGAATTGGCAATTGTCAGGTTCAGCGGATATGTGAACCGGTCGCCTTGCAGATGGATGTCCCCAAGGAAATCACCAAAGCGCGGGCGCAGGACCTGCAGGTAGTCTGCCTCGGGCAGGGCATTGATTTGTTTGGCCGTCTCGCTGCGTTCGCTCCACACGATGGAACTACGGTTGCCGGTCAGAGGCAGAATCGCCAGCGGGCCGGGCGGCATGAAGAATTGATGGGCAATTCCGTGATGGGGCAGTTCGTGTTCTATGGCGCAAACCAAAGCGGTCTGGCCATAGTCCCAGCCCGTGCGCTTTATTCCAGCGCGCGCTGCAGTCCCACTGCGACGACCATCGCAACCGACCAAAAGATTGCCAGCCAGAGTCGAATCGTCATCCAGCGTCAGCGTCGCTCCGAGTGCTGTGATGTCCTGAGATACAACAGTTTTGCCGCTGATTTCGGTGATCCCGGCATGTTCGGCCATGGCTTCCAGAAAGGCACGCCGAAGGTGACGGTCTTCGACCATATAGCCCATTGGACCTTCTTCGATCTCAGCATGATCGAAATGCATGAAGAACGGGGACGGGCCTGCACCGGCATGGCCATCGGTGACCTTAATTTCGAGCATGGGCTGGGCATGTTCTTCGACCTTCTCCCAAACGCCGATTGCGTCCAGAAGACGTTGCGAGGCCAGCGCCAGTGCGTAAGCACGCCCATCAAAGGCCGCGTTCTTGCGAACCTTCTCTGCCAGAGCATCAACTACGGTGACTGAATGCCCGGTCTGAGCCAGCGCCAGCGCAAGAGCGGGGCCATTCAGGCCACCGCCAACAATCAGGATGTCGGATCTGTGTTCCATGTGCTGCAATATGCGTGCCCATTCGGGATTGTCCATGTGCGGTCCTGTCGCTACCGTCCGGACACGGAGTTAACTGGAGGGGACCGGATGCAAGACTGGCTGACCATGACGGCATGTGATTTGGGCCGTGGTATCGGAATGGGGCAGATCGATCCGGTAGAGCTGACCGAAACTTACCTGGCGGCGATTGACGCTCACCCTCATCGCGATCGCATTTACGCCTGTGTTACCCACGATCGCGCCCGCGCCGAGGCACAAGCAGCGCAAGAGCGGGTCAAACTTGGCCTGCGTCGATCATTGCTTGATGGAGTTCCGATCAGCTGGAAAGACCTGTTTGACACGGCAGGCGTCGGAACCGAGGCAGGTTCGGCCCTGCTAAAAGGCCGCGTGCCCGATTCTGACGCGCAGGTGGTACGGAACGCGACCGCGATGGGCACGGTCTGTTTGGGTAAAACGCATATGAGCGAATTGGCGTTCTCGGGTTTGGGCCTCAACCCTGTGACGGCCACACCTCCGTGTGTGAATGACGAAGAGGCCGTACCCGGAGGTTCATCCTCAGGGGCAGGGGCCTCGGTGGCATGGGGTCTTGCGGCTGGTGGCATCGGATCAGACACAGGCGGATCGGTGCGCATTCCTTCTGCATGGAACGATCTTGTGGGGCTCAAAACCACGGCAGGGCGCGTTAGCCTCGAAGGCGTCGTACCGCTTTGCCTGAAATTCGATACGGTCGGGCCTTTGACAAGGTCTGTTGAGGATGCCGCTCATATGCTGGCTACGCTGGAGGGCACAGCCCCGGCTGATCTGCGCGGGGCCTCTTTGAAAGGTCGCCGCTTTGCTGATTTGCAGAACGTGGCCAAAGATGATCTGCGCGAGGCGCCTGCCAAGGCCTATGATGAGGCGCTAGTGCGTCTGAAAGAGGCAGGGGCCGAGATTGTTCCGCTTGAAGTGCCCGAGTTGAATGATGCGATGGGACTTTCAGGTGTGCTTTATACGACCGAAGCCTATGGTCTGTGGCGCGACGTGATCGAAGCGAACCCTGAAGCGATGTATCCCGAAATCCTGGAACGGTTCCGCATGGGCAAAGCCTATACCGGCCCGGATTACGTGGCTGCCTGGTCAATGCTGACTGCCTGCCGTCAGGCCTGGGACGCGGCGACCGCCGGGTTTGACGCGGTGCTTGCGCCAACGGCGCCGATCCTACCGCCCAATCTCGACCGGTTGATGAATGATCATAACTACTATGTCACCGAAAATCTCTTGGCCCTCCGAAACACAAGGATTGGAAATCTGATGGGACTTGCGGCGCTGACATTGCCCACGGGAACACCCGGTTGCGGGCTGATGATGCTGGGCTATCCGGGGTCGGAAGAGGCCTTGTTACGGCTCGGATCAGCCGCCGAAGGTGTTTTGACCTGAATGCCACAATCCCCTGATTCGGAACCTCTTTGTCTGGACGAGACCCGGGTCGATCTGTAATCTGCCAAGAAACGGGGCGCAAAATGACCCCGATATTGAGGCAGTATGATGAATTACCCCGAGCGGTTTTCGAACCTACCGGAATATGCATTCCCGCGTCTGCGCGCCCTGTTGGATCATCATCAACCGGGTGGCGATATCGTTCACATGACCATTGGCGAGCCCAAGCACGATTTCCCGCCCTGGGTAACCGACGTAATCATGGAAAACGCCGCCGGATTTCAAGGCTATCCGCCAAACGAGGGCTCGCCCGAATTGCGCGCTGCAATCGCTGACTGGGTCAACCGCCGCTATGGCGTGTCGATGGATGCAGATACCAATGTGATGGCTCTGAACGGCACCCGCGAGGGGTTGTACAATGCCGCGATGGCACTGTGCCCTGAACAGAAGAACGGCCAGCAGCCGATCATTCTGTGCCCTAACCCATTTTATCAGGTCTATATGGTCGCCTCGATCTCGGTCGGAGCGCAGCCCTATTTTGTGTCTGCAACCGCTGCGACCAGCCATTTGCCGGACTACACCAGTTTGCCCGAAGAGGTGCTGAATCGCACGGCCGTCGCCTATATCTGTTCACCCGCGAACCCTCAGGGGGCAGTCGCATCGCGAGACTATTGGGCTGAACTGATCCAATTGGCCGAGAAATACGATTTTCGCATCTTTGCCGATGAGTGTTACTCCGAGATCTACCGCGACGCCGCTCCGGTCGGTGCGCTGACCGTTGCACAGAAGCTGGGTGCTGATCCCGAGCGGGTTACTCTGTTCAACTCACTGTCCAAGCGATCAAATCTGGCCGGATTGCGGTCCGGGCTGATCGCGGGTGGGCCTGAGACAATAAAACAGGTCAAGCTGTTGCGCAGCTATGCGGGTGCCCCCTTGCCTGCACCGTTGCAGACCGCCGCCGCCAAAGTCTGGGCCGATGAGGTGCATGTGCAGGAGAACCGCGCTCTCTATCAGGAGAAATACGCCATCGCGGATGAGGTCTTTGCAGGTGTGCAGGGTTACATGCCGCCTGAGGCCGGGTTCTTCCTGTGGCTGCCGGTCGAAAACGGCGAAGAAACCGCATTGAAGCTTTGGCAGGAAACCGGCGTTCGGGTTCTGCCGGGCGCATATCTTTCCCAAGGTGATCCGGGGCAAAACCCGGGCGAGCAATTTATCAGGGTCGCTATGGTGGCCCCAAAAACAGAGATGAAGCGCGGGTTAGTTACACTCCGCGACTGCGTCTATTCGTGAGGTACGAGGGCAAAATGGCATCATTGAACGCGCGCAACCGTGACCCGCTGCTGGACAGCACCACGCAAGCCGCCATCGAACGGCGCAGTAAGGAACTGATCGGGATCGCTCTGATCTTGTTGGGGCTCGCAGCCGCCGCGATGGTATGGTCCTATACGCCTGACGATCCGAACTGGATGGTCTCAACCGACGCACCGGTGCAGAATTGGATGGGGCGCATCGGGGCCTCGATCGCCGCACCGTTGTTCATGATCGTGGGGTGGGGCAGCCTGGGTGTCGCGTTGGTATTGGTCACCTGGGGCGTGCGCTTTGCTGGTCATTTTGGCGAAGATCGCGCCATTGCCCGTTTGATTTTTGCTCCGATCTGGATTGCAGTTCTGGCCGTATACGCAGCGACGCTGGTGCCGGGTGTTGAGTGGCGGGCTACGCATAGCTATGGGCTGGGCGGTCTGTTTGGCGACACGGTGATGGGCGCTTTGTTGACGCTGTTGCCGATCTCTTCCCATTTTCTTGTCAAGCTGATGTCGCTCGCGATGGCGGTTGGGATGCTGGCGCTGGGCGTTTTCGTGTTGGGTTTTACCAAAGTCGATGTGCGCAATGGTTTCCGGGCCTTCTTGTTGGGGCTGGTCATGGCTTATGACTTGCTGATGAATGCGCTGGGCCGAGGGGCGACCGCGACCGCACAGGCTGCGCGCGATCGAAAGGCGCAGTGGGCCGAGCGTAAAGCAGAACGCGCAGTAGCGGTGCAGGCGGATTTTGATGATGATCTGGCCTATGCAGATCCTGTTTTTGAAGACCCTGAGCCCGAAATTCAGGAGCCCGCAGCTAAGACAGGTCTTCTGGCGCGGATGCCATCGCTGATCCGCCGACCCGAACCGATGCCCGAACCCGAGTTGATCGAGACCGTCGCTGTCGAAGGCTATTACGATATGCCCGGCGAAGATCGTATTCGGTCCAAGATTTCGGCTGCGGTACGCAATCGTAAGGTTGCGGCAGGGGAGTTGACGCCTGAACCTGATCCGAGCCTGCCATTGACCAAAGGGCGGGGTAGGGGCCCGGATCCGCTGATATTGAACTCTGGCGTGGCAGATGAATTGCCACCGGAGCCTCCGATGACATCTGCCGGTTTGCCCCCCGAACCACCGATGACTGCTGGTTCTGAGGCGTCTTATTTGGCTCAGGCTGATTTTGTGGCCGAACCGGACTATGAAGACGAGGCAGTGTTTGAGGATGCCCCTGAACAGGCGCCGCAACCACGGCAGGCGGTTAAGATACCGGTGGCTGAACCGCGTAAGCCCGTAGTGGCTCAGCCGGTTCGGCGCACTCCCCCGCCTTCGCGCCGGGCACAGGCCGAGGCGCAGCCGACACTTTCATTTGAGGAGCGGCATTCCGATTTCGAACTGCCACCGCTGGGCTTGTTGTCAAACCCGGCCAGCATTCAGCGTCATCACCTGAGTGATGAGGCGCTGGAGGAAAATGCGCGGATGCTGGAAAACGTACTGGATGATTATGGCGTCAAGGGTGAGATTGTCAGCGTCCGCCCCGGCCCCGTGGTCACAATGTACGAACTTGAACCGGCTCCGGGCCTGAAAGCCAGCCGTGTGATTGGTTTGGCGGACGATATCGCGCGCTCGATGTCGGCCCTGTCGGCGCGGGTGTCGACTCTGCCGGGGCGTTCGGTGATCGGGATCGAACTGCCGAATGAAAATCGTGAGATGGTGGTGCTGCGCGAAATCCTCGCCAGCCGTGATTTCGGCGATGGAAATCACGCGCTGCCGCTGGCGTTAGGTAAGGATATCGGCGGTGAGTCTGTCGTAGCGAACCTCGCAAAGATGCCTCATCTACTGATTGCTGGTACAACCGGTTCCGGTAAGTCGGTAGCGATCAACACGATGATCCTGTCGCTGCTTTATAAGCTGACGCCGGATGAATGCCGCCTGATCATGATTGACCCGAAGATGTTGGAACTGTCCGTTTATGACGGTATTCCGCACCTACTCTCACCCGTTGTGACCGATCCGAAAAAGGCGGTCGTCGCTCTGAAATGGGTCGTGGGCGAGATGGAAGACCGATATCGCAAGATGTCCAAAATGGGCGTGCGCAACATCGCGGGCTACAATGGCCGTGTGAAAGACGCGCTGGCCAAGGGTGAGATGTTCAGCCGTACGGTCCAGACCGGATTCGACGATGAAACCGGCGAGCCGATGTTCGAGACCGAGGAATTCGCGCCTGAGGCAATGCCTTATATCGTCGTCATCGTCGATGAGATGGCCGACCTGATGATGGTCGCAGGTAAAGAGATTGAGGCCTGTATCCAGCGTCTGGCGCAGATGGCGCGGGCCTCGGGTATTCACCTGATCATGGCCACTCAGCGCCCGTCGGTCGACGTGATCACCGGTACGATCAAGGCAAACTTCCCGACCCGGATTTCGTTCCAGGTGACTTCGAAAGTCGACAGCCGCACCATTCTGGGCGAGATGGGTGCCGAGCAGCTGCTGGGGCAGGGCGATATGCTTTATATGGCGGGCGGGGCCAAGATCACCCGTTGCCACGGTCCGTTTGTCTCGGATGAAGAGGTTGAGGAAATCGTTAACCACCTGAAACAGTTCGGTCCGCCAGATTACATGAGCGGCGTAGTCGATGGCCCGGCTGAGGAAAAGGCTGACAATATCGATGCTGTTCTGGGCCTGAACACCGGTGGTAACACCAACGGAGAAGACGCCCTTTATGATCAGGCGGTGGCGATTGTGATCAAGGATCGCAAATGTTCAACCTCGTACATTCAGCGGAAACTCGCCATTGGCTATAACAAAGCGGCGCGGCTTGTTGAGCAGATGGAAGACGAAGGCGTTGTTTCCGGGGCAAATCACGTGGGCAAACGTGAAATCCTCGTCCCCGAGCAATAGGATATTTAATAACAAGGGCAGAACGCTTATCTGGGGCGTATGAAACAGATTGCTTTTGCCCTAGCTCTGACACTGGCCGCACCTGCCGCATGGGCGGCGGACAAGCTGCCGCTGTCGCAGATCTCTAACTATCTGAATCAGTTGAAAACGGTTCAGACCACCTTCACGCAAGTAAATGATGATGGCTCGTTGAGCACCGGAAAGCTGTGGTTGCAGCGCCCGGGTAAGATGCGGTTTGAATATGATCCGCCAAATGACGCGGTGGTTTTAGCACGGGCCGGAACGGTGCAGATATTCGACCCCAAATCGAACCAACCGCCCGAGCAGTACCCTTTGAAACGTACCCCGCTGTCTCTGGTTTTGGCGCGCAATGTCAATCTTGCACAAGCCAACATGGTCGTGGGTCACGACTTTGACGGAACAGCTACGATTGTCACGGCTCAGGACCCCAAGAACCCTGAAAGCGGCCGGATCGAACTGATGTTTACTTCCGATCCGGTTGAGCTGCGCAAATGGGTGATACACGACAACGCAGGCAGTCGGACGACCGTTCTGCTTGGGCCTCTGACCGAGGGGGGGATCCTCGATTCGAATGTATTTTCTAACAAGGCCAGAATCGGGTCAAGCAATCGCTGAAGCGACAGGTTCAATATCGGCAATTCGCCAACTGGGCCTGATACAGTTCTGCGCGGGCGTCCACATCACTCGCCACATTCAGCAGCCATGACTTGCTGTTGTAGCTGCCGCGTGCGTAACCCGTATGACCTTCGTGATAGGCCAGATACTGGTTGCGCGTGTCGCTGGGGTGGATGCCGTTCCGCTCATAGCTTTTGTTCATGTACCAGCCGATGAAATCTGACGCATCGCGAATACGATCCCGCTTGGCGCGGCGTTTACCGGTTTCACGCTGATACTGCTCCCACGTGCCATCAAGCGCCTGGCCATAACCGTAGGCGCTGCTTTGACGACCCATCGGAATAACACCCAGCACATATTTGTGCGGCGTGCGTGCGTCGTGCCTATACCGGCTTTCCTGGTAAATCGTTGCCATCTGAACGTGGACCGGAACGCCCCATTTGCGCTCGGTGCTTTTGAAGGCCTTGATATAGTCGGGCTTTTCGCGCGCAATGCTGCACGCGTCATTCAGTCTGCTTGGCGGCTGCTTCGACCCGCCACCACAGGATGCCAAAAGCAGCACCCCGAAGAGTACGAAAAGAAATCTGCTCATGTGCCTCGTGCCTTTTTTCTTTATTCTAGCGCAGATTGAGCATTTTGGAAATCACAATCGTTACAGAATAATAGCGAGAATTAGAGGTATTGCTGCAACAGACAACATCGTCGAGACCATAACCATGCCGGCAACGGCGTCGGAATCAGCCTCGAACCTTTCCGCCAGCAGGTATGATGTCACGGCGACTGGCGTGCACATCTGCAACACCAACACTCCAAAAGCCACAGGCCCCAACCCAAAACCGGCGGCAAAAGCCCAACCAAGCCCGAAGCACACAGAAAGCTTGAGCAAAGAAAGCCAAATCGCCTGTTGCAGTTTTTGGGTTGTCAGTCGGGCAATCGCTACGCCCAGTGTAATCAGCATCATCGGAATCGCCATCTGACCCAGCAATTCCAGCGTGTTGGTCAGAAACAGAGGTGTTTGCCATCCGCGCCAAAGAAACAAGGCCCCCAGCAACGTGGCCCAAACCATGGGTTCGCGCAGAACCTTCCCAAATGCTCCGCGCCCGGCAACCAGATAGATACCGTAGGTGAATGAGAACAGGGCGGTCACTGCCAAAAAGATCACCGCATAACCCAATCCTGCCTGACCAAATGCAAATATGCAAAGCGGTAGCCCAAGATTGCCGGTATTTCCAAAGATAAGCGGTGCCAGATAAGTGCGTTGCTCCATTCCGGTTAATCGCACAAAGGCCCAAAACACTGCTGCCAGAGCGATATGGGCCGCAATTGCCGCTATGGTGAACCGGGTCAGATCCCCACCCGGAATATTGGTCTGCATCAGGGCGACAAAAATCAGACTGGGCACCGCAAGTGTGACCGCAAGACGCGTTACAAACTGTAGCCGATACTCAAATCCAAGCCTAACCCATGCGAACCCGATCCCAGCCAAAAGGAACACAGGGGCCACGATTTCGAACACTGTCAGTAGTAGGTGCACAGACTGTTTCCCCGAATTTCCACTCAATGATTGGCTTTTCCGCCCGAAAAGAGGTAGTAACCTCTTTGGGGGCCGAAACAATGTTAAAGACACAAGCCAAGTACCGCCTGGGACAGGTGGTTCGACATAAAAGACACCCTTTTCGAGGGGTAATTTTTGATGTCGATCCGGAATTTTCGAATTCAGAAGAATGGTATCAGGCCATCCCCGAAGATAGCCGCCCTCTGAAAGATCAGCCGTTCTATCACCTGCTAGCTGAAAACGACCAATCCTTCTATGTGGCTTATGTTTCAGAACAAAATCTGATCGAAGACCAATCGGGTGAGCCCGTTGATCACCCCGACATCCCCAATATGTTCGGCCCGTTTCAGGACGGATCATACCCGTTACATTTTCAGTTGAACTGAATTCCGTAGCTGTATTGTAAGTGTTTAGTATCCAAGGGCGCAGCCGTCTTTACGCGGGTCACTTGCCCCTATCAAGATGCCTGTGTCACAGATTCGAATGGCTTGCGCGCCCCCAAGGGGTGTTTCCAGAACTTCAATGATGTGCCCCATATCGGATAATTGTTGTTTGATTGGGTCAGAATAGCCGCGTTCCATTTTTAATACACCTCCATCCGCAAACGCGCGGGGGGTGTCTATGGCCTGCTGCATCTCCATCTTGAAATCCGTCAGGTTTGATACAAGCCGGGCATGGCCGGTCGGTTGATAGGCACCCCCCATGACGCCAAAGGGCATCGTTATCCGGCCATTTTCACGCAAAAGGCCGGGAATGATGGTGTGCATAGGACGCTTCCCACCTGCCAACTCATTCGGATGTCCAGGTTCAAGATTAAACCCGGCCCCTCTGTTCTGCAGCAATATTCCGAACTTCTCGGAAGCAATGCCCGAGCCGAACCCATGGTAGATCGAATAGATCAGCGAAACCGCCATGCGATCCCGGTCAACGACGGTGATATAGACGGTGTCCTTGTGCACGGATTCAGTCAGAGGGGCGGCTGCGGGCATAGCGCGTTTCGGGTCTATGAGGGCAGCCAGGCTTGCAGCGGTTTCTGGGGCAAGGAAATGCGCCATCCGGCTGCTATGATCGGGGTCGGCAATGAACCGGTTGCGGGCGTCATAGGCCAGTTTGGTGGCCTCGGCCTCGATATGCACCCGCTCGGCCCCCAATGGGTCGAGTGCTGCCAAATCAAAATGTTTAAGGATGTTTAGCAAAAGGATAGCGGTGGCACCCTGACCGTTTGGAGGATGTTCGTACAGATCGACACCTGCGTAATCTCCACGAACAGGCGACGCTTCGTCACTCTGAACCGCCGCGAAATCTTGTGCTGTGTGTGTCCCTCCAAGTTCGGACAAGACCGCCAGCATGTCTTCGGCAATCTCACCGTTATAAAACGCGTCATGCCCGTGTCGTGCCACACGGCGCAGTACCTCTGCCTGGCCCGGTGCCCGAAAAATCTGACCGGTTTGCAGGGGTTTGCCATCCTTCAGATAGTGATCCCGTGCGGCACCTTGCAGGGTCGCGCCGCTGTTTTGCCAATCAAACGCTACGCGCGGCGCAACTGGTACGCCAATTTCAGCATAGTGGATGGCCGGTCGCAGAATCGCTTCCAGCCCCAATCGCCCCTCCGATTGTGCCAATCGGCAAAAGGCCTCAACGGCGCCAGGAATAGTCACCGCATCGGGGCTGGTCAGAGGGACGGAGCTTAGTCCGCGATCACGCAATGCCCCTGCATCAGCATCCGCTGCGGCACGACCTGAGCCGTTTAGTGCGCGCACGGTGTTCTCACCTGCGCGGTTATACAGAACAAAGCAATCGCCACCCAAGCCGGTCATCTGTGGCTCGCAAATGCCCAAAAGCACAGCACCCGCAATGGCGGCATCCATCGCATTGCCACCTTGTTCAAGAATGTCCAAAGCTGTTTTGGCGGCCAGTGGATGTGATGTGGCACACATTCCTTCGGTTGCCAGAACTTCAGACCGTCCGGGCTTGTGCAGATCGCGCATAGCGTACCTCTTCCGTAATCAGGCCGAGATTAGGGCTTGGGATAAAATTGTCCAACAATTTCAGGAAGGAGGTTCCTCGGCGCCGTTCACTGGGTGGGGGCTGTGACGCTAGGCGCCGAGGGAAGCTATCTGAGCTACCCCTTGTTTATGATCTTTGTTTGCGGCGCGACAATGGTTCGATCTGGGCGTTATTGTGGCCATTTGGTGCCGATCAGTGTGGCGTATCAAAGTTGAAGCGATGGTAGAGCAGATTAACTCCGTCTTTGCGCTCATACTGAATGTCGCTGCTAAGTCGGTGAATCAGGTACCAGCCAAAGCCGCCTTCAGGAAGGTTCTCCAAATCTGTGTCGATGGGTGCCGGTTGGCTGCTTGGCACACGCAAACCGGGCATTGGATCGCCGGAGTCAAAAATTTGGACTATCAGTTCTTTTGCGCACAAAGAGCAATCAATTCTAATGTCAGTCGGGGAGATCTCGGCATAGGCGTGTTCAACCACATTGTTTATGGCTTCGGTGAGCGCAATTCTAACATCGTCAGCTTTACTTTCTGGCAAGCCGTGTTTTGCCAGTCGAGCACTTAAAATAGCTATCCCTTCGGAGGCCTGAACCTGAGTCGCAGGAAAGCTCAAATTGAGACAATCTTGTTTGCAATTGGCGCCCACGGCGATTTACTCCTGCCGGTCGTCAATCCGCCTCTGCGCATATCGCTTCATCCAGCGAAGTGAACAACCTGAAAACGGTGTCCATACGCGTAAGACGAAACACTTTTTGAACAATCGGGCGCGGTTCTGCCAAGTCCAGGCGTCGCCCGTCGCCCAGTTGTTTCATTGAGGCGACAATGGCCCCCAGGCCACTGGAGTCTATGAATTCTACCGATGACAAATCCAGGACAATTCGTTTCGCACCGGTTTGTGTTTCTGCCCGCATGTCTTCTTTGAATTGAATCGCCATTGCGGCATCTATGCGGTCGCAGTGAACGGATATTACTTGTGTCTCGCCGGTCGTGTCGCTGCTGAGCCCCATGGTTAACCGCCCTTCGTATTGCAATTTGATCGTAGAAATACGCTAGACGGTAATTCTTACCATTCGGTATCCATGGTCAGGAAAGCACGAAGGAGATTCCGGATGAACGAAGTTGTGATCGCGGGGGCCGCACGCACGCCAATGGGTGGATTTCAGGGAATGTTTGACGGCGTCACTGCTGCGGATTTGGGTGGTGCTGCAATCCGTTCCGCGTTGAAAGGTGCAGGTGCTGAGACCGTTGACGAAGTGCTTATGGGCTGCGTCCTTCCAGCGGGTCAGGGCCAAGCCCCTGCGCGCCAAGCGGGATTTGCGGCAGGGTTGGGTGAAGAGGTGCCCGCCACAACGCTTAACAAAATGTGTGGCTCCGGCATGAAGGCCGCAATGATTGCGTTTGACCAGATCGCTTTGGGCCATACTCAGACAATGGTCGCTGGCGGGATGGAGAGCATGACTAATGCACCCTACCTTCTGCCCAAGATGCGCGGCGGGGCACGGATCGGGCACGGGCAGGTGGTTGATCACATGTTTCTGGACGGGCTTGAGGACGCCTATGACAAAGGCCGCCTCATGGGCACTTTCGCCGAAGACTGCGCCGAATCCTACCAGTTCACGCGCGAGGCGCAGGACGAATATGCTCTGCGATCGCTTTCGAACGCTCTGTCAGCGCAGGAAAATAATGCCTTTGATCAAGAGATTACCTCGGTCTCGATTCAAACCCGCAAGGGCGAGGTCGTGCTGGATGCAGATGAGCAACCACAGTCGGCGCGGCCCGAGAAGATACCCACGCTGAAACCAGCCTTTCGCAAGGATGGAACGGTAACGGCGGCCAATTCTTCTTCGATCTCGGATGGGGCAGCCGCCCTTGTGCTTGCTTCGGCTGAGGCGGCTGAAAAGCAGAACCTGACCGTGCGTGCGCGAATCCTTGGTCACGCCAGCCATGCTCAAGCGCCGGGGTTGTTCACAACTGCTCCGGTCCCTGCCGCGCAGAAATTGTTGGATCGTATCGGTTGGAAGAAAGAGGATGTCGATCTGTGGGAAGTCAACGAAGCCTTCGCTGTTGTGCCCATGGCCTTCATGCACGAAATGGGCTTGTCCCGTGAGATCGTGAACGTGAATGGCGGCGCATGTGCGCTTGGTCATCCGATTGGCGCCTCCGGGGCCCGGATCATGGTCACGCTGCTCAACGCGTTGGAAAAACAGGACCTCAAGCGCGGTGTCGCGGCAATCTGCATCGGTGGCGGAGAAGGGACGGCCATAGCAATAGAACGCGTTTGACGCTTTGACTTTTTGCAAATACTCCGGGGAATTGGCGGCAGCGCCCGCAGTTCCCCGGATGCAAGGTCCATCAACATGACAGCCGATTACGACACACTCGCCAAAACCATTGCCGCCTTGACCGAAGGTGAAACCGACGAGGTTGCGCTGATGGCCACGGTGGCATGCGAAGTGCATCACTCCGACGACCGTTTCGACTGGACAGGGTTTTATCGCGTGACCGAGCCCGAGGTGTTGAAAATCGGACCCTATCAAGGTGGGCACGGCTGCCTTGTGATCCCTTTCGAACGGGGCGTTTGTGGCGCGGCTGCCAGGACAGGGCAGATTCAATTGGTCCCGGATGTCGACGCCTTCCCGGGCCATATTGCCTGTGCATCTTCCACACGATCCGAGTTGGTGCTGCCCGTGCGGGATGCTAACGGAGACGTTATCGCAGTGTTTGATATCGACAGCGATCAACCTGATGCGTTTACCGAGGATGACGCGGTTGCGCTTGGCTCCATTCTTGCGGGTGTTTTTGCGCGTTAGAAATCTGCGTCTATTGCAATAGCGCCCCGAGGTGGTGAGAGAAGATCAGATAACAAAGCCCGGCGTGACACGCAGTAATGGCATAAAGCCACGCGGAAAATCCGCGCTTGCGTGTCTTGTGTCCAAATATCCAGCGCCCAAGAAGCGCGGCCAGACTGCCGCCCAGAGCTGCCAACCACAACAAGCGCCGCTCAGGAATGCGCCGCTTTCTGCGGCGTGCACGCAACTTGTCCCAACCAAAGATCAATAAGGTTAGGGCGTTAATGGCCCAAAGATAAATTACGGCAATCCACATGGACCGTGCATAGCCAACTATTTTTGCAGACCCAAGTGAAAAAATGCTTGGAAATTTCACCGATTCGAGGCACCGTGAAAAAGTAAGAAAAAATTTCACGCCAACTCGGAGCGCAAATTGAACTCTCAGGCCCCCCACAGCGCAACACTCGGTGCCGACCTGCGCGCGCTGCGTAAGGCGCGCGGGTTGACGCTGACTGAAATCGCTAATCGATTGGATCGGTCCGTAGGCTGGCTCAGCCAGGTCGAAAGAGACATGTCCGAGCCTTCAATCTCGGATCTACGACAGATTGCCGAGTGTTTAGGCGTGCCGATGTCGATGCTGTTTGCTCATTCTGCAGCCCCAGCGGATGAGCAAGGATATGTCGTGCGGGCCGGATCACGTCGTCCGATGGGCTCGGGTGAAGAAGGTCTGATTGAAGAATTGCTTTCGCCCGACCTGACCGACGATTTCGAGATGGTGCATTCGACCTTCGAACCGCACTCTCAGATGCAGACACCAGCAAACCGCCCAACGCAGGAAGTCGGTTATATGGTTTCAGGCCGTCTGGAACTGACGATCGGCACGCGCAGCTTTCAGGTCAGCCCCGGCGATAGCTTCCGGATCAAGCACGAACCCTACACATGGTCCAACCCCTTTGACGAACCCGCCGTGGCCATCTGGGTCATTGCGCCTCCGGTGTACTGATGAGTTTTGAGGCCTGGACCATATTCGCTCTGTTCTGGGTGGTGTTCGTGACCACCCCGGGGCCGAATGCGGTCAATTGCATCTCAAACGGGATGAGCCTGCCATTCCCAAAGGCTATGCTGGGAGTGCTTGCCATTCTGACACAGGCAAGCGCATTTCTGATCCTTTCGGCCTTAGGGATCACCGCGTTGATTGCCGCGTCGCCAACAGGTTTCTTTGTCACCAAACTCATCGGGGCCGGGTTTCTGATCTGGATGGGCATTCGCGGTTGGATGAACGCAGCGAAACCCGCTCCGGCATCAGAGCGTCCGGCAAGACATGTTTACTTTCACGCGTTGGCCGTCGCCACGATCAACCCCAAAAGCGTCGCCGGATACCTTGCGGCGTTTTCGCAGTTTGTACAGCCGGATGTACCCATCTGGCAGCAGATGGCCGTGATCATGCCGACGGCTCTGGTCATCACGACGCTCAGCTACACGGGGTTCACGATGCTGGGCGCCCTCATGGGCAAGGCCGCACTGGGGGCGGTGTTCAATATCTGGGTACGCCGCGTGATGGCGACCTGTTTCATCATCTATGGCGTTTTGCTGGGAGCCAGCTCTACGCCGACAGCGAGGGGATAAAGACATGCATACCGGTTCCTGCCTTTGCGGCGCGGTCGCTTTTGTTGTTGACGGAGACCTCACGCCACCAAATGCCTGCCATTGCGGGCAGTGCCGCAAACAGTCGGGGCATTTGTGGGCCTCGACCGTCACGCATCAGGACAATCTCAACTTTACCGCCAGCGAAACGCTGGGCTGGTATCGCGCCTCTGACATTGCCAAGCGCGGCTTCTGCCGCGCTTGTGGCTCGTTTCTCTTCTGGCAGCACAATGACGAGGACACGATCGCAATTTCCGTGGGCTCTTTGGATGAGCCGACCGGGTTGAAACTCGCCCAGCACATCTTCGTGGCGGACAAGGGCGATTACTATGACATCAAAGACGACCTGCCCCAGCGGGCTCACTAATAAGGAACCAAACACATGAGTGATTTTCCAACCAAGGCCCGCGTGGTCATCATCGGCGGTGGCGTTGTCGGCTGCTCATCGCTGTATCATCTGGCCAAGAAGGGCTGGACGGATTGTGTTCTGTTGGAAAAGAACGAGCTGACGGCAGGCTCGACATGGCACGCAGCGGGTAACGTGCCGACCTTTTCGACCTCGTGGGCGATCATGAACATGCAGCGCTACTCGACCGAGCTGTATTCGCGCCTCGCGGACGAGGTCGATTATCCGATGAACTACCACGTTTCTGGGTCGATCCGACTGGCGCACAGCAAGGAACGGATGCAGGAATTCGAGCGGGCCATGTCCATGGGCCGCTATCAGGGTATCCCGATGGAGATGTGGACGCCGGAGGAGGCCAAGGAACGCTATCCCTTCCTTGAGACTCATGATCTTGAAGGCGTGCTCTATGACCCGACCGATGGCGACATTGACCCCGCACAGCTGACCCAGGCGCTGGCCAAGGGCGCACGCGATATGGGGCAGAAGATCATCCGCTTCTGCCCGGCAACAGGTGTGACCCAGCATGATGACGGCACTTGGACCGTGCACACCGATAAGGGTGAAATCGCCTGTGACTATGTGGTGAACGCCGCTGGTTACTATGCCCAGCGCGTAGGGGAATGGTTCAAACCTTTTGGCGGCCGCACCGTGCCCGCGATGGTGATGAGCCACCAGTACCTGTTGACCGACGAAATCCCCGAGATTGAAGCGTGGTCAAAAGAAAGCGGCGGCAAGCTGCCGCTGCTGCGCGATGTGGATATCTCATACTATCTGCGGCAGGAGAAGAACGGCTTCAACCTCGGACCTTACGAACCCAACTGTAAGGGCCACTGGATGACCGAGGATGATCCGATGCCCGAGGATTTCAGCTTCCAACTGTGGAACGACGATCTGGACCGCATCGAAGATATCGTCACAGATGCAATGGAGCGGGTGCCGCTGATGGCCACTTCGGGCGTTGGTCGTGTCATCAATGGCCCGATCCCCTACGCGCCGGACGGCTTGCCTCTTATTGGCCCGATGCCGGGTGTGTCAAACGCGTTCGAGGCTCATACATTCACCTTTGGCATCGCCCAAGGTGGCGGCGCTGGCAAGGTGCTGGCCGAATGGATCGTCGATGGTCACACCGAATGGGACATGTGGGCCGTCGATCCACGTCGTTACACCGACTACACCGATCAGGATTACTGCAACCAGAAAGGCATGGAAGTCTATGGCAACGAATACGCCATGCACTTCCCTCATCACGAATGGCCCGCTGCGCGCGACAAGAAGGTTTCACCCGTGCACGCCAAGGTCAAGGAACTGGGCGGCGTCATGGGGGCCTATAACGGCTGGGAACGCGCCAACTGGTTCGCGCAACCCGGCGACGACACCTCTCTGGAGGCTACACATACTTGGGGACGTTCAGGCCCATGGGAACAGCGGGTCAAAGAAGAATGCGAAGCCGTGCGCGATCACTGCGGCGTGCTGGATCTGCCCGGGTTCTCACGGTTCTGGATACAAGGGGATGGTGCGGATGACTGGCTGCGTGGCTTCTGCACCGGAGGTATACCCAAAGCCGGGCGCATGAACCTGATCTATGTCTCGGATGAAAGAGGGCGCATTCTGACCGAGTTGTCCTGTATCCGTCTGGCTGAGAACAACTTCGTCCTGATCACCGCCGCGACGGCGCAGTGGCATGATGGGGATTTGATCCGGAATTCGGTGCCCAAAGGTGTGACTGTTCGCGAAACTACTACCGAGCGCGATACGTTGATCGTAACGGGGCCGATGTCGCGGAATGTGTTGTCCGGCATCACGGATGCGGATCTGCAGCAAGGTTGGCTGACCCATCAGTTTGCCAAAGTTGCCGGGCAGGAGGCCTTTCTGATCCGAGTATCTTTCGCAGGCGAGTTGGGCTGGGAAATCCACGCTGAAAACGATGCGATGCCAACCATCTACGAAGCCGTACTGGCTGCCGGGGCCAAACCCTTTGGCATGTATGCGCTGAACTCTTTGCGGATCGAGAAAGGTTATCGCGCTTGGAAGGGCGATCTGAGCACGGATTACTCTTTGCTTGAAGGTGGTTTGGGTCGTTTTGTCAAACTCGACAAGCCGCAGGATTTTGTTGGCAAAGCGGCCATTCAGAACGAAAAGCAGCAAGGCGTTAAGAAATCCTTTGTCACTCTGATTGTGGACGCAGGCGAGGTCGATGCGCCTTACATGTCCTGCATCTGGAGCGGCGATGAGATCGTGGGTGAAACGACCTCAGGTGCGTGGGGATACCGCATCGGTGCTTCCGTCGCGCTTGGCATGGTGCGTGCAGATCAGGCTGTGCCAGGAACTGAGCTGCAGGTTGAAATCTACGGTCAAAAATGCCGTGCTGTTGTGCAGGAAGACCAACCGCTTTGGGATCCTTCGAATGAACGGTTGAGGGCCTGACGACCTATATAGAAAGGAACGCAAATGACCCGGCAGATGCATGGCGTATATCTGAATGGCCACGGTGGACCCGAGGTGTTGGAATGGCGGGACGATATCCCAGTTCCAAACCCTGATCCGGGGCAGGTCCTGGTCCGCGTTGCCGCTGCCGGGGTGAACAACACTGACATTAATACGCGGATCGGCTGGTATTCCTCGGACGTCACGGGTGCAACGGATGCGGTAGATCAGCAAGTCGAAGCAGGTGGTTGGGGAGGTGCGCTGCACTTTCCCCGGATCCAGGGTGGCGATCTTTGTGGAATTGTCGAAGCGGTTGGATCGGGTGCGGCGTTCAAGCCTGGTCAGCGGGTGACTTGCCCGATCAATTTACCGCGCCCGGTTCCTGGCCGACCACAGGATTTTATCGTGCTTGGTTCAGAAATTGACGGGGCCTTTTCCCAGTATTGTCTGATGGAAAGTGATGACCTGTACGACGTGACTGAATCGCCTTTGTCTGACGTTGAAATTGCCGCGATTCCCTGTGCTTTTGGAACGGCCGAAGGCCTGCTGACTCGTGCCGGTGTCATCGCAGGTCAAAAAGTGCTGATCACAGGGGCGTCGGGCGGTGTGGGCCTTGCCGCCGTCCAGCTTGCAGCGCTGCGCGGGGCGACGGTCTGGGGCGTTAGCAATGCCGCCAAATCTGAGGTGGTCAAGTCACAGGGCGCAATCGGGACTTTTGAACGCGACGCGGCTTTGCCGGAAGACATGTTCGATGTCGTTATAGATGTGGTCGGAGGTCCGGCTTGGCCAGACCTGATACTTGCGTTGAAACCCGGCGGCCACTATGCCGTAGCCGGCGCGATCGCAGGTCCCATTGTCAGCGCGGACTTGCGGGATATCTATCTGCGCGACATCACGATCCATGGGTGCACCTATCAGCCACCGGACGTTTTTGACCGCCTTGTTGCATTGATGAATGCAGGTCGGATCAAGCCCTTGGTCTCAAAGACCTATCCGTTACGCGACATTGTTCAGGCGCAAGAGGATTTCCTGTCCAAGACTTTGCCCGGAAAGTTGGTTCTGGTGCCGTGAAAGAGGGAATAAATGGCTGATATTACGCTTTTGGATGGTTCGATCGGGCAGGAGTTGGTGAAGTTGAGCGGCGACAAGCCGACGCCACTTTGGTCAACACGCGTGATGATCGACAAACCCGAACTTGTGGCGGAGGTTCACGCCGCCTATTTCCGCAGCGGTGCAACGATCGCTACGACAAACACCTACGCAATACACCGCTCACGTTTGGTTCGTGAGGGGATCGAAGATCAGATGCCCAATCTCATTGATGCTGCCCTATCACAGGCCGAACAGGCGCGCTGTGGCACCAGTGGGCGGATCGCAGGCGCGCTTGGCCCGCTATTGGCCAGCTATCGGCCCGATCTGGAACCCGACCCTGCGGATGCCGCCGCGAGATTCGCCGAGCTGGCTGCAATGATGTCGGATCGGGTCGATTTTTTTCTGATCGAAACAGTATGCTCGGTGCAGGAGGCCGAAGGTGCGCTGCGCGGAACCGAGAACTGTGGGAAACCCGTCTGGCTTGCCCTGTCGGTCATGGACGAGGACGGAACCCGCCTGCGTTCAGGCGAACCACTGGGGGACATTGCCCCTCTTGTTATGCGCTACGCACCCGAGGCGATGCTGATCAACTGTTCACGCCCCGAAGCGATTCCGGTGGCTTTGGATATCATCGCAACGTTGGATCGCCCTTACGGGGCCTATGCCAACGGATTTACAGGCATCACAGATGGCTTTCTGGAAGATGCCCCAACGGTTGATGCCTTGGAGAGCCGCCATGACCTGGGCCCTGATGCCTATGCACGGCACGCGATGGGTTGGGTGGCGCAGGGCGCTACGATCGTTGGTGGTTGCTGCGAAGTCGGGCCGGAACACATCAAAACCCTCGCCGAGAATTTACGTGCGGCCGGACACAAAATCGTCTGAGGGACCTAGATGCCTGTCCGGACCAAATCTGACCAACAGCAGGATCGCGTCCAGTACCATTTTGACATTCTGGTTGCGTCGGGTTTCGTATTGCTCGAACTGGCCTCGCTGGTTGAGGTTTTGCGCTTGGCGAACCGTGTGTGTGCCCACCCGCCGTTCACGTTCACTTATCGGTCGCGACAAGGAGGGCCGGTGGAAAGCAGCAGCGGAGCAACAGTATCGACCGACACTGTCCCGGCGCAACCGAATGCGAATTATCTGTTTGTAATCGGAAACTCAGACCCGGATCAGCCCGAACTTTCTCTTGGCCGTGTCGTGCGCGACTATACGTTTCGGGGCGCCCAGGTATTTTTGTTGGCTGAAGCTGCAAGCCGGTATATCGACGAAAATAGCGCCGATCATATGGCAACCCATTGGGAAAATGCCTCTTTCCTGCGCGAACGTGGTGCTCGGTTTGAGGCCAAGCTATCTATCGCCACCGAGCAAGGTTCGGTTGTCACCTGTGCCGGCATGGAGGCAACCACAGATATCGCGCTGGCCGTGATTGGGCGGCATATCTCGGGTGCGGCCAAGATGACGGTTGCCGACATTATGCTGCATGAAAACATCCGTGACTTTTCATCCATGCAACCTTTTTCCGGCGCCCGGATAACGGCCACTGGTGACGAGAAATTGGACCAGTGCATCAAGCTGATGCAGGCAAACATCGAGGAACCTCTGCCGATCAAACAGATCGTTGACATATTGCACGTATCGAACCGCTCTCTTGAGCGAAAATTCAAAGCAATTTTCGGAACCACGCCGAACGGTTTCTACCGGGAAATGCGACTGGCCAAAGCTAACAACCTGCTTCTGAATACGACGATGAGCGTGCGGGAAATCGGGCTGGTTTGCGGTTTTCCAAACGGATTTTCATCCGTCTACAAAAGTTTTTTTGGCATCACACCGTTTGTTCTGAGACGCCAGAAAAGACGCCCGGAATATCGGTGATTTTTGTATTTAAGCTGACGCTTTTGATGCTTTTATTGTCGATCCTTCGTGGCATTTTGCAGAAAACCTGAATCAGCGGAGACGTCAGGATGGTTGATCTTCCCACCAAGGCCCGAGTGGTCATCATCGGCGGCGGCGTCATTGGATGCTCGGTTGCGTATCATCTGACCAAGAAAGGTTGGGGCGATGTCGTCCTGTTGGAGCGCAAGCAATTGACCAGCGGTACGACATGGCACGCGGCGGGACTGATCGCGCAGCTGCGCGCGACGGCGAACATGACCAAACTGGCCAAGTACAGCCAGGAACTATACGGCGCGCTTGAAGAAGAGACCGGTGTTGCCACTGGGTTCAAGCGCTGCGGATCGATCACGGTCGCTTTGACCGACGAGCGTAAGGAAGAGATCTATCGTCAGGCCGCTATGGCCCGCGCTTTCGGGGTTGAGGTCGAAGAGATCGGCAATGACCGTGTGCAGGAGCTATATCCCCATCTTAACCTGGAAGGGGTTAAAGGGGCAGTTTACCTGCCATTGGACGGGCAAGGTGACCCGGCAAATATCGCTCTGGCTTTGGCCAAAGGCGCGCGTCAGCGCGGTGGTATCGTCAAGGAACGTGTGAAAGTCACCGACATCGTCAAGCAAGGCCGTCAGGTGACGGGCGTTGATTGGGTCGCAGATGATGGCAGCGCTTCGGGCCATATCGAGTGCGACATGGTGGTGAACTGCGCAGGGATGTGGGGCCACGAGGTTGGCAAGATGGCAGGTGTGAACGTACCGCTTCACGCTTGCGAGCATTTCTATATCGTCACCGAGGGGATCGACGGTCTGACCCAATTGCCCGTACTGCGCGTGCCGGACGAATGCGCCTACTACAAAGAGGATGCAGGGAAAATCCTGCTAGGTGCGTTTGAGCCGAATGCCAAGCCCTGGGCAATGAACGGCATCCCTGACAGTTTCGAATTTGACCAATTGCCTGAAGATTTCGACCATTTCGAACCCATCCTTGAAGCAGCCTGCAATCGGATGCCAATGCTGGCCGAGGCCGGGATTCACACGTTCTTCAATGGTCCTGAATCCTTTACACCGGACGACGCCTATCATCTGGGCCTCGCACCCGAGATGGACAATGTCTGGGTCGCGGCCGGGTTCAACTCAATCGGTATTCAGTCGGCGGGCGGGGCTGGCATGGCACTGGCCGAATGGATGGATTCGGGTGAAAAGCCATTTGATCTGGGCGATGTGGACATCAGCCGCATGCAGTCCTTTCAGGGCAATAAGCAATACCTCTTTGAGCGTTCGAAAGAAACGCTTGGCCTGCTTTACGCTGACCACTACCCCTACCGCCAAAAGGCTACCGCACGGGGCGTCCGTCGGACACCATTTCACCATCATCTGCTGGAACAGGGTGCGGTCATGGGCGAAATTGCCGGGTGGGAGCGCGCCAACTGGTTTGCCAATGACGGACAGGAACGTGAATACCAATATAGTTGGAAGCGCCAGAATTGGTTTGAAAACGCGGCCGCAGAACACCGCGCAGTGCGCGAAAATGTAGGCATGTACGACATGTCGTCCTTCGGCAAAATCCGTGTCGAAGGGCCGGATGCCGAGAAATTCATGAACTATATTGGTGGCGGCGATTATTCGGTGCCCAATGGTAAGATCGTCTATACCCAGTTCCTAAACCGCGCTGGTGGTATCGAAGCCGACGTGACCGTCACGCGCCTGACCGAGACGGCTTATCTGGTCGTCACCCCAGCGGCGACCCGTCTGGCGGATCAGACCTGGATGATGCGTTATGCGGTCAATTTCAACGTCGTCGTCACGGATGTCACCTCAGGCGAAGGCGTTCTGGCTGTCATGGGGCCAAATGCCCGCGCACTTCTGGAAAAGGTTTCGCCAGCGGATTTCTCGAACGCGACCAACCCCTTTGGCACCGCGCAGGAGATTGAGATCGGTATGGGCCTCGCCCGTGCCCACCGCGTGACATATGTGGGCGAGCTTGGGTGGGAGATATATGTACCTTCCGACATGGCGGGTCACGTGTTCGAAACGCTGCATGACGCCGGTCAGGATATGGGCCTGAAGCTTTGTGGTATGCACATGATGGACAGCTGCCGTATCGAGAAGGGCTTCCGCCATTTTGGCCATGACATCACCTGTGAAGATCACGTGCTCGATGCAGGGTTGGGCTTTGCCGTCAAAGTGGATAAGGGCGGTGATTTCATTGGGCGTGAGGCGGTTATAGCCCGCAAAGAAAGCGGGCCTCAAAACCGTTTGGTCCAGTTCAAGCTGACCGACCCCGAGCCGCTGTTGTTCCACAATGAGCCGATCATACGCGATGGAGAATATGTGGGGTATCTCAGTTCTGGCAACTATGGGCATACACTCGGCGGCGCGATTGGTCTGGGCTATGTACCCTGCCAAGGCGAGAAAGCGGCAGATGTTCTGGCTTCGAGCTATGAAATAGACGTTTGCGGCGTGAAAGTGAAAGCTGAGGCATCGCTCAAACCGATGTACGACCCAAAGTCCGAACGCGTAAAAGTATAGCCAAACTGTCGGGGCGCTGTGGCGCCCCGAATTGTTTGTTTGGCCTGCCTGTTTCAGATGAAACATATCAGGATTCCTGATGACCGGCTTCACAGTTTTGATGGTTCCCAAGCCCGTCTGATTTGCCGTAGAGAAATACAGTATCAGTCGGAGACCCATCGTGGCAGAGACCCCTGTAACGCCAAACAACACGGATACGCCCAAAGGGCTTGTGCTGGCCGTATTGGCCTATGTCCTTTGGGGCTTCCTGCCGCTGTACATGAAGGCGATGGAACATATCGGCCCGATAGAGGTCGTTGCACATCGCGTCATCTGGTCGGTTCCGGTGGCTGGGTTGCTGTTGGTTGCGCTTGGGCGTACCGGTGATCTTAAAGCTGCACTTCGCAATCCGAAGATGTTGGGCATGGCAGCGCTGACTGCGGCTTTGATTTCGGTGAACTGGGCAATTTATGTTTGGGCGATTTCATCTGGCCACGCGCTGGATGCGGCACTTGGCTACTATATGAATCCTTTGTTCAGTATTGCGCTCGGGGCGATCCTGCTACGCGAACCCTTAACCCGTACACAATTGGTCGCAGTCGGGCTGGCCGCATTGGGCGTGTTGGTTCTAGTGTTTCAAGCCGGAAGCCTGCCTTGGGCTGCTTTGGGATTGATGGTCAGTTGGGGATTCTATGCATTCTTCAAACGCTCTCTTCCGATTGGACCCAATCAGGGATTTTTGCTTGAAGTCCTGATCCTGCTTATCCCGGCTTTGGCCTATGTTACATGGTTGGGCGCAGGTGGAACGGGGCATTTTGGGGCGGCTGCGTCAGACACTTTGTTGCTGGCAGGTGCGGGTATCGTAACAGCCGTACCCTTGTTGATCTATGCAAACGGGGCAAAACTGGTGCGCCTGTCGACCATGGGCATATTGCAGTACATCGCGCCCACTATGATCTTTATTACTGCGATCACCCTGTTCGGAGAACATATTGACCAGGCAAGAATGATTGCCTTCCCTTTGATTTGGTCCGGGTTGGTCGTGTATTCGATTCCGATGATCCGGCAGATACGGTCTCAGGCCTGACGAATAAGCCGAGTGATTTCGGCAGCCCAGATCGCGTAGGTTTTAGGGCTTGGATGGTACCCATCCGGGGCGGCGAGGGACGGATCGTCGGGCAGATTCAATGACAGATGGGAAACCTGCGGGAAACCAGCAGCCACCTTTTGCAATCCTCGGTCCAGCCGCGCGGCCTGTTGCCCCAATACCCATGCCAAGGGCCGAGGCAAGGCTGGGAATCGCGCCATCTGGGGAACGGCCGTCACGATTACATTTCGTGCTCCGATTTGCCCGGTCAGCAAGGCTAGAAGGCGTGATTGCTGATCTTCAAAGCGTTGTGCGGTCACGGCACGGGTCACGTCATTCACGCCAAGGGCCGTCACCACCACATCAAATTGGTCTTTTAGTCTCTGCAATCGGTCGATTGTATCTTGCGTGGTATATCCGGTCGTAGCTTCCAACCGCCATTCTACGGTGTGGTGTGTTGCCAGTAGGCTGACCAATTGCCCCGACAGCGCTTGTTTTTGCGTGCCTGCGCCTACACCGGCGGCCGAGCTGTCCCCGGCAATCAACAAGCGCAATCGTGGACCGCGCCCTTCACGCCCTTCGCGAGGACCTTCTGGTTCAGGCAGCAAGCGAGCACTGCGTCGCACAGAGTGGCCCTGAACAGCCAGTACGGGCAATAACGGGACGCGGAGAATTTGGTCCGCAGCAACAGGGAAAGGCATCTTCAGTTCAGCGCATCCTTGAATTTCAGAAAACGCGCATCTTTCATGACCCGCGCCATCATGGCTTCACGCAGGGCGCCGACACTCTTGTAAGGGCGCATGACAACTTCGAAATCTTGAATGAGGCCATCAGCGTTCAAAGTGATCAAATCGACTCCGACTGCGTCCAGATCTCCGACCTTGCATTGAAACTCCAACGCCCAATCGTTGCCGTCACCCATGATCCGGCGATACCGAAAATCCGAGAATACCTGACCTACATGACCCAGAACCGCCGCAACCGGTTCACGCCCTGTCCAAGTGCTATAATAGGTTGGGGGCGAAAACCGCACGTCCTCTGCCAGCAATTCGTGGATCAGGCTTTCATCGCCTTTGGCGACAACGTCCTGCATTCGTTTGATCGTCGGGTGCATGCCATGTTCCTTCTTGTTGACCCGAGAGTTGCTGAACCGTTTCGTTCAGGCAAGGACGACGTTGCGGGAGGTGACGTGCTGGGATAGGCAGGCGCGCATGAGCGAGACCTATGATCCCCCGCAAACACCTCTGGACGTGCTGTATGAAGACACACAGTTGATCGTGGTGAACAAGCCATCGGGTTTGCTGTCTGTGCCCGGACGGGGGGAGCATCTGGCCGATTGCCTGCTGACCCGTGTCCAGGCCGCGTTTCCTCAGGCTCTGCTGGTGCACCGTTTGGATCGGGACACATCGGGTGTCATGGTTTTTGCCCAGACGCCGCATGCGCAGCGGCATCTGGGGCTGCAGTTTGAAAACCGTCAGACCCGTAAGACCTATATCGCCCGTGTTTGGGGACAGGTCGAAGCGAAAACGGGGACTGTGGATTTGCCTTTGATCGTTGATTGGCCTAATCGCCCACGCCAGATGGTGTGCCACGAGACGGGAAAGCCAGCGATCACCGAATGGCGTGTTCTGAAATACGAAGGTCAGTCGACCCGTATCCGCCTGTTTCCCAAAACCGGGCGATCGCATCAATTGCGTGTACATATGCAGGCGCTGGGCCATCCGATCCTAGGTGATCCATTTTACGCGGACGGCGCAGCGCGCGATTTTCCGAGGCTAATGCTGCATTCCGAAGAATTGCGACTGAAAAACCCAGAAGGCGGTGTATCAATGAAATTCCGCGCCCCAGCTGAGTTTTAAAGTTAGGCGGTGCTGGTCCACAACATCTTCAGATTACCTAAAGAAAACCGCTTGGTACATTTGATGGGTCGCGCGGCTTTGCATTCGCGGGCAGCAGCCAGTTCGCGCTCGATTTCGAAGCCGCGTAATACGTGATCCTGAGACCAGCGATCTAACTTCAGGGTCATCATGACGTGATTGTCGAGGTAAGGCATGGGCAATCTCCTGATTGGTGTTTGACCTATCTTCTCTCAACACTCCTGACACCACCTTGTCAGTGGGGTGTGCTAAGTTGTCAGCAGATCGCAAGGAGCTTCTGATGCGCCGTTCAACCCGTCTGTTCGAAATCATACAGATTTTGCGTGCTGCCGAGACACCTGTGACTGCCGATGCGCTGGCTGCAAAGCTCGAGGTGTCGGTGCGTACTGTCTACCGTGATATTGCTGCGTTGCAGGCGCAGCGCACGCCCATCGAGGGTGAGGCGGGTGTCGGATATCTGATGCGGCGGGGATATGATTTGCCGCCACTGAATTTTGACGCCGAAGAGGTTGAGGCCCTTTGGGTCGGTCTTTCGATGTTGGCGCGTACGGGCGACAGCACCTTGCAGCAAGCCGCAGACAGGGTGTGTCGCAAGATCGAAGCGTTACGGGTTCCTGCGGATTGGCTGCAGGTTGCTCCATGGGGGGCTCCTATGGATGATCCTGAAAAGGGCTGTGTGCCAGTCGTAAACTATCGAGAAGCGATCAGGGCTGAACAAAAGATCCGCATCACCTATGTGAATTCGGAAGGTGAACGCAGCGAACGAACGGTGCGACCCGTTGCCCTGATCTACCACATAGAATGCACAATGTTGGCCGCCTGGTGTGAGCTGAGAAATGGGTTCCGCCACTTCCGCACCGATCGGATTTGGGCCTGCGAATTGACGGAAGATCACTTTTGTGGGCAGGGAGAGCCATTGCGCGCGATCTGGCAGGAGCAAAATCACTGGAGCGACCCTGTCGGAGCGGCCTAAATGGCGAGTATTCGCCGATCTCACCCAATTGTTGCTTGAGGCCCATTGTTCTCACCATGTTATACTGCGCGCAACGAGGCAAACCCGGTGAACGGGTACGTGAGCAGAAGGTGAATTTATGACGATTTCCAAATGTGTACTAACAGCCGGGCTGTGTTCGGCGTTTTTTTTGGCTGCGTGTACCGACCCCGCCACTCTAACCGTGCAAGAAGATCCCAATAAGAATGCGAAACAAGGCGCATTGCTTGGGGGTCTGATCGGTGCGGGTGTGGGCGCAATCGCTAATGATTCAGATCCGTTGCTGGGGGCGCTGGCCGGCGGTGCGATCGGTGCCGCAGGCGGTGGCGTGATCGGCAACCAGCTTGACCGACAGGCGGCTGAGTTACGGCAACAGCTGGCCAATGACGGCATCACTATCGTCAACGCGGGTGACCGCCTAATCGTTACGGTACCGAATGATATCACCTTCGATACAGATAGCTCCACCGTGCGTCCGGCCCTCCGCGCCGATCTGGTGAAGGTGGGGCAGAACCTGGTTAACTACCCGAACTCGAACGTGCAGATTATCGGTCATACCGACAGTGACGGAGAGGCGTCATACAACTTGGGTCTGTCCGAGCGTCGCGCGAATGCTGTCGCCGATATTCTGCAGGCCAACGGTGTCAGCTTTTCCCGCATCACGACCGTGGGGCAGGGTGAAAACAATCCGATTGCGTCGAACCTGACACCGGAAGGAAAAGCCCAGAACCGACGGGTTGAGATTGTGGTCGTTCCCAGCAGCAATACCTGACCGGATGTTTCGCGCACAGTGACTGCGCGTCACGTGGGCTTTGGTTCAGGATTATCCCGGGCTAACTAGGGGGAAACACCACAGCGGAGTTTCCCCATGTCCGAACCGATCCTTCTTGGCCTTGCCGGCTCACTGCGAAAAGAGGCGACCAATCGCAAGCTTATTCGCGAGGCTGCCCGCTTATTTGATGCCGGCACGTTCATCGAGGCAGATTTGAACCTGCCTCTTTATGACGGCGATGTTGAGGTTGGTGAGGGTATCCCCGAAGCGGTACATGTGTTGGCTGATCAGATTGCGCAGGCTCATGCGGTGATCATTTCGACGCCGGAATACAACAAGGGGCCCTCGGGTGTTCTGAAAAACGCGCTGGATTGGGTTAGCCGGACCAGCGGCAAGCCTTGGATGGATAAGCCTGTGGCAGTGATGTCTGCTGCAGCCGGTCGTGCCGGCGGTGAGCGGGCTCAGATGATCCTGCGGTCTTTCATGGTTCCTTTTCAGCCTCGCATTCTGCAGGGGCCTGAATTGCATTTGGCCGACAGTTCCAACGAATTCGATAGTGAAGGACGATTGTCTAATGAGCGCTACGAAAACACACTGAACGCGCTGATGAAGAAGCTGCGGGCCGAAGCCGGGTTTTGAACTTCAGCCCAACCTTTTTTGCATGGTAATTGAGGTCGGCCGATCAAAGCCCGGATGGGCCGTCTCACCGGTCTTTGAGAATCCAAGCCGGGCAAAAGTCGCGTGGTTTTCGACAAGCTCAACCCGGGACTGTAGTTCCAGTATATCAAACCCGTACCTGCGTGCTTGGACCTGAGCTTGTTCGACTAGTATACGGGCCAGACCGCGACCGCGCTGCCGAAGGTCTACAGCCAGTTTGCTAAGATATAATCGACCCGGTTTGGGTGTCAGAAAAACAACAGCATCGGGGCGGTCTCCGATCACCCAAATCTCGCCCTCATCGATCTGCCTGCGCAGACTGTCCAGAGTTAGGCGGTGCATTGAAGAAGGCGGATCAATACGACCTTCCATATACGCAAAGCTTTCACGGATCAGGCGTAATACCTCAGGCAGCACAAGGCTGTCGCGGTTCAGTCGTGTGGGTTCAGAGTATGCGGTGTTCACAGCGACGCCTCGGGGCGAAAACCATCAGGAACTGCATCGCGATTGTCGAGAATCAGGTCGGCGATGACCTCAGCTACCTTCGGGGCCATGCCAAAGCCAATTTTGAAGCCACCATTTGCGATAAATTGTCCTTTGTGCAACGGATGTGCACCCAGCATTGGCGCGCGGCTCTTGCTGCGCGGGCGAACACCGGCCCAACGCTCAATCACCTCGGCCCCGTGCAACACCGGCACTGCCCGCATCGCGCGATCCAGCAGCTCTTCCAATGCCGCATCCGTGCTGGTTGGGTCATCATACTCACGCTCGGACGTTGAACCGATGGCGAGTGTACCATCCGTATGGGGCACAAAGTGAATAGCATCAGCAAACAGCTGCGGGACGGCACCCGCATCAAATCGCAGTAGCGCCGCCTGTCCCTTAACGCCATTACCGACCGTTTTGCCAAATGCTGCGCTGAGTTCCTGCAGGCCTGCAAGCCCTGTCGCGTGGATGACTTGCCCTTTGTCGGGAGCATCTGTGGTGACCTCGACTCCCATTACCGCGAGCGCCGCAACCAATGCGGCGCAGGCACGCCGAGGGTGCATGCGCGCACTAAGCGTATCATGAATAACAAATCCTGTTGGGCTGGGCGGGCACCACGCGCCGATCTTTTCCAACGCTCTGACGTTCCAGTCGGCCTGTCCCTGCCAGAGTTCCTTGGCCGTCAGTTCGCGTGCGCGGGCCAAGTCCAATGTCCGAGCGTCTGCAATGGGTTGCAGCCTGCCAAGCCGCGCGTATCCTGGTGACACCCCGCCTGTGGCCTCGACATGCTTCCAGAACGGTTCGGCCATGATGAGGCTTTCGAACTGAAACGCTTTTTTAGCGTTCCAGTTTTCGGGGACGTGTGGGGCCAACGCGCCGACCAAGCCGCCGCTGGAGCCCGCCCCGGGGCCAATGGGATCAACGATCTGAACTTTGGCGCCGCGTCTTGCGCAGGTCCAGGCGATCGATAGGCCAAATATCCCTGCGCCGCGCACCGTCACATCGACCATTGCCAATCCCCTTTTCCTTGTTCAGTGTCGCGCCGCTTAGCTACAGGATTCCCCGATGGCAGACCAGCGTGCCGAACTCACTTGGACAGATGATCAGATTCCGGTCTCTGATCGGTTCAATGATCCCTACTACTCGTTGCAAAACGGGTTGGAAGAAACGCGACATGTGTTTCTGGCGGGCAATGACCTGCCTGCGCGCTTTGCACCGGGATTTCATATCGCCGAGCTGGGCTTTGGCACCGGGCTGAACCTATTGACCGTCTGGTCGGCGTGGGAAGCAGCGGGGCAGACCTCTCCTCTGCGGTTCACGAGTTTCGAAGCCTATCCGATGGCGCCCGATGATATGGCGCGCGCATTGGCCGCTTTCCCCGAGGTGATGCCGTGGGCTGAGCGCTTTCTGAATGCCTGGAATGGGCAGAAATGCGTGCTGGATACATTGCATCTTGAGGTCATGGTCGGAGATGCACGTCAGACATTGCCCAATTGGGATGACACTGCAGATGCGTGGTTTCTGGATGGCTTCTCACCGGCGAAGAACCCCGAACTGTGGGGTGCTGACTTGATGCAGCAGGTTGCTGATCACACGGCCAGAGATGGCACTGCGGCAACGTATACCGCCGCCGGTTTTGTGCGTCGCGGTTTGACCGATGCGGGGTTCGAGGTGACACGCACCCCCGGTTTTGGTCGCAAGCGGCATATGACGCGGGCGGTGAAGACATGAGCCAGAAAAACAATGTTAATGCTGGCATTGCCTTGATGATCGCAGCAACGATTGTCTTTGCGTTACAGGACGGGATCTCACGGCATCTGGCGGGCACCTACAACACCTACATGGTTGTGATGATCCGGTACTGGTTCTTTGCCGCTTTCGTGATTGCCGTGGCTGCAAGGTCAACCGGGGGACTACGGGCGGCGGCGAAAACCGAGCAGCTCGGGCTGCAGATTTTCCGTGGCCTTTTGCTGGCCGGTGAGATTTGCGTGGCAGTTTTCAGTTTCACCATCCTGGGGCTTATTGAAAGCCAAGCGGTGTTCATCTGCTATCCGCTGCTAATAGCCGCCCTCAGCGGCCCTGTTTTGGGCGAGAAAGTCGGCTGGCGCCGCTGGGCCGCTATAGGTGTCGGTTGCATCGGCGTCCTGATAATCCTCCAGCCCGGTGCCGGAGTGTTCAACCCCTGGGCCGTGGTGCCATTGATCTCGGCATTCATGTTCGCGGTCTACGGCCTTCTGACTCGATACGCTGCACGGCGCGACAGTACCGCGACCAGCTTTTTCTGGACCGGCGTGGCTGGCGCAGTCGCAATGACGGCTGTTGGAGTGTGGTTCTGGGAACCGATGGCCAGAACCGACTGGCTATGGATGGGTTTGCTCTGCATCACAGGCGCGTTGGGGCATTGGCTGTTGATCAAATGCTATGAGATGGCTGAGGCCAGCGCAGTGCAACCTTTCGCCTATTTCCATCTGATGTGGAGCGCCATTCTGGGCATCACGATCTTCCACGAAACGCTGCGCCCTGAAGTGGTTCTGGGCGCAGCAATTGTGATTGCCGCGGGTCTGTTCACCCTATGGCGCGAAAGACGAAAGAGTCGAGCCGGTTAGCTCTTGTGAGAATGGCACCGGGAGCGCTGGCTGACCTAGCCGCGCGCGATAGACCGGCAGGCTTTCAGCGACGCGCATCACATAGTTGCGCGTTTCCTTGAACGGGATGGTTTCGATCCAGTCGATCACGTCCACCTGACCCCGACGTGGGTCGCCGTAGCGTTCCATCCACGAGATTGGACGCCTTGGCCCGGCGTTGTATCCAGCCGCCATCATCACAACATTGCCGTTAAAGTCCTCGGCCAGTGTCGCAAGATAATTCGCCCCAAGTTTGGCGTTATACTGCCAGTCCGAGGTCAGACGCCCTGTCTTGTGCCCTCCTAGTATGCCCAGATCTTGCGCCACAAGTTTGGCAGTGGCTGGCATAACCTGCATCAAGCCACGCGCACCCGCACCGCTGATAACAACTGGATCGAACTCGCTTTCACGTCGGGCAATTGCAAGTGTCATCTCCTTCGCCATGGGCAGACCCATATCAGCCACCGGATGCACCGGGTAATAGGCGGCAGGCAAAACCATGCCGGTGGTCGCAGCTCGTTTGGCGATCATAACGGCCAGATGCGGCTCATTTAGTTCGATTACGAGATCACCTAACTGAGCGGCTTGCGTTTGATCAAGGCTCTCTACCAGATGGGTCAGGAACCGCTCAGACAGGTTACCCTCGCCAGCGCGCAGCAACAGCAACCCAGCCTCAAGCACGCTTGAGTCCGCAAACGCGGCCTGTTTCCAATGCGGTGCACGGCGTGGACTAGCCAATTCGCTGTCAAACGGACGGCCGATCTGCTCTGCAGCGAGCAATCCGTAGAACGAGGTCTGATATTTTGCGCCTTCTGCATAGGCCTCGTGCGCCTTGTCCGCATCACCTTGCGCCGCGTGGGCACGACCCAGCCAATATCCACTGCGACCCTTCGAGATCGGCGATTGCACGGCACCTGAGAAATTCTGGAAATGCCGTACTGCTGTGGCCGGATCATTCAGTTTGCGCAGGGCCAGAAATCCGGAAAGCCATTCCAGATCTGCATAGCCATAGCCCATTTCAGGCGTCATGTGATGATTTGCGGCAATCGCATAGGCGCGCTCTGCATCACCGGTACGCATCTCGAGCCGCGCCAGCCGACGCCGGCCTTCCGCCCATTTGTCAGGCTCGCCCAGCGACTTTGGTCCGGTGGAACGTGCCAGCATCAGATCAATGGCACTGTCGTCCAGTTCCTTTCGATCCCGCCACACGAAACGATCAAAGGCCAGACCGGGATCCTTGGCCAGTGCCTTAGGTACGGCAGCGACCTTGCCATCCACGCCGTTCTGGCGTTTTTGCAGGGCAATACGGGCCTGGGCCAGTTTGCGATAGTCGGCATCGACAAGGGGCAGCATCTGCCCTGCACTGACCAAATGCCCGTCCCACAGCATCCTGTCCAATCGCGCCTCGTGATGCGGTTTTAGGAGTTTGCTAAAGTTCTCCAGGTAGCTCTTTTGCAGACCTGACCCCATCGGCATTGTCCGCCACGCCGTTACGATGTCGGCTTCGGCCTCACCGTTGCGGCCTTTGCTTTTCAATGCCACGGCATAGTTCAACGCGCCTTCGGCGGTTTGCGGAGGCATCCCCTCGTAGAAATTCAGAACCCGATCCGGATCGGCTGCGGTGAACGATGGCTCGCTCTTGCGGCGCAACCAGGCCAGACCGGGCCAATCCGGACGCCGCTCCAGAAATACCAGCACGTCACCCGAGCTGCCAAAACCCTCGCGCAACCAATGCCAGACAATGATGTCCCGCGCCACCGATCCACGGTGACCTGCCACGCGCAGCGCGGCATTCCAGTCGCCCTTGCGCATCTCATAGAGCCCCGCGCGCAAATCCTGCGTCGCATCCGCCCGAGTGGCCTGCGGCTGTAGCACCAACGCCAGAATCATCGCTATTCCAAGCGACAGAATACGTCTCATCCCTTGCATTCCCCAACAAACCAAGGATACAGCCATGCAGGATAAACCTTGCGCCGCCGGGATCAACTCACAAACCCTTAATCGTGACGGACCGGTGCGCAAAAACACCTAAGGAGCGTTCCATGTTTAAAGGCTCAATGCCAGCCCTGGTCACCCCGTTCAGCAACGGCGCGTTGGACCTGGATACGCTCAAACACTTGGTCGAATGGCAAATTCAGCAAGGTTCGACCGGACTGGTACCGGTTGGTACGACCGGCGAAAGCCCGACGCTCAGCCATGAAGAGCATGAAACGGTGATTGCCGAGGTGGTCAAAGCCGCCGCAGGTCGCGTACCTGTCATCGCTGGTGCCGGGTCCAACAACACGGTCGAGGCCATACGGTTCGTTCAATTCGCACAGAAAATCGGTGCGGATGCGGCGCTGGTTGTAACACCCTATTACAACAAGCCGACCCAGAAGGGGCTGCTGGCGCATTTCCAAACTCTGCATGACAGCGCCGATATCCCGATCATCATCTACAATATTCCGGGTCGTTCGGTCATCGATATGACCCCTGCAACGATGGGTGAGCTTGCAAAGCTGCCGCGCGTCATCGGGGTAAAGGACGCGACCGGTGATCTTGCGCGCGTCAGCCAGCAGCGCGCGAGCTGCGGGGCCGATTTCTGTCAGCTGTCCGGGGAAGACGCGACAGCACTGGGTTTCAACGCTCATGGCGGTGTTGGTTGCATTTCTGTTACGGCGAACGTGGCCCCGAAGCTCTGTGCCGAATTCCAGCATGCTACGTTGGCAGGCGACTATACAAAGGCTCTGAATTATCAGGACCGGCTGATGCCGCTGCACGAAGCGATCTTCATCGAGCCTGGCTTGGTCGGCGCAAAATACGCGCTCAACAAACTTGGCCTATGCAGCACCGAAGTGCGTTCGCCTTTGACCGAGCTGGAAGACAGCACCAAAGCCACTATCGAAGCCGCAATGGCGCATGCTGGACTAATCTAAAGTCAACACACAGAATCGAAAGGGCGGCCTCGAAGATCGAGTGCCGCCCTTTTCAATTCGGGATCCAAACTTCATCTGGCTAAAAATATCTCGGGGGAGGCGCGGCTTGCCGCGACGGGGGCAGAGCCCCCATTAGCGCTTGCCGTAGTACAACCCAACCACATGCTCTGCTTGCGCAAAGAACAACCAGCGTGAAACCGCGACGCCGGTCAGATGTGACATGACAGCAAACAAAGCCAGGATGTGTTTCAGGACAACGCCATCTGCTGGAAGGATAAGCAGCAGGATCGGCAACACGAAGGCCAGCGCGAAAGAGATGGCCCGCAGCTTTTGCGCGTGTTTGCGCCCGACCACATGCACGAACTCCCGCAGCAGATAGTTTGTACCGGTATGTGGCGGCTCGAACGCACGCACCGTGCCACGATTGCCAAGGCCGGTTGCGGTGCCCAGATCGGTACCAGCGTTTTGAAACGCATTGTCGCCCATGACCCAGTAAATCAGTTGCACAATGGCGGCGACGACCAGCAGCGTTGGCGCAATACTTTCCGCACCAGCGAGCAACGCGCCGCCGGCAAGGCTGAAAGTGATGAACATCGCCGGGGTCGCCCACATATTCCATCGCGGGATGGTTTTGAGCTGGGTGTAAATCATCGAGGTCGTGAAGACCGTTGCGAGACTTAGGATGGAGCCGACAACCCCGAGAAGTGTCCACTGCTGTCCAAGGAATATCACGCCGATGGCATAAAGCCCCATCACTGACAAAGCCGCAACGGCGCAGACGCCTTCTCGGCTGAGCCAACTTGTTTTCCACTGGCTAAAGGCTTTCCATGCCCTTTCCGGGTGGCCGAGGTGGAAAGTAGAGGCCAGCAGCCCACCGATGGCCAGCGCAAAGGCTATGGCGAAGAACACGAAAGCGGTGATGCCCGAGACGTCAGGGGTGCCAAAGCCCAGAAAGTACAGCAGGCCAAAGCCGAGGCCGGACAGTGTGGTAAAGATGATAACGGAAGGGGCCGGGTGCATCAGAGCTTCTCCAGGGTCTTGTCGAGCCAGCCAAGAAAACCCTTGGGCTCTTCGGCGACCGGGGCCAGCAGAGGGGCCAGAATGTCGATCTGCTCCTCAATCTTGTCCTTGGGTCGGGGTGGCAGATATTTGTTGACGGGTTTGGTGCCCATTTCGGGCATCAGGTCCATACCGTCACGTTCGGCGACCAGCTTGCTGACATCGCTGTCAGGATCCCCGAGGTCTCCAAAATGACGCGCGCCCGCCGGGCAGGTGCGCACGCAAGAGGGTACACGATCCACTTCGGGTAGGTTTTCGTTGTAGATTCTATCGACGCAAAGGGTGCATTTCTTCATCACACCTTCGGCCTGATCCAATTCGCGCGCACCATAGGGGCATGACCAGGCGCAAAGGCCACAGCCGATACAGTCGCTTTCGTTAACGAGAACGATACCGTCCTCAGCCCGCTTATAGCTGGCGCCGGTTGGGCAGACCGTGACGCAGGGCGCGTCTTCGCAATGCAGGCATGATTTGGGGAAGTGGATCAGTTGGGCGTGCCCTTCCGCTGGCTGCACCTCGTAGGAATGCACGCGGTTGAGGAAAGTACCCGAGGGGTTTGCGCCATACGCATCCTGATCTGAAAGAGGTGCACCATAATTCTCGGTGTTCCAGCCTTTGCAAGAGATCACACAGGCATGGCATCCGACGCAGGTGTCCAAATCGATGACCAGACCCATTTTGCGGTCGGTAGATGTGGGGAGTTGGGTCATTTTCCTACCTTCCACGCCAGATTTTTGGGACCGGTGCCAACCGGGGATTTTATCGGATCGAACTCGGGTTGGCTTTCGGAGTCGCTTGGAGCGGTGGCTTTTTCGATCTTTACCTTCAGATCGAACCAGGCGGCCTGACCGGTGATCGGATCAGAGTTTGCCCAGCGCAGGCCGTCACCTTTAGGAGGCAGCAGCTCGTGGATCAAGTGGTTGAGCAGAAAGCCTTTTGTGGCCTCAGGCGCATCTTCCTGAAGTGCCCAAGCGCCTTTGCGCTTTCCGATGGCGTTCCAAGTCCACACGGTATTGTCATTCAGTGCTGCCATTTCCATGACCGGCACCGTGATTTCACCGTGCGGAGAGCTGACCTTGGCCCAGTCGCCGTCTTCCAGCCCATGTTCACGCATCAACTTGGTCGGGACGTAAAGTGGGTTACGCCCGTGCAATTGCCGCAGCCATGCGTTTTGGGTGCCCCAGCTGTGGTACATCGCCATGGGGCGCTGCGTCAGGGCGTTGACAGTAAAGCCTTCATTACCGGTCTGGTCGGTTTCGTACCAGATCGGTAGCGGGTTCATCGTGTCTTTAATGCGCTGGCGCAGGTGTTCGGGTGGTTGCCGTTCGCCATGACCTTCGGCGGCCAGTTGGAATTTGCGCATCGGCTCGGAATAGAGCTGGAAGAGGTAGGGCTGCGGGCTGTCATAGATACCCATGCCAACAGCCCAATCCTGATAGGCGTTGTTCCAGGGCTTATAATAGTCGGCCCCTTCGGGGATATGGGCCACGTAGAAACCGCCGTTTTCGATATAGCGGTCCAACTGGTCCGGGTTGACCTCGCCACGGCCTTCCTTGTCGCCGTTTTCGCCCCGGAAACCAGCCAATGGCCCGATGCCGGGTTTGCGTTCGTGATTCACAATGTAATCGGCGTAATCCACCCACTTGGCGCTGCCGTCTTCGTTGGTAAAGCCAGGTAGGCCCATGCGGTTGGCGAGATCAATCAAAACCGACTGGAAGCCGCGTACGTCGCGGTCGGGTTCGATCACCGGCCAGCGGATCGCGTCTGCGGCGGCCTCGGCCTCGCAGATCGGGCGGTCCAGCAGCGAGATACAGTCGTGGCGTTCCAGATAGGTAGTGTCGGGCAGGATCAGGTCAGCGTAAGCCACCATTTCCGAGCTGTAGGCGTCGGAATAGATGATATGCGGGATCACGTATTCGCCGTTCTCATCCTTGTCCGTCAGCATCTCGATGACACCTTTGGTGTTCATGGTCGAATTCCAGGACATGTTCGCCATGTACATGAACAGCGTGTCGATCTTGTAGGGATCGCCCGCATGGGCGTTCGAGATCACCATATGCATCAGCCCGTGGCAGGACATCGGGTTTTCCCATGTGAACGCTTTGTCGATCCGCGCTGGGCTGCCGTCTTCTTTGAGCGCCAAATGCTCGGGGCCGCGAACAAACCCCAGATGCGGTCCGTCCAGAGGTGTATTCGGCGTCACCTTACAGTGCGGTGTCGGATGCGCCTCAACCGGCTTGGGGTAGGGTGGCTTGAAGCGGAAGCCGCCGGGGACTTCGACCGTTCCAAGCAGGATCTGCAACACATGCAGGGCGCGGCAGGTCTGGAAACCGTTCGCATGGGCCGAGACGCCGCGCATCGAGTGCATCGCGACGGGGCGACCTATCATCTTCGAGTGTTTCTCACCCCGGAAATCGGTCCATTCATGGTCCAGTTCGAAGGCTTCATCAAAGGCCACGCGGGCCAGTTCGGCTGCGATCGCGCGAATGCGGGTCGCCGGTACGCCGCATTTATCGGCAATTGCTTCGGGCGCGTATTCATCGGCCAGATAGCGTTCTGCCATCTGGTGGAAAACCGGACGGTGCGTGACCCCATCTTTCTCGTAGGTTGCCGAGAGATCAGGCCGCACGCCCGGTTTGTCGAACGCTGTCAACTCGCCGGTTTTGCGATCAATGACCAGCGGTTTGCCGTCGTCGTCTTTCAGGAACAGACCTTTTTCCGGGCCTTCGGATGCGTTGATCAAGACCGGTGCGTTGGTGTAGCGGCTGAGGTAATCCAGATCAATTTTACCAGCCTTCATCAGCACATGGATCAGCGACATGATGAACAGGCCGTCGGTTCCGGGCGTGATTCCAACCCAGTCATCTGCAACGGCGTTATAGCCACTGCGGATTGGGTTGACCCCGATCACACGCGCGCCGCGGGCCTTGATTTTGCCGATGCCCATCTTGATGGGGTTTGAGTCGTGGTCTTCTGCAACACCAAACAGCATGAACAGCTTGGTGTGATCCCAATCAGGTTGACCAAACTCCCAAAATGCACCGCCCATCGTGTAGATGCCACCGGCTGCCATGTTCACCGAGCAGAACCCGCCGTGCGCCGCGTAGTTGCAGGTACCGAAGTTTTGCGCCCAGAAGCTGGTGAAGCTCTGGCTTTGGTCGCGGCCCGTGAAAAAGGCCAGTTTCTCGGGATTGTCTTCGCGGATCGGTTTTAGCCAACCGACAGCGATCTCCAGCGCCTCATCCCAGCTGATTTCCTCGAACTCACCCGAACCGCGCGGCCCTACCCGTTTCAGTGGTGCGCGCAGCCGCGACGGTGCGTTCACCTGCATGATCCCTGCGCTGCCTTTGGCGCAAAGCACCCCTTTGTTCACCGGATGATCCCGGTTGCCTTCGATATAGGCGACCTTTCCATTCTTCATGTGCACGTTGATGCCGCAGCGGCAGGCGCACATGTAGCAAGTGGTGCGGCGAATCTCATCTGACACAGGCGGGGATAGGTTGAGGTTTGGTTGTTGGTTCACGTTATCTCTCTCCCTGTGGCGAATCGCCTTGGTGCCTGCGCGTGTTGGACGCTCTGGGGCGTAGGAACGCGGGGCTTAACCACTCAGAGGAAGAGAGCGCGAAAGCCTCTTCCTCTGCTTTTGTTTGACGGACCGGTTGAACCCGGTCCGGACTTTGATTTTACAGCGATCAAACCTGCTGTGGTCGCATGTCGGCCGCGTCGATTCCGGCAACTTCAACTGGCTTCTTCATCGCATCACGGCGGAAGGGTTCACCCAGTTCCTGGTTGATCATTGCTTCGATCAGTGTGGTGATGCCGTTCTTCTGGTCTTCGACCGCCTGGCTCAGCGCAGCGGTTAACTCGTCCTGAGTGCGTGCGATGACGCCTTTCAGGCCGCACGCATTGGCGATGCCAGCATAAGACACTTTGGTGTCCAGCTCTGTGCCGACGAAGTTGTCATCGAACCACAGGGTTGAGTTACGCTTTTCCGCACCCCACTGATAGTTGCGGAACACAACCTGCGTGATGGCGGGCCATTCTTCGCGGCCGATGGCGGTCAGTTCGGTAACTGCGATGCCGAAGGCACCATCACCCGAGAAACCGACAACAGGTACATCAGGGCAGCCGATCTTGGCGCCGATGACCGAAGGCAGACCATAGCCACAGGGGCCGAACAGGCCGGGGGCCAGATATTTGCGGCCTTCTTCGAATGAAGGGTAGGCGTTGCCGATGGCGCAGTTGTTGCCGATGTCGGACGAGATGATCGCCTCTTTTGGCAGAGCGGACTGGATTGCGCGCCATGCTTTACGGGGGCTCAGCCAATCCGGCTTGGCAGCACGGGCACGTTCGTTCCAGGTGGTGCCCGGATCGTCCTGCTCGTGATCCATCGAGGTCAGTTCTTGTGCCCAACGCGATTTGGTTTCTGCGATCTTCGCTTTGCGCGCATCACGACCTTCGTCACCGGCTGTATCAGACAGTTGATTCAGAATGTTGGTGGCAACAGTTGCCGCATCGCCCACGATACCAACCGAGACCTTCTTGGTCAGGCCGATACGGTCAGGGTTGATGTCGACCTGAATGATCTTCGCGTCTGCCGGCCAGTACTCCATGCCGTAACCCGGCAGGGTCGAGAACGGGTTCAGGCGGGTGCCGAGGCACAGAACAACGTCTGCTTCCTTGATCAACTGCATACCGGCTTTCGAGCCGTTATAGCCCAGCGGGCCAGCGAAAAGCGGGTGCGAGCCGGGGAAGGCGTCGTTGTGCTGGTAACCAACGCAAACCGGAGCGTCCAGACGCTCGGCCAGTGCTTTCGACGCTTCGATGCCACCATTCGACAGAACTGTGCCTGCACCGTTTAGGATGACAGGGTTCTTTGCGTTCGACAGCAGCGCGGCAGCTTCGGACACAGCCGTTGCGCCACCCGAAGGCAGCTCGAATTCAACAACAGCAGGCAGATCGATGTCGATGACCTGAGTGAAGAAGTCGCGCGGGACGTTTATCTGCGCAGGGGCCGACGCGCGTTTGGCGTTCATGATGACGCGGCTCAGCACTTCGGCCATACGGCTGGGGTCACGCACTTCTTCCTGATAGCAAACGCAGTCGGCGAACATGCGCATCTGCTCCATCTCCTGGAAACCGCCCTGACCCATGGTCTTGTTGGCGGCCTGCGGGGTGACCAGCAGCAGCGGGGTGTGGTTCCAGTAAGCAGTCTTAACAGCGGTGACAAAGTTGGTGATGCCGGGGCCGTTCTGGGCGATCATCATCGACATTTTGCCGGTCGCGCGGGTGTAGCCATCAGCCATCATTCCGCCCGAACCTTCGTGCGCGCAATCCCAAAAAGTGATACCAGCTTTCTCAAAAATGTCAGAAATTGGCATCATCGCAGAACCGATGATTCCGAACGCATGTTCGATGCCATGCATCTGCAGGGTTTTTACAAAGGCTTCTTCGGTGGTCATCTTCATCTGCGTAATCTCCGATCATAGATGGCGGGACCAGGGTTAGGGACCCGGTTTTCTGGTCGGTTTTGGCGTACGGGTGTCTGTGGCGTTAGGGCCAGAACTGGTGGTGACTTAGGTCCAGTACGCCTCAAGACTGACGAATAGTCTCAGCGATTTGCTGGATGCCGGGTCCGATGCGCGCTGACGAAATTGCGGAATACCCCAATCGATAGTAGTTCTGCGGTCGGTTCGGGCCGGAAAAGAAGGGCTCGCCAGGTTCAATGTGGACGCTTTGACGCTGCAGATCGCTTGCCAGTTTCGTCGTGTCGATACGTTCTGGTGCCTGCATCCAGATCGAAGAGCCGCCAAGCATGCCGCGACCTGCTACCGTCAGGCCATACTGCTTGATCGCTTCTTCAATTGCTTCACGTCGGCGTTGCAGTGTTTTGGACATTCGCCTGATCTGCGCGTCGTAGTGACCAAGCGACAGAAAATAGGCTGCTGTGCGCTGCATGTGGCCAGGAGGGTGGCGCAGTACGAGTGACCGGAGTGCTCGGGCTTCGCGGATAAAGGGCTCGGAACCGACCATGTAACCCAGACGAAGCCCCGGAAACAGAGATTTTGAGAAGCTGCCTACATAGATTACTCGCCCGTCCCGATCCATCGATCGCAGCGCTGGCGACGGGGCACCCAGAAATGACATCTCGAACTCATAGTCATCCTCGACAATCATCGCGTCCAATTCCCGGGCGCGGCTCAACAGGGCATTGCGGCGATCAACCGGCATCGTTGCGCTGGTAGGGCACTGGTGGCTGGGAGTGGTGAAAATTACGTCAGTATCGTCCGGTATCGTATCTGGGAGCAAACCCTCACGATCAACCTTCAGATAGGATAGCTGGCAGTCTGAGTGGATCAGAAGATCACGCAAGGCGTAATAGCAGGGATCCTCAATCGCGGCTCTTCGATTACGGTTAAGCAAAATGCGCGAGGCCAGCCAAAGTGCGTTCTGAGCACCCAGAGTGATCAGGATTTCCTCGGGCCGAGCCACGATGCCTCTGCGTGGCAGAGTGTGCCTTGCAATGAATTCAAGCAGCAGAGGATCATCCTGGTCGACATAGTCCCCGGTCAATGAATGGAAATCTTTGTGTCCAAGCGCCCTTACTGCACAGAGGCGCCAGTTTGCGTGGTCGAACAGTTTTCTGTCGACCTGACCATAGATGAACGGATAGCGGTAATCGCGCCAGTTGCTAGGCTTGGTCAATACATCGCCATCCGAAAAACGGCGGGCAAAGGCACGGTCCCAGTCTACATTCTCGTTATCACGCCGAACCGGGGCATAGGTTGGCGGCACCGGAGCGTTTTCCGACACATAGTATCCCGACCGGCCTTTGGCGGTCAGATAATCGTTTGCCAGAAGCTCAGTGTAGGCAAGGGTAACGGTAATCCGGCTGACACCCAGATGAGCCGCAAGTTTGCGAGACGAGGGCAGTTTCTCGCCAACATGAAAACGCCCTGAAAGAATGCCTTCGGCGATCAGCTGCTGAAGCTGCGCCTGCAACGTGCCTTGCCCGTTGCGCTCAAGAAAGAACGTGTCGACCGAAATGCCCATAGCGTCGTTATAGGCTGGACTTAAGATGGAAGCAATCTGGACTTATAGCCGTTCGCATCTGTTTGGTTGACGTTGGTTGGTTATTGAGCTATATAACTATAAAACTAGTTATATGGAGAAAGCTTGTGTGGGAAGAAGCCGCTGCCGGTTTTTCGGCCATGGGGTCCGAAGCCCGGCTGAAAGTTCTGAAAACGTTGGTGCGCGCCGGCGAGACCGGGCTGACTGTCGGAGAAATCCAGTCTCGTACGGGCATCGCGCCGTCGACATTGGCGCATCATCTGCGGTTTCTCGCTGCTGGTGGTGTTGTTGAACAAGAAAAGATCGGGCGCACTACAATCAATCGGGCGTGCTTTGATGAGTTGAGAAATCTTGCGCAGTTCATCCTCAGCGAATGCTGTGCAGATGAGGTAGAAAAGGCCGCGAACGATGGCTGAGTTGACCCAAAACCCCAAACCCTCGGCGAGAAATCTGGTCAGTCTGATCAAAACGCCGTGGGCGCTGATCGTGGTCATCCTGGTGCTGGTGGCCGTTCTTGACCCAAGTAACTGGGCCGAAATCGTGACATTTTCCGGTAAGGCACTTGCGCATACAGGGCAATACATCCTGTTTGCCGTTTTGCTGCTGTCCTACCTCAAGGCAACCGGAGCTGAAGTGATGGTAGCCCGCGCGTTTGAAGGGCGTGAGACGCGGATGATCTTTCTTGCTGCCTTGTTTGGCGGACTGGCGCCCTTTTGTTCCTGCGAAGTCATCCCGTTCATCGCGGGATTGTTGGCCCTGGGTGCGCCCTTATCGGCAGTCATGGCATTCTGGCTCAGTTCCCCGCTTATCGACCCGCCGACATTGCTTATCACAGCTGGTGCGTTGGGCTGGCCATTTGCGATCGGCAAAGCCGTAGCCGCCGTTGCCTTGGGGCTGTTCGGCGGATTCGCAGTACGCGCCCTGAAGAAGGGCGGCGCGTTCGCACAGCCGTTGCGCGAATACAAACCAGCGGGATGCTGTGGATGCGGACCAAAGAAGGATGACAAGCCCGTATGGCAGTTCTGGAAGGAGCCTGAACGCCGCTCGCGTTTTCGGGCTGAGTTTGTTCACAACGGTCTATTCCTGCTGAAATGGCTGGCATTTGCTTACGTACTCGAAGCACTGCTGGTCAGCTATGTTCCAGCGGACCTGATTGCCAGAGTTGTCGGCGGTGAAGGCGTTGTTCCCATCGTTGTCGCAGCATTGGTCGGAATGCCGGCCTATCTGAACTCTTACGTCGCGCCACCGCTGCTGGCAGGCCTTATGGAACAAGGTATGAGCGCTGGTGCTGCGATGTCATTCATGGTGGCTGGAGCCGTCAGCTCAATCCCTGCAATGGCGGCGGTGTGGTCGCTGGTCAAACCTCGCGTTTTCGCAACCTATCTGGCGCTTGGCATCAGCGGGGCCATCATCGCAGGCATCGCATTCCAGATGATCTGAATGTAAAACCGCCCGGTGCAGACACCGGGCGGTTTTGCTTTACTAACCTGCTTCGCAGTACCGCGGCAGCTTGAACCTGTATCGCGGCTCACCACTCGCCACGTACACACGTTTTTCGATGCAGGCCTCAGTGCCCACTGAACGCGCAATAGGGCTTTCTGTAGACGTAATCGAAGTTGCCGAACCATCAGGCAGGCGCACCGATGCAATAACCCCGTTTTTGAGATCTCCATTGATCGGCGTTGCTGACAAAACCGCAACGGTTAAAAACGCTTCGTGCTCGTGCTTGCCGTCGTCATTCAGCAACAATAAGCCTGCAACGATGGCAATCATTGCGATGGCGCCGGTGATCGCCAACCACCAGGATTTCAGGAACACATAAATCGATACGGCGCGGTGCGGTCCAAAAACTGCTGACAGAATGCTAAGCATCAGTTTCCCTTGGAAATGTGACCCCGATTATTGGGTATCGGGGCCGTTAGCGTCTCAGGGGCGCAGATCGTCTTCGTCTTCTTCGTCGCCGCCACCTTTGGGCAGGTTGAAGAAGCTATCGGCATCAACGATTGGCTCATCGTCTTCTTTGTCTTCAGGCTCGTCGGACAGCGAGAACGTCTCTAGGCCTTCAATCGCGGTCGGGATCTTTGGTGCAGAATCCATTTCCAGCGATTGCTCGGTCGACACCAGCTTGCGACGCTCATCATCGCTCATAACGCCGCCTTCAGCAGATTTCTTGGCCGCCGCCTTCTGCACGATGGCATCCAGTTCGGACTGTTTGCATAAGCCCAGAGCAACCGGATCGATCGGCTGCATGTTCGAGATGTTCCAGTGCGTCCGCTCGCGGATCGACTGGATGGTCGGCTTGGTGGTGCCAACCAGCTTGGCGATCTGACCATCGCTGAGTTCCGGGTGGAACTTGACCAGCCACAGGATCGAGTTCGGACGGTCCTGCCGCTTGGACAATGGGGTATACCGCGGGCCGCGGCGCTTTTCTTCGCCCGAAGCGGCTGGGTTGAACTTAAGTTTCAGCTTGTGCAGCGGATTGTTCTGCGCGGTATCAATCTCTTCCTGGGTCAGCTGGTTGTTGGCAATCGGGTCAAATCCTTTGACACCAGCAGCCACATCACCATCCGCGATGCCCTGCACCTCCAGCTCGTGCATTCCTACGAAATCCGCGATCTGCTTGAAGCTGATCGTGGTGTTGTCCACCAGCCATACGGCGGTTGCCTTGGCCATAAGCGGTTTTGCCATCAGCCCGTCTCCTATAAATACATCTGTCCCGTCGCCGGAATGCGGCGGCCCCGAGGCTTTGGGGCAGGTTTCCGTTGTCGGGGAACTTGGGGCCTATATAGTCGCGACAGCTAAAGAAGGGAAGAGGCGAATGCGCCAAGGTATTCTGGGGCTGGTATTGTGGTTCTTCAGCGCGATGGCAGCGCTGGCCGATGGCGAGCAAGCGGGAGAATTCGACTACTATGTCCTGTCGCTCAGCTGGTCACCCAACTGGTGCGCCCGCGAGGGGGATGCGCGCGGATCGGATCAATGCGATGCCCGGCACGATCACGGATGGATCCTGCACGGGCTATGGCCGCAATATCACCAGGGCTGGCCCTCTTACTGCCGCACGGTCGAGACTCCGCCATCACGCCGTATGACGCGGGAAATGGAGGACATTCAGGGCTCATCCGGGCTGGCATGGCATCAATGGAAAAAGCACGGAACCTGCTCGGGTCTGAGTGCGCCAGACTATTTTGCGCTGTCACGAAAGGCCTATGAAGGCGTCACGCGACCCGACGTGTTTCGTAAACTCGATGCGTCGGTCAAATTGCCTGCTTCGGTGGTGGAAGAAGCATTTCTCAAGGCCAACGCCAATCTGGAACCAGACATGATCACGATCACCTGCAAGCAGGGATATATCGAAGAGGTCCGCCTGTGCCTGTCCCGCGATCTTGGCCCGGTGCCCTGTGGGCGAGACGTGATCCGTGATTGCACCGCTAAAGACGCCGTGTTTGATCCGATTCGTTAAAGCTTTTTGTTCTGGCAATCGCGCGCATATTCCAGTGCTTTGGCCGTGCCTTTCAGATCAATTGCCATGACAGTCTGACCCTCTGGGTTGTAAACGGTCATGGTCTTGTTCTGCGCAATCGAGGTGACGAAACTCCGGTCGGTAAAGAACACCGTAGCGCCGGGCACACGATCCTGTTTGAACCCGATGGCGGTGGCGTCAAAGCTTTTGCCGTCCAACTCGAACCGGATCGGGTAGCTCTGCCCTGGTTTGATGTCGCCCCAAGCCTTGTTGTAAACGGTGAAATATCCACGATCGTCCAGCGCGTCATAGCCCAGCCGCACCACCGAAAGATCCTGATACACCGTCTGGATCAGGCACCCATTGCCGAGGTTGGGGTCCATCATGATGTTCCAGCCTTCGACAAAGCCCTTGTCGATGAGTTCCTGCGACAGGGCGGCGGTGGCGGTGAAGGCGGCTAGGGTCAAGGCAAAAAGTCGGGACATCAGATCATTCCAAATCGTAAGTGGCACTGACCCTTAGTAACCGCAAACCATTCTCTTCCAAAGAGAATTCGAGAGATTCAAACTGCAGGGTGATCTGTCCTTTTATTTTACCAGTTGATTAATTAACCTAGTGGTTTATTAATGGGATTATGACTGACGACAAAAAATTGGATTTTGCATTTGCCGCTCTTGCACACCCTGCGCGCCGCGCCATGCTGGCGCGATTGGCGCAAGGAGAAGCAACAGTAAAAGAACTGGCCGAGCCGTTCGATGTAAGCATGCCGGCAATCTCTAAACATCTTCGTGTTTTGGAAGAGGCCGGGCTGATTGAGCGTTCAAGAAACGCTCAGTTCCGACCCTGCAGACTAAACCCGGAGCCTTTGGAATCGATTGCAAACTGGACTGACCAATATCGTCATATTTGGGAGGTTCGGTTTGAAGCGATGGAAAAACTACTTAGCGAAATAAAGGATTTGAATGATGAGTGACTCAGAAAACTGGGTGCGAATTGTGCAGGAATTCCAGGCTCCGGCGAACCGGGTCTGGCGTATGTGGACCGATCCGGCGCTTTTTCAGAAATGGTACGGGCCCAAAGGGTTCTCAGTTCCAACTGCAGAGATCGATTTGCGTGTCGGAGGTATACGAAAGGTTTGTATGGAAATGAAAACGCCGGAAACCACCATGAGGATGTGGTTTACTGGCGTATATAAAGAAATCTCAGAACCGTCCCGGTTAGTCTATACCGAGAGCATGTGTGACGAGGATGGAAATATTCTTTCGCCAAAAGATATGGGGATGCCCGAGGGAAGCCCAGACATAACCGAGGTGATTATTGATCTTCTCGAACAGGATGGTAGGACACGCATGACCATGATCCATCGGGGCGTGCCTGCCGGAAGTGCAGGCGAAGGCGGATGGAAGCAAGCATTCGAGAAGCTGGATGCTGTTCTCAAGGAAAGATGATGCTTCGGCCTTGATCTGACGGTCTAAAGTTCCTTCCTTGCCCTAAGCGCCGCTGTGATCGTCCCATCATCCAGATAATCCAACTCGCCTCCAATCGGGACGCCCTGCGCTAGGGAAGTCAGGCGGGCCTGTCCATCGAGTTGGTCGGCGATGTAATGTGCGGTGGTTTGGCCATCAACGGTGGCGTTTAGGGCGAGGATGATCTCGGTGATACCCTCGGCCAGAACCCGATCCTTTAGCCGAGGAATACGTAATTCATCCGGGCCGACACCGTCCAGTGCTGACAAAGTGCCGCCCAAAACATGGTAGCGACCCTTGAAAACCCCGGCGCGCTCCATCGCCCAGAGGTCGGCGACGTCTTCTACGACGCACAGTTCCCCGGTTGCACGGTCTTCGCTATTGCAGATGTCGCAGATATCGGTCGTGCTCACATTGCCGCAGTTTAGGCATTCACGGGCCGTGACAGCCACCTGCTGCATGGCATCTGAAAGCGGCGTTAGAAGCAGGGCGCGTTTGCGGATCAGGTGCAGGACGGCGCGTCGGGCCGAGCGAGGGCCGAGGCCGGGCAGCTTGGCCATAAGGTCGATCAGATTGTCGATGTCGCTGTTCGAACTCACCGCGAAGCTCCTGCAAAGAGGCCGGGTAGGTAAGCCCCGGCCATTGATCCGTCAGGAGGGTGTATCAGAACGGCAGCTTGATGTCTGCGGGCAGACCCATGCTTTCTGTCAGCTTGGCCATTTCAGCCTGCGAGCGCTCCTGTGCCTTAGTTTGGGCATCCTTGATCGCAGCGAGGATGAGGTCCTCGACCACTTCCTTGTCATCGCCGTTGAAGATCGACGGGTCGATATCCAGACCTTTTAACTCACCCTTGGCAGTCGCGGTGGCTTTGACCAGCCCGGCGCCCGATTCACCGACAACCATCAGGTTGTTCAGTTCTTCCTGCATCTCGGTCATCTTGGTCTGCAAGTCCTGCGCAGATTTCATCATTTTGGCCATGTCACCCAGGCCGCCGAGTCCTTTAAGCATCGGTAATCTCCTGTCACTCGATTTGAGGCCTAGATACGAAGCGTAACCGCGCGACACAAGAGGTCAGGACACTCCCGCCCGTCGTCAAGACCTTTGACAAGACCTTTCCTCGGTTTGGCCCGGGCAGGATCGTCGGCGTCAGCCGAGGAGCCGTGGCGGCACGGGAGCACCTGGCTGAATTGAGGAGATCGCTTACAGGATCAGTCTTCCTCGAACGGATCCCATTCGTCATCTACTTCGGGCAGGGCTTCAGTTTCGACCTGAGCAGCGCGTTGCTCGGCTGTTTCGATGCTTCTGATCCGCGCTTTCGGGAAATGACTCAGAACCGCTTGCACCAGTGGATGCTTTTCCGCTTCGGCTTTGAGAGCCAGATCAGCGGCATCCCGAACTTCCGCAATTGTCGGAGCGTCGCCTTCTGAGACAATCGATACTGCCCAACGGTTACCCGTCCAGCGCTGCAGCGATGCACCCAACCGTTGAGATAGATCGGTCGGGGCATTGTCGGTCGGGGTAAATTCAATCCGTCCCGGTTGGTACGACACGAGGCGTACCCCGTTTTCGACCTCGACCAACAGTTTCACATCCCGGTTGGCACGGATTAATTCAACCACATGTTCAAAAGTGGGATACCGCGCTAGTGCTGCCTGTACGTCCTGAGCCAGAGCAGCACTCGGTCCGCCTGCATTCCCACCGATGGCCGAAGAGGTATAGGCCGGTCGGGCAGTGGCCTGTGGCGCAGGGCTCGCCTGGCCTGGCACTCCGATGCCCGATCCTGGCCCGCCATTGGGGGGTGGAGGTGCATCCTTTAAGCGCTTGATCAGTTCTTCCGGACTTGGCAGGTCGGCCACATGGGTCAGGCGGATCACAGCCATTTCTGCAGCCATCATGGCGTTGGGTGCAGCCGAGACCTCTTCCAGAGCTTTGAGCAGCATTTGCCACATGCGGGTCAGAACACGCATTGGCAGCGCTTCGGCCATCTGTTGGCCTCGGGCACGTTCGTCGGGTGAAACGGTTGGATCTTCGGCGGCATCAGGGGTGATTTTGACCACTGAAACCCAATGGGTGATCTCAGCCAGATCGCGGAGCACAGCCAGAGGATCAGCACCTTCTGCATATTGTCCGCTAAGTTCGGTCAAAGCACCGGCCGCATCACCGCGCAGGATCATGTCCATCAGATCCAGCACCCGACCCCGATCCGCTAGCCCCAGCATGGCGCGCACCTGATTTGCGCTGGTTTCACCCGCACCGTGCGAAATCGCCTGATCCAACAGCGAGGTTGCGTCACGGGCGGATCCTTCGGCGGCTCGGGTGATTAGCGCCAATGCGTCATCGGCGATCTGCGCATTCTCGGATTCAGCGATCTTGCGCAACAGGCCGATCATATCTTCGGGTTCGATCCGCCTCAGATCGAAACGTTGGCAGCGCGACAAAACCGTGACCGGGACCTTGCGGATCTCGGTCGTGGCGAAGATGAATTTCACATGCTCGGGTGGTTCCTCAAGCGTCTTGAGCAGCGCGTTGAAAGCGCTGGTCGATAGCATGTGGACCTCGTCGATAATGTAAATCTTGTAGCGTGCGCTGGCGGCACGGTAGCGGACACTGTCGATGATTTCACGGATGTCGTTCACACCAGTCCGGCTGGCGGCGTCCATCTCCATCACATCGACGTGGCGGCCTTCCATGATGGCGACGCAATGCTCGCACTGACCGCAGGGTTCGGTGGTGGGTTTACCTTCGCCATCAGGCCCGATGCAATTCATCCCCTTCGCGATGATCCGGGCTGTGGTTGTTTTACCGGTGCCACGGATGCCGGTCATGATAAAGGCCTGAGCGATCCGGTCCGCCTCGAACGCGTTTTTCAGTGTGCGTACCATCGCGTCCTGACCGACCAGATCGGCAAAGGTTTCAGGACGGTATTTGCGGGCAAGAACCTGGTAGGCGGGGCTTGGCGTATCGGTCATGTCTGCTCTGTCGGATTCGAGTTACGCCGCAGCGTAGAGGCCCCCGCTGCCCGCGTCCACAGCAAGCCGCGAGGATTTTCATTTTGGATTGCTGGCCGACGCGGTTAATATCGTACAGTCTAAGACCAGCCAGAAAGATTTTCTGATCAGCGTTTCGGGGGGAGCGTAGAATGGCTCAGATTGTTATCCATGCACTTCAAGTGGGCGGGGGCACGCTTGCGTTAACTTCAATGCCAGGGCGAGGAGGAGACTATTCCGGTGATCTTGATGCGGTTACCGGATGGAAGCCCGGCCTTATTCTGTCAATGACTACCGAGGTCGAGATGATCCTTGATGGCGCCAGGGATTTTGGGGCCGATGTTCGCAGCCGCGCTTGTCGCTGGGTTCATCTGCCAGTCGAGGATTACGGTATACCTTCCGACGACATTGATATGCGCTGGGTGGATGCCAGCGAGTCCGCTCGCCACGCATTATCGGGTGGAGGCCGAGTACTAATCCACTGCAAAGGCGGATGTGGCCGTTCTGGTATGGCTGTATTACGCTTAATGGTCGAGTGTGGAGAGCACCCGGACGAGGCATTGAATAGATTGCGAGCGTTACGCCCATGTGCAGTTGAAACCGACGCGCAGCTGCGCTGGGCGACTGCGCCTGCCAGTGTCTTGGTAGCCGAATAGCGATCAAGCCGACGGACGGTATTCAGCCTGCGCCCGAGTACTTCCGCCCAGGGTTAACACTTCCAGCATCGCGCAAGGCGGTCGGGACAAGGTGCCTCCAGGGATGGGGTGCGAGTCCGTGCCAAACATCAGGTCTGCATAGCTGTCCAGATGGTCGATCGCGACGTCTGAATCGGCATCACAGAACACTCGGGTTTCTTCGGGACCGGAGCGAAATCGGGCGGTGCACCCACTGGCGCAATGAGTCAAATCGCAGCTTCCTTCGATTCCGAATCCTGCGGTGGTCGTGGGGCCAGCTTTTCCAACCGAAGTGGCCAGTGCCCGTGCCAGTCGTGCCAAAGCGGGGCAGTTTTTCCCGGTCCGTTGGCAAATTGTTGCCGAGAATTTATGCGTGTTGGTCTTCCAGATCATTCATGCGCCCTCCGCGCAGGGCAGGGGCATCAATCAGGAGGGACAGCATGCATGCGGTCTTGCCCTGCCCGGACACCCCGCCCGAGTTTCAGTTTCGATTTGATGGCAGGTCTCCTGACTTGCGGGTCATTGCTTTGCCGACCTTCCCGACCTTCAAGGCCAGTGGCATTTCGACATCGCTCTCCGCTTACAGTTGCGGGGGCAGTCTCGGACTGGGTTCGTTCCGGTTTTATCCGGGCAGAACCGCACCGTGTTCCCTTTTCATCCCGGCCCAGTTGGGCGCGAGAACCATCACGTCATCGCTAGCGGTACAATCGTTCGGGAGTCAAGAAGATTGATGATGGCATGTGACGCACGGTCCAGCCACGTCAACCTTGACTCGGCGCGCCTTGGGTGAACTGATCGGTTCAGTTGATTTCAGAGGGCACCATGTTGGACACACAGCAAGCGGTTGTCACCGAGGACATTCAGTTTCAGTCCGGCCCGGCAATACTGTCGGCACGGCTCTATCACCCTGTCGCAGAACCAGACAAAGTTGTTGTGATCAACGGCGCAACCGGTGTGCCCAGAGATTACTACCAGCATTTCGCAAGTTGGCTTGCAAAAGCGCACGGCATGGCCTGCCTTACCTATGACTACAGGGATTTTGGTCACTCTCTGACAGGCTCACAAAAGCAATCGCGTGTCACCATGGCGGATTGGGCGCTGATCGACATTCCGGCTGCACGGACCGAAATGCGGCGGAGGTTTCCACAGGCCAAGCTTTGGAGTATCGGGCATTCTTTGGGCGGGATGTTTGGTCCGGTCCAACCCGATATCAATCAGATCGACAGGATGATCTGTGTCTGTTCCGGTCTGGTTACGCTGAGGGATCATCCTTGGCCTTACCGTGCTTTGGCGACGTTGTTCTGGTACGGTCATGCGCCCCTGGCGGTACATTCGCTCGGGTATTTGCCTGGAAAGGCTTTGGGTTTTGGAACAGATCTGCCATCCCAAGTTTACTGGCAATGGCGCAAATGGTGCACAGCGCCCCAAAGTTATGTACCCGAAATCGGAGACACCTTGCCGGCAAACCGCTGGGCCGACATGGGCAGGCAAGTTGACATATTCGCCTTTGAGGATGATCAGGTTGTGCCCCCCCCCAGGCGGTTTGGCGGCTTGCCGACCTCTATGGTTCTGGCGCGCGGCGCCATCTGCTTTCGGCAAATGAATTCGGGTTATCCGAAGTCGGCCATATCGGCGCGTTTGCCCGGCGAAACGCTGCCGTCTGGCCCCGGTTGATCGCCTGAAATGCTGGGCACCGGTAACCGGTGCCCAGAAAGGTCACAGTCCCTTGCGGGATTTTTTCTCGTGCATCACGCTGCGCACCATTTTCCCAAACGCTTTGTCGCGTGCGCGTGCCTGTGCCACCGAAGCCGAATTGTGCTGATCTTCGCGACACAGCTTGTGCCATCGGTCCAGCCGTGCGGGATCAAGTGCCCCGGTTTCGATTGCAGCCTGTATCGCACAGCCGGGCTCGGTGTCGTGCTGACAATCAGAGAATCGGCAGTTCAGGCTCAGGTCAGAGATGTCCGAGAATACCTCGTCCACACCCTCTTGCGCGTCCAACAGGCGCAACGCACGCATACCGGGTGTATCGATCAACCAACCTCCGTTGCTCATTCGATGTAACGCACGTGCTGTTGTTGTGTGCCTGCCACGCGCATCATCTTCGCGAATGCCTGCGGTGGCTTGATCCTGTCCAGTCATCCCGTTGGCGAGTGTCGTCTTGCCAACGCCAGACGATCCGACCAGGGCGCTGGTCTGTCCCTTCGGGCACCACGACAGGACCTGTTCGATATCGGACTGATCCAAGGCATTTACGGCCAAAACTGTCAGAAACGGGGCCAGTGACTGGGCCTGTTCGACATAAGCAATTGCGTTGTCGCAGGTGTCCGACTTGGTCAGAACGATCACCGGATAGCTGCCTGCCTGATGGGCCAGCGCAAGATAGCGCTCTAGTCGGGGCAGGTTGAAGTCGGCATTGCAGGAACTGACGATGAACAGCACATCCACATTGGCCGCGATTAACTGTGCTGCGACGCCTGTGCCCGCAGCCCGGCGCTGCAGCAGGCTGCGCCGTTCCAGAACACTGCGTATGCGTTTGTTTTCATCGGTCAGCACCCAATCTCCGACGGCAAAAGCACCAGTTGGTTGGTCTGGGGAGAGTAGGGGAGTCTCGCCTTCTGGACTCAACCCGATCAACCGATCCCGGTGAACGGCTGCGATGCGAAAGGGGAGAAGAGACGGCTCAGCCGCATGCTGAGCTGCAAAGTGAGAGGACCATCCGAGGTCCGATAAGGAAAGTGACATGTGTCTGCCTGTAATCAGAAACAACAATCCTGTCGAACGGCGAACGCGCATTCGCAGGTGAGGTATTCAGGCAGTCAGCTGGAAAAAAGAATCAGAACCGGTCTGCCCGAAGGGTCATTGCTACAATCATAAACGCCCTCCTACGGCTAATGGGTTCAAAGTGAGAGGTTGGACATCGACCCAAGCGGGGCTCGTTGTGGCTGCTTCCTTCCGGACCTGACCAGGTTGGCGAGGCGCTCGCCCGCGCCAACCTCTCGAACATCGATATAGGCCTCCGGCTGTAAAATGGCAACCCGTCAGAAGGTCAGATGAATGCGCATAAACCCATCGGTATCACGGGGCAGTATCTGGGGATCATAATCCGCCAATTCTTCCAGGTATTTGTCCGCGCCGGGACCGGTGGTCAGAATTGCTCCGCGGCTTTGGGTCGGCACAAACGAGAACGGCTGAGGAGCTTGTTCCAATGGGTCTACGGGCGATCTTCCCGCGATGGAATCGCACAGGATTTCGTGAATGCGCAGCGACGGCAGGTTTATCTGATCTGCTTGAAAGTCGACAGGAAAATGACCGCCCCCGCTGGCGCGATAATTGTTGAGTGCAACAACAAACCTTTGATCGGGGGCGACAGGCAACCCTTGAAATGTAAGATCGCGAACGCGGCTATGGCCGGGATCTGTGATCCGTCCGGTTGCATCGAAACGAGCGGGTTGAGACAGGTCGAACCGGCAGGTCACGCCATGCAGTACATCAAAATAATACCCCGCCCGCAGAGGATCGATGAGGTTGACTGGATCATTCAGCGAAAGCTGATTGAACAGTCCGGCGGACATCTCAAGCCAATCACGAACCTGTTCTCCGGTGATCAAAGTGGCACGCAACTCGTTTGGAAACACGCACAGATCAGCCACATTGCGTACCGAGATACTTCCCGCCGGGACATCGGTATAAAACCGAGTTCCTGCGCGGCCTCCGAATTTGGTGGGGGCGGCGGCTGACAGGACGGGATGGTCTGCCCATTCGGTATTCATAAGGTATGGCCGAAGCGCTGCAGCTTGAGCGGTTGCGATAAGCGCCAACCCACGGTCAGGGGCGCAGAACGAAAAATAGCTGTGTAATGGGTGTGGGACATTGCCGACGGGCTTGGCCGCGCGGGCGCGTGTTGCTGTGTGGCCTTGGGCAAACAACTGTGCCAACTCGGGACAATCGGTCACCGGCGATTTTGCGGGATTGACTGCGCGTAATTCGGCTTCGCTCTTGACGATGTGCCAGCCGTCAATATCTCGACCCAGTGTCAAATCAATGAGGCCGAGGTGTGAGCCTCCCCAACCCGGCATCACCACCGGTTTGCCATTTACAAGTCCGCGATTGCTGTCGACATGTTTCAAACCGACATGCGCCGCGCCCGGCAGAGTCAGGTGTGTATGGCCAGCAACGATTGCATCAATGCCTGTCAGAGCCGCAAGCGGAATAACGGCATTTTCCAGTTCTGGCTGTGCCTCTGCCGAACCGAGGCCTGAATGAGCCAGCGCGACGACCAAATCGCATCCATCTTTGCGCAGTTCTGCTGCTGTACGTTGTGCTGCGGTTAGGATATCGGCAATTTGCACGTCATCCCGCAGCATATGCGCCTCCCACCGGGCGGTCTGAGGTGGCAGGACAGAAAGAACACCTATGCTAATAGGAACATCTTCTCCTCCGATACTGATTGTGCGCTGCAGAATTGCTTGGGACACCCAGCCCTGTTCGGGAGTGTTGCTTTTCATGTTGCTGCAAACAACCGGACACTCGAACTGACCTGTGATGCGATTGATGAACTTTAGTCCAAATCCAAAATCGTGGTTGCCCAATCCGACTGCATCATACCCCAGGATATTGAACGCCTTGGGCAAAGGGTGTTGGGCTGGCATGGCTTCGGCCGCCCAGTCGCCAAACGGGGTACCTTGCAGGCTATCGCCATTGTCGAATAGCAAAACCAGCGCCCCGCTGCGTTCCGCCTGTTCTTGGGCGACCCGGATCATGCTTGCGGTGCGGGCGAGGCCGACATCAGGATCGGGGCGATCGGCATAATAGTCGTATGACGTCATGTGCATATGAAGATCAGAGGTCGCCAAGATCTGAATGTGCGCGCGACCTTTGGAATATCGATTTTGAGGCGGAAAAACTTCGGCTTTCAATATTCTTACTTCTGGATGATTGTGTAACGTAAACTTCACTATGAGTTGTATTTAGTGCAAATTCCGAGGCATTGCTGCGGTCTTTCGACGGCGCAAGAAATATTGATCTGTGAATACCCCGTTGCACCGGTGGTCAAGACATGGCAGCCCTTTGCGCAAATACAGGAATGACAGGCATGAAACGCGCAGAACAGGTAACTTTTGGCGGCTCTGGGCTGGACCGGGCAGGATTGCTGCGAGGCGATGCGGACAAATTGGCGCAGGCCCATGCTGACCCGTCAGCAGCATGTGTTCTGCTGTGGCGCGGCAAAATTTTGGCTAAGGGTGACGCTGTGGATCAGTTGGCGCTGCTTCCCATGTCCCACGATATTCTCAAAAATGGTCCAGGTGGTGTGATCGAGGTGCCCGTCCTGCTCGGGTGTATGGACGACGGATCGCCTATGTTTGCCTTGGATATATCTGATTGGGCGGCCGAGGGGCTAGACCTCTCTGCTGTCGGGAAGTTTGTGGATGGTAGCGAACAACAACACCCCGACTTGCCCAAAGGGCATGTGTTTGTCGAGCTACGCCGGATCATGGCACGGCTGAATCCACGTGATGCAGAGTTGGCAGCAACCGCCAAGGCGGTGATCGGCTGGCATGAAACGCATCAGTTTTGCGCCCAGTGCGGTGCACATAGTGAGATGGTTCAAGCTGGATGGCAACGCAGCTGCCCAGCCTGTGGCGGGCAGCATTTCCCGCGCACAGATCCGGTTGTTATCATGCTGATAACGAACGGAAATTCAGTTCTGATGGGCCGTTCTCCTGGCTGGCCCGAGGGGATGTATTCACTTTTGGCGGGCTTCGTTGAACCCGGCGAAACGCTCGAAGCCGCAGTACGGCGCGAGGTGATGGAAGAAGCCGGAGTACCCGTGGGCGAAGTGCGCTATCTTTCCAGCCAGCCTTGGCCCTTTCCTGCATCCCTGATGTTTGGCTGTGCAGGCGAAGCCCTTTCGCGCGATATTCAGATCGACCCAGTTGAAATCGAAGATGCGATGTGGGTCACCCGGACCGAGATGATGCAGGCCTTTGCCGGGGACCACCCCAAGCTCCTGCCAGCCCGAAAGGGCGCGATTGCACATTTTTTGTTGCAACACTGGCTTGCAGACACACTGGACTGACGAGAAACTGGACTCAATCAAGGGCAGAGTAAAACGAACATGCAGTTTTCAGCGCAGGAAGATATCGAAGTTCCGATTGATACGGTCTTCACCATGATTTCTGATTTTGAGCGCTTTGAACGCATGGCCTTGCGGCGCGGGATTGAAGTGAGGAGAATCGCCGATTCTGCGGTGCCACAGACCAGAACCGCATGGGAGACCGAGTTCAAGATACGCGGTAAACCACGTCAGATTGCCATAGAGATGACGGAATATGACAGCCCGTCTCTGATGCGCTTTCAATCCAGTAGTAAGGGAATGAACGGTGATACGGTTGTCGAGCTTTTGGCACTGTCTCAACGTCGGACACGTTTGCGGATTGAGACATCGCTGGGCGCAAAAACCCTTCCCGCACGGCTATTGCTACAGTCTTTGAAGCTCGGGCAATCCAGGTTCCGCCGACAGTTTCAGACGCGGCTCAGCGAATTTGCGCGGGACATGGAAGAACGGCACCTGCATGGTGCCTGAATATGAGGGAGTAGATGAGTAGATTGGATCTACCGATCATCCGCGAAGCTGTTGAGGCTGATGCTGATGGAATTGCCAAGGTGCTGACCGAGCTCGTGGCTGCCGGTAAGCGAAGCAAAGACAGCAACGCTACTTTTGCTTTGGGGCATTACATCAGCGATCCCGAACGTATTCGGTGTAGTGTTGCTGTCACGCCAAACGGAGAAATTTTGGGTTTCCAATCGCTGAAACTTGCCACCGAAAACAACCCCTATGAGGTTGCGGTCGGCTTGGGTATCATCGGCACACATATTCGGCCGTCTGCTGCGCGACGCGGTGTGGGGCGGGCACTATTTGAATCGACGCTTGAGGCCGCTCGACATAAGGGTTTACCTGCTATCGACGCGACGATTGGGGCCGCCAATCCCGAGGGGCTTGGGTACTATGAAGCCATGGGATTTCGAGAATATCGCCGGATGGAAGGTGCAGTATGCAAGATCTTTCATGTTCCCAAAGTCTGAGCCTGGCAACACCCAAATGATAAGCACGCCCTAAAACATGTCGCAGATCATCTTTCTTCACGGTGCATCCAGCAGTGGGAAAACGACACTGGCACGGGCATTGCAAAGGGCGGCAGAGGTGCCATTCTGGCACATCTCGATTGATCATCTTCGGGACTCTGGCGTTCTGCCCATGCGGCGCTTTCAAAGCAGAGAATTCGATTGGTCGATCGAGCGTGGCAAGTTCTTTGATGGTTTCCATGCGACTTTGGCGGCCTATGCAAATGCAGGAAACAATCTGATCATCGAACATATTCTGGATACGCCTGAATGGGCAGAAATGCTAAAGCGGCATCTGGCAGGTCATGATGTATTGTTTGTGGCTGTGCATTGCCCCACCGACCTCCTAATCGAAAGAGAAATGGCGCACGGTGACCGCGAACAAGGCAGCGCGGTGAGTGACCAACAGGTCATTCACATAGGCAGGGTCTATGATCTGGAAGTCAATTCGATGGATGACATCGATGGAAATGTCGATCTCATCCTCGATGCATGGCGCAATGGGACACGGAGCTCTGAGTTTGCCTCGCAGGAGGTGTAGCGACAGCGAAATGTTACCCGCGGGGCTGCGCCGCCGGGTAGACGCCAAGCACCTCAACATTGGTGGTGAAATGCTCTAGTTCATCCATCGCCAATTTTACATTGCGATCATCCGGGTGGCCTACGATATCCGCATAGAACTGCGTCGCAGTGAATGAGCCGTCGACCATGTAGCTTTCCAGCTTGGTCATGTTGATGCCATTGGTGGCAAATCCACCCATTGCCTTGTATAGCGCGGCCGGGATGTTTCGGACCTGAAAGACGAAACTGGTGATCATCCCATGTTCGCCACGACGCGAATCGTCGACCTCTCGTGACATCACTAGAAACCGGGTCGTATTATCTCCCTGATCTTCAATATGTCGCGCCAATACGTTGAGGCCGTAGATTTCGCCTGCAAGTTCACTGGCCAAAGCTGCGGAATGCTTGTTACCAGCCTCAGCAACTTCTCGCGCGGCGCGGGCATTATCTGGGCTGACCCGTCCGCGAATTCCGTGCTCTCGCAGAAATCCTGCGCATTGTGGCAGCAAAACAAGGTGTGAATGCGCTTCGGTGATGTCTTCCAACTTGGCGCCGGGTACGGAAAGCAAATTGATATGCACCCTCACAAATGCCTCATCGATAATATGCAGCCCGCTATGGGGAAGCAGGCGGTGGATATCCGCGACGCGGCCATAGGTGGTGTTTTCAACCGGCAACATTGCCAGATCAGCTTCGCCCGAACGCACCGATTCGATCACATCTTCGAATGTACGGCAGGGCAGTGCGTCCATATCCGGGCGCGCGTTGCGGCAAGCCTCGTGGCTATAGGCGCCAGGTTCTCCCTGAAATGCTATGCGATTGGTCATTTGGTCGTTTCCGTGCAACAAGTTCTTGAATTGGGCGTTTAGTCGCGGTGTCTATACCTTGCCTCTTGTCAGGGGAAGCCTTAGACACCCGGAAGACAGCTAAAGTGGACTCGCGATCAATGTTCGACACGATGACAGTTACCAAGGCCGCAGCAGGCCTGTTTGGCACCTTCCTGGTGCTGCTTCTGGCAAAATGGGGGGCGGATGTCCTCTATAGCAGTGATAGCCATCATGCCGAGGCTGCCTACGTTATCGAATCCGAAAGCTCGGGCGAAAGTGCCGACGGTGAAGAGGTGGTCTTCGAAGAGATTCTGGCAGCAGCCGATCCTGAAAAAGGAGCAAGGGTGTTCCGTAAATGCACCGCTTGCCACAAATTGGAAGACGGCGCGAACGGCACTGGCCCGTACCTTTATGCCATCGTAGATCGCCCTGTAGCTTCGGCAAAAGGGTTTACCGGCTATTCTGCAGCTATGCAGGCACATGGCGGCAACTGGACGCCTGAAGCGCTTGATGCCTTCCTGACCCGACCCAGCAGCTATATCTCGGGCACCTCGATGAGCTTTGCGGGCCTGAAAAAACCACAGGATCGCGCCGACTTGATTGCTTACCTGCAGACCATCGGCAACTGATCTTTTGATCATTACGCAAGAATTCAAAGCCGCTGCGCCAAGCAGCGGCTTTTATTTTTTACGTGAGAAAAACTTCACAAAGCGCTCACGCATTCTAAACTTGCAACTGACAGTGCTGGACCTTTAGCTGGCTGGCACAACAATGAAGATGACAGATATTCAGAGGACGAGCCCAATGAAACCCCTTCTGCCTGCGATGCGCTTTACTGGAATTCATTCTTGGACTGCGGCGTTAGGAATTTCGGCAGCGGTTGTTTTCGGAGGTATTCAAGCCAGCGCGAGCGAGGATGGTATCACTCGAACCCACGGCTATTCTTACTTTGGAAACCTGGATTACCCGGCGGATTATCCGCACCTGAATTATGTCAATCCCGATGCGCCAAAAGGTGGAGAGCTGTCGCTGGCGGGATCAGGTACGTTTGATTCCCTGAACCCCTACTCGCGAAAAGGTCGCGCGGGCGCGTTGACGACGATTCAATATGACCCGCTGATCGAAAGCACATCAGACAGTGTTGGCCAATACTACGGTGTTGTCGCCGAAAGCATGGAGTATGACGAAGGCCGCAACTACGTGATATTCCATTTGCGCCCCGAGGCGATGTTCTGGGATGGAACCCCAGTGACGGCCGAGGATGTAGTCTATAGCCACCGCCTGTTTATCGAGCAGGGCTTGCCATCTTATGCACAGGCAGTCGGCCGGATGGTCACGGGTGCCGAAGCGCTGGATGATCACACCGTCAAATTTACCTTCAGCCCGGATGTAACACGTCGTGGGCTAATCGAAACAGTTGGTTCAACTCCGGTCTTCTCGAAGGCTTGGTTTGAAGCTGATGAAAACCGCCGCCTTGATGAACCTCGCCTTGAGGTCGCCGTAGGGTCCGGCCCGTACAAGCTGGACAGCTACGACATCAATCGCCGCATCGTTTACAAGCGTCGTGATGACTATTGGGGCAAGGACTTGCCGATCAATGTGGGTCGCAACAATTACGACATCATTCGGATCGAGTATTTCGCTGATCAAACTGCCGCATTTGAGGGTTTCAAGGCTGGTGAGTACACCATGCGTGTTGAAAGTGATCCGAAGCAGTGGGCCTCGAGTTACGATTTCCCGAAGCTCGACGAAGGGTATGTTGTGCAGGATGAGATCGTTGATGGAAGTCCTCCGACACCATCTGGGTTTGTATTCAATCTGGGAAAACCGCAGTTTGCCGACAAGAATGTGCGCAAAGCACTAGCGCTGGCGTTTAATTTCGAATGGGCAAATGAGTCGCTGATGTTCGGACTGAACACGCCGCGCAATTCGTTTGTGCAAGGCACTCATCTTGAGGCAACAGGTGCGCCAGAAGGCGCGGAACTGGCGTTCTTGGAAACACTGGGCGATATCGTCCCGGCCGATGTCTTAAGCGAGCCCGCGCTTGTTGTTCATGAATCCAACCCGGCCCGCCTGAACGATCGTCGCAATCTGCGGAAAGCGTCGAAACTGCTGGATGAAGCCGGATGGCCGGTCGGTGAAGGCAATCTGCGCCGCAATTCCGAAGGGCAGACGCTGAAAGTGAATATTCCTTACGCGTCCAGTATTCCCACCTCGACTTCGACGATGATCGAGACCTACGTCCAGAACCTTCAGTCAATTGGTGTGGATGCTTCTGCAGAGAAAGTTGACCCCTCTCAGTTCACGCTGCGGCGTCGTGAGCGGGATTACGACATGGTGTATTCGAACCGATATGGCTCGTTCCTATCCACCGGTGGCGGCCTAAGCCAGATGTATGGATCGGAAGAGGCTGCATTCAGCCTGTTCAATCCGGCGGGTCTTGCCAGCCCTCTTGTGGACGCGGTGATCGAAGCGTCCTTTGATACAACAAATCAGGCAGAGCAGGATGCCGCATTGATGGCGTTGGACCGTGTGCTGCGCTATGAGTTCTTTGTCATACCCGATGGGTATGTGGCGGACTACTGGACGGCTTACTACGACATGTATGAATACCCTGAAAATCTACCTCCATTCTCGCTGGGGTATCTCGATTTTTGGTGGATCAACCCTGAGAAAGAGGCTGACCTGAAAGCCAAAGGCGCACTGCGGTAAAATGGGCGCCTATATTCTAAGACGCCTATTGCTGGTCATACCGACCCTTCTGGGCATCATGATCGTCAATTTCACGCTGGTGCAATTTGTGCCGGGCGGACCGATCGAACAGATCATTGCGCAGATCGAAGGTCAGGGCGATGTCTTTGCAGGATTCGCCGGTGGTGGCGATGCCGGGGCAGGCGCCGAACCTGCTGGAGGTGCCTTTGACGACAAATACGTCGGTGCGCGTGGGTTGCCACCTGAGTTCATCGCTGAACTGGAAAAAGAGTTTGGATTCGACAAACCGCCACTCGAACGTTTTCTAGGCATGATGGGCAATTACCTGACGTTGGATTTTGGTGAGAGCTACTTCCGCTCGATCAGCGTGATCGATCTGGTGCTCGAAAAAATGCCCGTGTCGATATCACTGGGTCTTTGGTCGACCCTGATCGCCTATCTGGTTTCGATCCCACTGGGAATCCGCAAGGCGATCAAGGACGGTTCAAGTTTCGACACTTGGACCAGTGGTGCGATCATCGTGGCGTATGCGATCCCCGGGTTCCTGTTTGCCATTCTGCTTCTGGTGCTCTTCGCCGGTGGGTCGTATTGGCAGATATTCCCGCTGCGCGGCCTGACCTCGGACAACTGGGAAAGCCTCAGCCTGTTTGGCAAGATCGCCGACTATTTCTGGCACATCGCGCTTCCGATCATCGCACTGACGATCTCGGCCTTTGCGACGCTGACACTGCTGACCAAGAACTCGTTCCTGGATGAGATCAAAAAGCAATATGTCATGACCGCTCGTGCCAAAGGGCTGAGTGAGCGCAAAGTGCTGTACGGCCATGTCTTCCGCAACGCGATGCTGATCGTGATTGCAGGGTTTCCGGCAGTGTTCATCGGCGTTTTCTTTGGTGGCTCGATCATCATCGAGACCATTTTCTCGCTCGATGGTCTTGGGCGACTGGGCTTTGAGGCCGCAGTGGCGCGCGACTATCCGGTGATTTTCGGCACGCTCTTCATCTTTGGCCTCATGGGCCTGGTTGTCGGCATCATCAGCGACCTGATGTACGTTCTGGTCGACCCGCGCATCGACTTTGAAAAGCGGGAGGGATAATTGGCACTTTCCCCTCTAAACCAGCGCCGCTGGCGTAATTTCCGGCGTAACGGCCGTGCCTTCTGGTCGCTGATCATCTTCTCGATCCTGTTTGGCCTGTCGCTGTTTGCCGAGTTCATCGCCAACGACAAGCCGATCCTGGTGAAGTACCGGGGCGAATTCTACACGCCGGTCTTCAACTTCTACGCCGAGACCGAATTCGGTGGCGATTTCCAGACCGAGGCGATTTATCGCGACCCCGAGGTCATGTGCCTGATCGACAGCGGAGGGCTAGATCAGTGTTTCGATGATCCTGAAGGGATTATCGAAGAGATTCAGGCTGGTACATTCGAGGCCGACGGCTTCGAGCGCGGCTGGGCTATCTGGCCACTGATCCCTTATTCCTTCAACACCAGCGTGGACCGACCGGGTGCTGCACCGCTGCCGCCCAATAGTCAAAACCTTCTGGGCACGGATGACACCAAGCGAGATGTGCTGGCCCGCGTGATCTATGGCTTTCGCCTGTCGATCCTGTTCACGCTAATTGTGACCGGGGCAGCCAGTTTGATCGGCATCTTCGCAGGGGCCATTCAGGGCTTTTTTGGCGGCTGGCTCGATCTGATCTTTCAACGGATTATCGAAATCTGGTCATCAACTCCCTCGCTCTATGTGATTATCATCATGTTTGCCATTCTCGGCCGAAGTTTTTGGTTGTTGGTGGCTCTGATGATTCTGTTCGGTTGGACCGGGTTGGTTGGCGTTGTACGGGCTGAGTTCCTGCGGGCTCGAAATCTGGAATATGTTCGTGCCGCGCGCGCACTAGGTGTGGGTAACATGACGATCATGTTCCGCCACATGCTGCCCAATGCGATGGTTGCCACGCTGACCTTCATGCCGTTCATCGTGACCGGCACGATTGGCGGACTGGCGTCGCTAGACTTCCTTGGTTTCGGCCTTCCGTCCTCGGCCCCATCGCTCGGAGAGCTCACATTACAGGCAAAACAAAACCTGCAGGCTCCTTGGCTGGCCTTCACCGCCTTTTTCACCTTTGCCATCATGCTGTCGCTGCTGGTCTTCATTTTCGAAGGCGTGCGTGATGCGTTTGATCCCAGAAAGACCTTTTCATGAGCCTGCTGGATGTGAACAACCTCAAAGTCTCCTTCCGGCAGGACGGGCAGGTTTCTGCGGCGGTGAAAGGTGTGTCCTTTACCGTGGACCGGGGTGAAACGGTTGCTCTGGTAGGGGAATCGGGCTCAGGCAAGTCCGTGACCGCTCTCAGCACCGTATCACTGCTGGGCGATAGTGCGATCGTTGAAGGCTCGGTCACCTATGACGGCCAAGAGATGATTGGCGCGTCCGAGAACAAGCTGATGGAAGTGCGCGGCAACGACATCAGCTTTATTTTCCAAGAGCCGATGACCTCGCTAAACCCGCTTCATACGATCCAGAAGCAGATGGCCGAGTCTCTAGCATTGCACCAGGGGTTGGCTGGTGATGCGGCGCGAAATCGGATTATTGAACTGCTGAACAAAGTTGGCATCCGCGACCCGGAAGAGCGTTTGGACAGTTATCCGCATCAGCTGTCGGGTGGTCAGCGTCAGCGCGTGATGATCGCCATGGCATTGGCCAACAAGCCGGATATTTTGATCGCAGATGAACCAACGACCGCGCTGGATGTGACCATTCAGGCGCAAATTCTGGAACTGCTGGCTGAACTGCAAAAGTCTGAAAACATGGGAATGCTGTTCATCACCCATGACCTTGGCATCGTCCGGCGCATCGCCGACCGGGTCTGCGTAATGAAGGATGGTGAGATCGTCGAAACCGGCGTGACCTCCGAGATTTTCGACAACCCGCAGCATCCTTATACGCGCAAGCTGCTGGCGGCTGAGCCGTCAGGACACCCCGATCCGGTGGCAGCTGATGCCGAAGAGGTCGCGCGCACCGATCACCTGAAGGTCTGGTTTCCGATCCAACGGGGGTTTCTGAAACGTACAGTCGGGCATGTAAAAGCCGTCAATGACGCGACGCTCAGCGTCCGTGCCGGGGAAACGCTTGGAATCGTAGGCGAGAGTGGATCGGGCAAAACGACACTGGCCCTGGCCATGATGCGTTTGATCGCCTCCGAGGGCGGGATCACTTTCCGCGATCAGGACGTTCGCCGCTGGTCAACACGTGAACTCAGACGGCTGCGCAAAGATATGCAGATCGTGTTTCAGGACCCGTTTGGCAGCCTCAGCCCCCGTATGACCTGTATGCAGATCATCGCCGAAGGGTTGGCTATCCACAATGTCGACCCCCATCGTGCCCCGCGTGAATTGGTGGCCGAAGTGATGACCGAGGTTGGGCTGGACCCCGCCGCGATGGACCGTTATCCACATGAGTTTTCAGGTGGGCAACGCCAGCGGATCGCCATCGCGCGCGCCATGGTGTTGCGGCCCAAGCTGCTGGTTCTGGATGAACCGACCAGTGCGCTGGACATGACCGTGCAGGTGCAGATTGTTGATCTGTTGCGGGACCTGCAAAGGAAGTACGGGCTGGCTTATCTGTTCATCAGCCACGACCTGAAGGTCGTGCGCGCGATGTCCCATAACGTCATCGTCATGCGCAACGGGGATGTGGTCGAGATGGGCGCAGCTGAGGATTTGTTCGAACACGCCCAAACCGACTACACGCGTGAATTGATCGCGGCAGCGGGCTGACGAGCAGCCCGCCCCCCTAGCCTCAGGCCATTTCCTTGTTCTTTGCAGAGGCAGGAACAGGGCCGCGCAGTTCTTCATAATGATCGAACTGCAGTTTGACCCAACCGGTGCCACGGGTGGCGCTGGCAAGGGTTCGGTGCAGTTCATCCTCGGCAACGGCCGGAAGCTGCGCGTTGAATATCTCCCAACCCGAAGCGTTCGGATTACCCTCGAAACCTAGCACCTGACCCTGCAAAGAACTGATCGTGGGGACTAGATCACCGACGAAGGTTGACGGCAGATGGATCTCGGCATTCAGGATCGGTTGCAGGACGACGGGTTTGGCCTCGGGTAGCGCTTCACGCACGGCGTTCTTGCCAGCGGTGCGGAAGGCATAGTCCGAACTGTCCACGTTATGGTGCTTGCCGTCGCTGAGCGTCACCTTGACGTCCACGACAGGGAAACCTTCAGGGCCTTCGACCAGTGCGTCCTTGGCCCCGTGCTCAACCGAAGGAATGTAGTTCCGGGGTACGGCCCCGCCTTTGACGATTTCTTCGAACTGGAACCCGGAGCCGCGCGGTAGTGGCGCGATTGAGATCACCACATCAGCAAATTGACCTGCGCCACCGGATTGCTTGCGGTGGCGGTGACGATGATCGACTTTGGTGCGGATGGTTTCGCGATAGGCTGTTCCGGCGGCCTCGGCTTCAATCTCGATCCCAAAATCTTCGTCTAGTTTAGCTGTCACGCGGCGCATGTGTTGTGGGCCTTGCGAACTTAGAATGGAATGACCGCTTAATTCGTCCTGTTCCAGATGCAGTCCGGGATCGATTTCAACCAAACGGGTCAGCGCGTTCGACAGACGCACATCGTCGCGTTCATGCGCGGGTGAGACAACCTGACGATGCGCAGCGGGATGCGAAGAGGCCCATTCCGGCAGCGGCGTAGCAGCAGCGCTATCATATATGAAACCAGGGTTGAGATGATCGGATTTAACGGCCAGACCAATCTGTCCAGCCTCAAGCGCTCCGATCTGGGTTTTGGCGTCGAGTGTGGTCAGGTTCCCAACAGTTTCACCGCCCAGAGGCTCGTGCGCTTTGACGCCATCGCCCAGTCCGCGCAATACGGTGATCTTACCAATATGCTTCTTCACATCCGCAAAGCCTGCGATGGCGCGCGCTGAATCTTCGGCCTCGTCCCTGTCTGCTGCTATGTTGAATTCCGGCGCCTCATGGCGCAGTGCTTTCATCAGGCGCGTCAGGCCATTGCCATGGCTGGCAGCACCCAGGCAGGCGGGGATCAGCTGGTGGTTCTGCAAAACCTGCGCGGCCAACTCGTAGACTTCCTCGCTGGGTGGCTGCTTGTCTTCGATCAGTTGTTCCAGCAAATGGTCATCAAAATCTGACAGGGTCTCGAGCAACTCGGTGCGCGCTTCCTGTTCGCGATCCTCCACCGATTGCGGTAGTTCGATCAAGGCTGAGGGCTGGCCTTCTTGATACTTCCACGCGCGTTCCGAAATCAGGTCGACGGCCCCGATGATGTCTTCTCCTTCGCGAATCGGAACTTGACGCAAAGCGATGTGGTGACTGCAATAGGTCTGAAGCGCTGCTACGATGTCGCGTATGCGGCCATTGGGGCTGTCCATGCGATTGATGAAGAGGAAACTGGGAATACCTGCTTCCTCAACCAGTCTTAGATAAGGGGCACAAAGGACTGCGGCGTCCGGATCGGGGGGGACCACAACCACTGCTGCGTCTGAAATGGCCATCGCCGGGCCGACATAGGCCAGCGCATCGCCGCCACCGTCCACGTCCACCGCGCACCACGGTTCGTCTAAATAAGAAAAACCGTGCAAATGCACGGTTCCGGAAACATCGAATGTTGTAGGCCGCCCGTCGAGGCGGCTGATCGCTTCGACCAAGGTGGATTTGCCCGATTGACTGGGGCCGAGGACGGTGAAAACGCGCATGAGTGCTGTCCCTGTTTCAGTTGCAACTTGGCTGCACGAAAAGGGCTGTCGAACGCATGTGCGTCGGCAAGAACTGTCTGCGTTTGCCTGCCTCAGGCTGTGAAGAGGCGGTCCTCTCCACCCCTTGAGTGTGGAGAATACCGAAGGCATGCGTCAAGCCCCCGTGCCGGATTCGAGGGGCAGGTCGCGAAAATCGACCTACCGAAGAGAGTTCAGATCGCAGAACTGTGCCCAGCTTTGCTCAGGTCGTAGGCATCAAAGCTGCGCGCGATCATGCGGGTAAGTGCGCGCGCTTCGAGCGGGATGAACAAGCCGTTTTCATCAACGCGCAGCAGTCCGTCAAAGGCAGCATTCGCCTTGGCGTACATCTGTTGCAGCTCAGCGGCCGAGATGTCGTAGTCGCGCAGGATCTCGTTCGAATTGATCTGGAAATCACACATCAGTGCCTCGATCAGGCGCGACCGCAGGATATCCTGACCTTTGAATAGGTGCCCACGCGACGTCGAGAACCGCCCTTCGCGAATGGCCTTCGTGTGGGCTGAGGTTGCCGGAGCATTCTGTGCATATCCTTGCGGGAACCGCGAGATTGAGCTGGCACCCAAGCCAATCAGGATCGGGGCTTGATCGTCCGTGTAACCCTGAAAATTCCGTTTCAGGCGGCCAGCGCGCAGCGCATGGGTCAGACCATCATCCTGTGTCGCAAAGTGGTCGATCCCAATTTCAGCGTAATTGTCCCACAGAAACAGTCGCCGGGCAGTTTCGAACAATTCCAGTCGCTGCTCTGGCGTGGGGAGCGCATCTGATGGAATCAGTTGCTGGCGCTTGGCCATCCAGGGCACGTGCGCATAGCCATAAAGTGCGACTCGATCCGGGTTCAGGGAAAGTAGCTTTTGCACGCTTTCGGTCATGCGCGCTTTGGTCTGGTGGGGCAGACCATATAGGATATCCGCGTTCAGGCTGGCAATTCCACGTGCGCGGATCATCTCGGCCGCTTTGCGAGTGGTATCGTAGCTTTGAATGCGGCCGATGGTTTTCTGGATTTCATCATCGAAATCCTGCACGCCGATCGAGGCGCGGTTCATCCCGGCCTCGGCCAGCGCATCCAATCTGGCTTCGTCGATCTCATTCGGATCAATTTCAACCGAGAATTCCGCATCTGGACCCAGCGGGACGACCTCAAGAATCCGTCCTGCCAACTCGCGCATCAGGTCCGCATTCAACAGGGTCGGCGTGCCGCCACCCCAATGTAGCCGAGACAGCGTAACACCCTCGGGCAAACGCGCGGCCAGCAGGTCCAGTTCGGCTTTTAGAACGTCCACATAGGCAATAACAGGGTTATCCGTCTGGGTGCCCTGGGTCCGGCAGGCGCAAAACCAGCACAGCCTGCGGCAGAAGGGTACGTGGATATAAAGCGAGATCGAACTGCCGGGGGCAATCCCGGAAATCCAGTCGGCAAACAAGTCAGCCCCCACGTCATTGCTAAAGTGGGGGGCGGTGGGATAGCTTGTATAACGCGGTACTTTCGCGTCAAAAAGTCCAAGCCGTGCCAATTGAGGTTTCAGTGTCATGGCGATATGACTATAGCGGGAGGGCCCAGGGTACTTTGACCGAAATCAAATGGAAACGCGAATGACACTCAAGGCCCAATTCGACCACACAAATTGCGCAGAATGCCCGATACGGCATCGCGCGGTGTGCGCGCATTGTGAAAAGGATGAGCTGGAGGAACTTGAGAGCATCAAGTACTACCGCAGCTTCGAGGCCGGGCAGACAGTCATTTGGTCCGGAGATCCGATGAACTTTGTCGGTTCTGTCGTATCCGGAATTGCGTCTCTGACACAGACGATGGAAGACGGTCGCACACAGATGGTGGGCTTGCTCTTGCCTAGTGATTTCGTTGGGCGACCCGGGCGTGAAAACGCGCCGTATGACGTGGTTGCGACGACCGATCTGGTGATGTGCTGTTTTCGGAAAAAACCTTTTGAAGAACTGATGGTGACGACACCGCATATCGCGCAGCGTCTGTTGCAGATGACTCTCGACGAGTTGGATGCCGCGCGTGAATGGATGCTGGTGCTTGGGCGCAAAACGGCGCGGGAAAAGATTGCCAGCCTTCTCTCGATCATTGCGCGTAGGGACGCGTCACTTCATTCGTCCGGCACTGTCGGCCCGATTGTATTCGACCTTCCTCTGACACGAGAGGCGATGGCAGACTACCTAGGCCTGACGCTTGAGACTGTCAGCAGACAAATCTCGGCCCTGAAGAAGGATAAGGTCATCTTGCTGGAAAGCAAACGCCATGTCACGATCCCAGATATGGGGCGTTTGATGGAAGAGGCGGGTGACGATTCGGATGGCGGATTTCTGGTCTGATATCCAATGCTCTGACTAAGGTCCCAAAACAAACAGGAGCCAACAATGGAATTCAGCGGTGTATTGGCCATGTTGTTTATCGGCGCGATTGCCGGGTGGCTGTCCGGAAAGATCATGGAAGGCCGCGGGTTCGGCTTGATTGGCAACATCATCGTCGGAGTCGTCGGCGCTTTTATGGCCGGCACGATCTTCCCGGCTTTGGGTTTTGCCGTTGGTGGAGGGCTGTTCTCTTCGATTTTCTTTGCGACGGCCGGTGCGGTGATCCTACTGTTCCTGATCGGTCTGATCCGCAAGAATTAGTTTTTTAGAGATATGAGGGGACGATGCCATGACGTGTTGAGGCGCAGAATGAAAAGTAATGCCATATGGGTGATCGGGAGCTGATGCATGAAGACAATATTCCATGTAGGTATGCCTAAAGCTGGCTCTACTGCTTTACAGGAATCTCTTCTTCTTTCGCGTGAGTATCTACGGGGTTGTGGTATACTTTACCCTAAGAATGTTGAAGGAGTCCTCCTTAACAACCACAGGCTTCTGGCCCAACCATTCTGCGATTTCAATAAACTGGCCGGAGATGTCCGTAGAGAATGTATCGATGAAAAGGAGCTGCGGGAAAAATTCCTGGAACTTGCTAGTAGTATTCACAATCAGGTATCGGAATGCTCGCCTGCATGCTTAATCCTCTCATACGAGAATTTGTGGGGGCGTATTGCAGATGATGCCGCGCCCAGAGTCCGAGAGCATTTGGGAGAATTGATTGGGGCACAACCCAGCGCTGTCATTTACTTTAGACGTCCTTCAGCGAAATACCTCTCGGGTCTGCAACAGGGATTAAAATTCGCTCGATTTCGACAACCCAGTAAACCCAATTTCAAAGTGCCGTATGCAAGGGTGCAATCAATTTTCGGGCGGCACACTATTACACCGATCGCATTCGACAGATCGCTGTTACTCAAGGGCGATATTGTTCACGATTTTGTCGAGCGATTTCTTAGGGCCTACGGTGCCGATCCGCTGCAGATGGAAAAACCAAAGCGCAACAACTCTAGTGTTAGTGCGGCCGCCATGCAACTCTTAGATCTCTATCGAATTCATGAGGTTCAGGGAAAACTGAATGGTTTAGATGTAACAACCTTGAGGCGGAATATTGTTAGGGCAGAGGAGCGATTGGAACTCACTCGACCTAAGCTAAAGCCAGAGGTTTCTAACATGGTTGACTATTGTTCAACTGAACCGCTCTGGCTTCGGGATCAGCATGGGATTGAGTTTCCTGAATTTGACTACGATCGGCTTGAGAAAGGCGATCTGGTCGAACTGAAGCGAAACGAATCTTTGAGCAGTTTAATAGATGTTGATGCCGATGAATTCATATCACTTGTTGAAGATTTAGAGCGTAACGGAACCGATCCGAATCTTCGTGCTTGGGTGCTGCAGTTCTGCAGCGTCCGAACGCGCAAAAGCGTTTTGAGGCGTATTAGAAGGACCTGGCCGGCCAGAAAGATCTAGGGTCAGGCCTCATTGAATTTCACAGCCAGTAGATGACGGTTGCCGCCAGAGCGATCGCTTAGGGGAAGGCCTTCGTACATCTGTCGTAGCGAGTTGGCACGCGCCTCCGAGCCCTCAGCCTGCCGAACATGATTTCAATGCGGTTGCGGCGTTTGTATCGTCGCTTGTCGTATCGGACGGCTTTTTTGCGTTGCTTTCGACCTGGGATGTAGGCGCGTATCCCTTTGTATTTCAATGCTTCTCGGAGCCAGTGGGCGTCATAGCTGCGATCTGAGAGCAGCCAATCGACGTCTGGCAGACTGCTCAGCATGGCCCTCCATCATCCGGGCGAAGACGCCCTTCTCGCTCTACCGTTTCCAGCGGTTGTACAGCGTCGTGTGGACCGTAGGCAGAGGGTGTGTCGCGCCAGTGTAAGTCATTGCGGTTGATGCACATAATCCCACTCAATCCGCGCCGGTCACCAACCAGTAGTTTACCGAGTGATTTGGGAGAAAAGGGTTCAGGTCGGCCCATCTGCGCGCTGTTCAACCAGAAAAGATCGGACATGTTGACCGCTCGTTTTGAACGCCGTCAACTACGAGGTTAAACGGGAATCAATGGGGCTTGACCCTAGTGTGCTAAGAAAGAAGGAAGCGCGTTGAATGCTGGTGCGGTATGTTCAACCCAATACCGGCGCTATGTGTTCTGGTTGATGCTAGATAGAGCGCGCTATTGTTCGCTTATGTAAGAGGTCAGTGGGCCAAGAACACTGGCACTTCGGATTGTTCAAGCATGTTCCGAGTCGCACCGCCCAGAATGGCCTCGCGAAAGCGCGAGTGCCCGTAGGCGCCCATTACGATCATGTCGGCCTCGGTATCGGCAGCGTGACGATTAAGAATATCCGAAACGCGTGTCATGGTTTTGCTCAGCACATCAATCTCGCATTTCACGCCGTGCCGCGCCAACATTTGAGACAACAGCCCACCCGGGTCCGAGCGATCGGGCCCATGACGTGGCGGGTCAATGACGACAATCCGTGTAAGCTCGGCCTGCTTCAGGAAGGGAAGGGCGCAGCGGATGGCGCGCATCGCTTCGATGCTTTCATTCCAGCCTACCATTATGGTTTTGGGTGAGGAGATCGGCTCAATTTCGTCCGGTACCAGTAATACCGGAGCGTGGCCCTCGAACATGGCGGCCTCAACAATCGGTTCGGCCTCGGCGTCGCGATCCTTTCCGTATGGGCGCGGCAATATCACTAGATCTGAAAAACGCGCGCGGCGGGCGACGTGTCGGCCAATATCGGCAATCTGTGCTACCCCATTTTCAGCCGACCAACGCACCCCCGATTTGCCAAGATAGTCCTGAGCAAATTTGAGGATTTCATCCGCCTCGGCGTTTGCGCGACTCAGGGTTTCCTGCAGGATCAGTGCATTGGCCCCGGCGTAGTAATATCCGGTCTGACTGCGGTCGACCCCAAGGCACAGCGCTTCGGCATGGGCGTCTTGCCCGTCGGCCAAGGCGATCATCTGTGCCAGAGCCGTTTGGGAAATCTTGGTTTCTGTCATGACCGTAAGCAGGGATTTATATGCCATGTCGACCTCATTATTCCGACGCTCCTTAATGCGGAACGTGTGTTTGTCTCTGGAAAATACCTCTCACAGAAAACAGGGGGTTGTCTTGACACAGATCAAAGCAGCACAATTGGCATCACTGCATTACGACACGCAGTCAAAAGGGTTCCGTGTGGCATGAAGAATCGCGCGGGGCATGGCAAAGGGACGCAATATGTCAAATTACATCAAGCTGATCGTGCTTGGGCTGGTTGTGCTGTTCGCAGCCATTGGGTCCAATTATGCACGGGATTTGGCGTATCAGGTGCACGCAATTCTGGTGATGATCATCGCTGCCGGATTGTTCATTTGGACGCTTAGAAACACCGATGAGCCAGATATTCTTGTAGATCGCTCGGCGGAATATATGGATGGCGTGATCCGCTATGGCGTGATCGCAACCGCCTTTTGGGGTGTGGTCGGGTTCCTTGCGGGGACATTCATTGCGTTCCAGCTGGCCTTTCCGTCGCTGAACTTCGAATGGGCGCAAGGGTATATGAACTTTGGACGTTTGCGGCCATTACACACGTCGGCGGTTATCTTCGCCTTTGGTGGTAACGCGCTGATCGCAACCTCGTTCTATGTCGTACAGCGCACAAGTGCCGCTCGTCTGTGGGGCGGAAACCTGGCCTGGTTCGTGTTCTGGGGCTATCAGCTGTTTATCGTTCTGGCGGCGACCGGTTACCTGCTGGGTGGAACCCAGTCGAAAGAATATGCGGAACCTGAATGGTATGTCGACCTATGGCTGACCGTTGTCTGGGTTGCTTATCTGGCTGTCTATCTGGGCACGATCATCAAACGGAAAGAACCCCACATCTACGTGGCCAACTGGTTCTATCTGGCATTCATCGTGACCGTCGCCATGCTGCATCTGGTCAATAACATGACCATTCCAGTCAGCATCTGGGGTTCGAAATCGGTCATTGTCTGGTCAGGTGTCCAAGACGCCATGATCCAATGGTGGTATGGCCACAACGCCGTGGGCTTCTTCCTGACCGCAGGCTTCCTGGGCATGATGTACTACTTCATCCCGAAACAAGCCGAGCGTCCGGTGTTCAGCTACAAACTGTCGATCATCCACTTCTGGGCGCTGATCTTCCTGTATATCTGGGCCGGTCCGCACCACCTGCACTATACCGCGCTGCCGGATTGGGCCTCGACGCTGGGCATGGTTTTCTCGGTGATCCTGTGGATGCCTTCTTGGGGTGGCATGATCAACGGTCTGATGACCCTGTCCGGCGCATGGGACAAGCTGCGTACAGACCCTGTGATCCGGATGATGGTCATCTCAGTCGGCTTCTACGGCATGTCCACTTTCGAAGGTCCGATGATGTCGATCCGCGCTGTGAACAGCCTGTCTCACTACACCGACTGGACTATTGGTCACGTGCACTCGGGTGCGCTGGGCTGGAACGGAATGATTACCTTCGGTGCGCTGTACTATCTGGTGCCCGTCCTGTGGAAACGGGACCGCCTGTATTCGCTGCAGATGGTCAGCTGGCATTTCTGGCTCGCCACAATCGGTATCGTGCTCTACGCCGCGTCGATGTGGGTCACTGGTATCATGGAAGGTCTGATGTGGCGTGAAGTGGATGCCAACGGCTTCCTGGTGAATTCGTTTGCTGACACCGTGGCTGCCAAGTTCCCAATGTACGTTGTACGTGGTTTGGGTGGCGTGATGTTCCTCGCTGGCTCGCTGATCATGTGCTACAACCTGTGGATGACTGTGCGGAAGGCACCGGCCAAAGAGGCCAGCCTGACCGTTGCGGTCCCGGCTGAATAAGGAGGGCCGGTGCAATGGCAATTCTCGACAAACACAAGATCCTCGAGACCAACGCGACCCTCCTGCTGATCTTCAGCTTCTTGGTCGTAACCATCGGTGGCATCGTTCAAATCGCGCCTCTGTTCTATCTTGAGAACACCATCGAGAAGGTGGAGGGCATGCGCCCTTACACCCCTCTGGAATTGGCTGGGCGTGACATCTACATCCGCGAAGGTTGCTATGTCTGCCACAGCCAAATGATCCGCCCGATGCGGGACGAGGTCGAACGCTATGGCCACTATTCTCTGGCGGCCGAGTCGATGTATGACCATCCGTTCCAGTGGGGATCGAAGCGTACCGGACCTGATCTGGCACGTGTCGGCGGCCGATACTCGGATCAATGGCAAGTCGATCACCTGCGTGATCCGCAGTCGGTGGTCCCGGAATCGGTGATGCCCAAGTATGGTTATCTCGAGCGTCGCAAGATCGACGGTAAGTACATCGGTGATGTCATGGCCGCGAACGCAATGGTCGGCACGCCTTACACTGATGAGATGCTGGAGAACGCGCTGGCAGACTTCCGTGCTCAGGCGGATCCGGACAGCGACTACGACGGTCTTTTGGAGCGCTATGGTGACAAGGTGAACGTGCGCAACTTTGATGGTCAGCCCGAACTGACGGAAACTGACGCGTTGGTCGCCTATCTGCAGATGCTGGGTACATTGGTCGACTTCTCGACGTTTACGCCAGATGCAAGCCGCTAAGGAGGGATAAGATGGAAGAATACACTCTCCTAAGACAGTTTGCGGATAGCTGGATGCTGTTGCTGCTGTTTACGTTCTTTCTGGGCATCGTAATCTGGGTTTTCCGCCCCGGTGCCAGCAAGGAATACAAGGACACGGCCAATATCCCGTTCCGACATGTGGATGCCCCTGCACCTCAGCAAGACAAACCCGCCACATCCAAGGAGGCGCGGCAATGAGCAAAACACCTGAAAAACAGCCGGGCGATCCGAATACCACAGGTCACAGCTGGGACGGTATCGAAGAGTTCGACAACCCGATGCCGCGTTGGTGGCTGTGGACGTTCTATGCGACCATTCTCTGGGGCGTGATCTATACGATCATGTATCCAGCGTGGCCTCTGGTTCAATCGGCAACCGCCGGTGTATTGGGCTGGTCTTCGCGCGAGCTGGTGCAGCAGGAAATGGTCGCTTTTGAAGAAGCGAACGCGCCGTGGAATGCCAAGCTGGTGGAGACACCGCTGGAACAGATTTCGGCGGATGCAGAGCTTCAGCAATACGCTGTGAACTCTGGCGGTGCCGTGTTCCGGACCTGGTGCGCACAGTGCCATGGCTCGGGTGCGCAAGGCGCGCCGGGCTTCCCGAACCTGCTGGATGACGCCTGGCTGTGGGGTGGTACGCTCGAAGATATCGAGTACACCATCGCCCATGGTATCCGGAACGAGGAAAGCGACGATGCGCGCTATTCTGAGATGCCGGCCTTTGGTGAGATCCTCGAGCAAGACGAGATCACTCAGGTAGTCCAATATGTCATGTCTCTGACAAATGCGCAGGCCGACGATGCGGCGGCGCAGGCAGGCAAGGTTGTGTTCGAGGACAACTGTGCATCGTGCCACGGCGAGGATGGCAAAGGCGACGTCACGCAAGGTGCACCAAACCTGACGGATGCGATCTGGCTTTATGGTGGCAGTGAAGAGGCTCTGACTGAAACGGTCACCTACAGCCGCTTTGGTGTGATGCCCCCATGGGAAAATCGTTTAACTGACGCGCAAATCCGCGCCGTTACGTCCTATGTCCACCAGTTGGGTGGTGGTCAGTAGAGGCTAAAAGAACACCTCCGGGCGGTTTTCCGCCCGAAGGCTGAGGCACCGGCTGTTCAATCTGTTCGCGCGTTTCCAGAACAGCCGGTGCCGATTTTCCAAACAATAGGGCCGCGTCAGGCTGCGGTCTAGTGTGGGGATCTAAGACGACATCAGAGGTTGTTCAGATCCACCCCGCGCGGGCTTTCTCTCCACCAATGACTCTCGGGCAGCCACCGGCGCTTACGGAGACCCGGCTTAGGAACCTCTCGAATGTGCGGAGCGTCGATGCGGGTCGCGTTCATGAAAGATCGGGCAAATACAGTCAGCATGGCTTGCCTCCTATGTGGCGTTGTTTCTGCCGAATAGATTGACCTTTGACGCCGAAAATGCGACTCAATAACCTTTCCAACATGTAAGTATGGATTACATATGGATTGGCTCAAACTTCCTCCACTTGCCGCGCTGCGCGCTTTTGCTGCCTTTGCTGAGAAGCGCAATGTTGTCGAAGCCGGGGCCGCGCTGAACGTCAGTCATGCCGCCATTAGCCAGCAGTTGCGCGTGCTGGAAAAGTATCTTGGCGCAGCCCTGTTGGATCGCAGCGGCAAAGCCTTGACGCTGACAGCGGACGGAGAGCATCTTGCCCGCGCCTTGCAACTTGGTTTTGGTGCGATCGAGGCTGCGGTCGGCGATCTGGCAAGATCCGGCCTGGATCGCCCAGTTCATGTATCACTGACATCCTCTTTCGCGGCCTCATGGCTGATGCCACGCCTTCCGGCGTTTCGCGAATCCCACCCCGAGGTGAATCTGATCCTCGACCCGTCCGCCGAAGTGGTTGAATTGCGCCCAGGCGGAGTGGACATTGCGATCCGCTACGGCCCCGGAGGCTGGTCGGGGGTTCATTCAGAAATGCTGTTGCAATCGCCGGTGGTGATTGTCGCCGCTCCGAAACTTCTGGGGGGCAAGACGTCATTGACCCCGTCGGAGCTGGCCCAGCTGCCGTGGTTGGAAGAGGTTGGTACCACCGAGGCAACGTCTTGGCTTGCCGAGCACGGCGTCGGTCCAGAACGCGGTGCAGGTCGGACTCAGTTGCCTGGCAATCTGGTTCTGGAAGGATTGCGCGCCGGGCAGGGGGTCACGGTGACCGTGCGACATTTCGTCGAGCAAGACATCAAAGCTGGGCGCATTGTGGAACTCTACGCTGAGCCCGATGCGCGCGGATACCATATTGTGACGGCAAATTCGGCACTTAGGCCTGCTGTCAGAACTTTTGCTGGCTGGCTTAGACGTCAGGCACGTGAAACGTGATAAAAGGTATCTGTACGATGCGCGTTTTGACCCATGTCAAAGTCCCTATGCTTGTGATCTGGAAGAACGCACACTCAGAAGAGCCAGTCCCGGAGCCAGCCTGTGAGCGATTCCAACCCGACCCCTAGCCTTTACGCCGCCAGAGAACCAATTTTCCCAAGACGGGTATCCGGTCCATTCCGGAACCTTAAGTGGATCATTATGGCGGTGACACTGGGCATCTACTATGTAACGCCGTGGATCAGATGGGATCGAGGGCCAAGCCTTCCTGATCAGGCTGTTTTACTGGATCTGGCGAACCGACGTTTTTATTTCTTCTGGATCGAAATCTGGCCGCACGAATTCTATTTCGTTGCGGGGCTTTTGATCATGGCAGGATTGGGGTTGTTTCTTTTTACCTCAGCGCTGGGCCGGGTTTGGTGCGGATATGCTTGCCCTCAGACTGTGTGGACCGACCTCTATATTCTTGTTGAACGTTGGATCGAAGGCGACCGCAATGCGCGTCTGCGCCTGCATCGCCAAAAGAAGCTGGATTTCCGCAAAGCGCGCCTGCGACTGACCAAATGGGTAGTTTGGTTCTTTATCGGGCTGGCAACCGGTGGCGCGTGGGTGTTCTATTTTGCGGATGCGCCAACGCTGGCGCGTGATCTGGTCACCGGCAATGCGCATCCCGTCGCTTACACGACAATGCTGATCCTGACAGGTACAACCTTCTTCTTTGGAGGCTTCGCGCGCGAACAAATCTGTATCTATGCCTGCCCATGGCCACGCATTCAGGCCGCGATGATGGACGAGGATACCCTGGTCGTCGGCTACCGTGAATGGCGGGGTGAACCGCGTGGCAAGGGCAAACGCACTGCTGACAGCGAGCTGGGCGATTGCATCGATTGTATGGCTTGCGTCAATGTCTGTCCGGTAGGGATCGATATCCGCGACGGTCAGCAGCTGGAATGCATCACCTGCGCGCTTTGCATCGATGCCTGCGACGATATGATGGCCAAGATCGGCAAGCCTCGTGGCCTGATCGATTATATGGCGCTGAGTGACGAAACGCGTGAACGCGAAGGTCATCCGCCCAAGAATGTGTGGAAACACATCCTGCGTCCGCGCACGATCCTTTATACCTCTTTGTGGTCGCTGGTTGGTTTTGCCTTGCTCTTCGCCCTGTTCATCCGGTCGGACATCGACTTGACTGTGGCTCCGGTACGGAACCCGACTTTCGTAACCCTTTCCGATGGTACGATCCGCAATACCTATGACGTACGCCTGCGTAACAAGCATGGCGAGGAACGGGCTTTTAAATTGTCGCTTGCCGGTGATCCGTCGCTGCAGATCGAAATTGAGGGCGTCGAAGGTGACACTGTAAATGTCACGGCAGATACGGCACAATTAACGCGCGTTTATATTACAGCAGTGAAAGACGCCGGGCCCGCAGCGGTTGACAGCACATCGGTTCGCATCTGGGTCGAAGATCTGGAAAGCGGTGAGCGCGCATACAAAGACACCACGTTCAACGGACGAGGAAACTGACAATGGCAGAGCGTCAATTCACTGGCAAACACGCGCTTGCGATATTCGTCGCGGCCTTTGGCGTGATCATCGCGGTAAACCTCGTCCTCGCCTATAGCGCGGTAAAGACGTTCCCGGGTTTGGAAGTCAAGAACTCCTACGTTGCCAGCCAGGAGTTCAACGAACGCTTGCAGGAACAGCAGGCGCTGGGCTGGGATATCAAGGCTGAGTTGACCGGTGGTTTGCTGGTATTGCGCATCACCGATCAGACTGGTTCACCAGTTGAGGTGGCAGAATTGCAAGCCGTCGTCGGGCGCGCCACCCACGTCAAAGATGACTTCTCACCTGACTTCACCTTTGACGGCATCACCTATGCCGCCCCAGCTGCGCTGGGTAAAGGTAACTGGAACATTCGCCTTGTGGCCAAAGCGAAAGATGGTGCCGAGTTTGCGCAACGCGTGCCGCTTTATGTGAAGGGTTAGAGGGATGACAGCGCAAGTCACCCCAGCTCGGGCAGCTTGTCCCGGTTGTGTCGCGACCGCGGCGGAACCGGCCCGGCCAGTCCCCGAGGACGTGCAAATCGCGCTGTCGCTGCCGGGTATCCATTGCTCGGCCTGTATCTCCACTGTCGAGCGCGAGTTGAATGCTCATCCCGGTGTGGAGGGTGCGAGGGTCAATCTGACGCTGAAACGCGCGATGATTAAAGCGAAACCCGATACACGTGCGGTTGATCTGATACCAGTGCTGGAACGTGCCGGTTTTGAAGCACACGAACTGGATCCGGGTGCCCTGTCGGCTACGCAATCGGATAAAGCCGGGCGCGATCTTCTGATGCGGCTCGCGGTTGCGGGTTTTGCCTCGATGAATGTGATGCTGTTGTCGGTTTCGGTCTGGTCTGGTGCCACCGATGCGACGCGCGACATGTTCCACTGGATTTCTGCCGCGATTGCGCTGCCTGCAATTGCATTTTCGGCCCAACCCTTCTTTGCCAACGCCTGGAGCGCCCTGCGCGTGCGCCGGTTGAATATGGATGTGCCGATTGTTCTGGCGATCCTGCTGGCGCTGATCACGTCGCTCTGGGAAACCGCGCTCAGCGGTGAACACGCTTATTTCGATGCGGCTTTGACCCTGACGTTCTTCCTGCTTGCGGGCCGGTATCTGGACTATCGTACCCGTGCTGCGGCACGTTCGGCCGCCGAAGAACTGACCGCGCTTGAGGTTCCGCGCGCCATCCGGCTTACGGATGGGGCCGAAGAGGAAGTGGCTGTCGCCAGCCTAAGCGTGGGCGATCTGATTTTGGTGCGCCCCGGCGGGCGTATGCCCGTGGATGGCGAAATCATCTCGGGCCAGTCCGAGTTGGACCGGTCGTTGCTGACTGGGGAAACCCTCCCGGTCTTTGCCGAGGTCGGGCTGAACGTCAGCGCTGGAGAGGTTAACCTGACCGGCCCTCTGACCATTCGTGCGACGGCAGTGGGCGAGGATACCTCGCTGCACCGTATGGCCGATCTGGTGGCCATCGCTGAATCGGGCCGGTCACGCTATACCTCGCTGGCGGACAAGGCGGCCAAGCTTTATGCGCCGGGGGTGCATATCTTGTCGGCGCTCAGCTTTCTGGGCTGGTATATCTATTCCGGCGATATTCGCACCGCGCTGAACATCGCAGCGGCGGTTTTGATCATCACGTGCCCCTGCGCATTGGGGCTGGCGGTGCCAGCAGTAACCACAGCGGCCTCGGGCCGGTTATTTCGCAACGGGATGCTGATCAAACACGCCACCGCCCTTGAACGCCTTGCCGAGGTGGACACGGTGGTGTTCGACAAGACCGGTACGCTCACTTCAGGGGCGCCCGAGCTGACCAATCTCGGCGATCATTCCCGCGCTGATCTGGAAGTCGCGCTGGCATTGGCTGAGGCCTCTTCCCATCCGCTGTCGATTGCTCTTGCAAAGGCGGCGCGTGGGGCCGGGATAAAGCCTGCGACATTGCGTGATGTGGTTGAGCTGCCGGGCTATGGCACCGAAGGCATGTATCATGAACAGCGCGTCCGGCTGGGTCGTGCAGCCTGGGTCGGAGGCAAAGATTGTGAGCAGACCGCAGCTTGGCTGGCGATAGGGTCGCAAACCCCCTCACGATTTACATTTACGGACAGCCTGCGCGCGGGTGCCGCCGAAGCCATCGCCGCGTTTCGGAAGGCGGGAAAAGACGTCATCCTGATATCCGGCGACACGCACCCCGCAGTTCAGGCCTTGGCTGACAAGCTTGGCATCCAGAACTGGATTGCCCAAGCCTTGCCTCAGGACAAAGCCACCAAGGTGCAGGAACTGAGTGATCAGGGTCGACATGTTCTGATGGTCGGCGACGGTTTGAACGATACGGGCGCACTGGCGGCAGCGCATGTATCGATCTCTCCTGCCTGCGCCTTGGATGCCGCGCGGGTGGCGTCGGATATCGTGCTTCTGGGCAACGATCTGTCCCCGATTGCCGAGGCCTGCGAAACTGCCGTCAAGTCGACGCGCCGGATTCGCGAGAACTTTCGCATTGCCACTGTCTATAACGTGATCGCTGTCCCGCTGGCCGTCGCCGGATTGGCAACCCCTCTGATCGCGGCCTTGGCGATGTCGACCTCGTCGATTACGGTGTCACTGAACGCCTTGCGTCTGAGGTAACCCCGATGGAAGTGCTTGCTTATCTGATCCCGATTTCGCTGCTTTTGGGCGCAGTTGGTCTTATCGCCTTTGTCTACACCGTGCGCTCGAACCAGTATGAAGATCCCGAAGGTGATGCGCGTCGCATCCTCAGCGACGAATGGGATGACAAGCCCAAGCCCTGACGCGGTGCCAACAGCCCTTGAAATTGCCGCAATGCCCGGCTATGTCCGGCCCATCCGCAAGCAGAGAGATTGTAGCCTCATGGCAACCACAAACCCGATCCAGTTCATTCAGCAGGTCCGAGCCGAAGTTGCAAAGGTCGTCTGGCCGACCCGTCGAGAGGTGCTGTTGACCACGGTCATGGTGTTCATCATGGCAGCGCTGACTGCTGTGTTTTTCGCACTGGTCGATCTGGGCATTCGTGGTGGTCTGCAACTGGTCCTGGGCGCGTTCAGCTAAGCCCGTTCGGGGCGGTTGGAAACGCCATTGCCCCTTGCACAGCGCGCCGTGTCAGAGTAGGTGACACGGAACTATTCGGAATGGGCGTGCGGCGATTCGAGCTGCGCGCCGCTTTTTATTCCGGGTGACGTGATAGAATTTCAATGACGGTGCTTCGCCTGGTTCGAACGCGCCAAAGGCAAACAAGGACGACAGGTTCATGGCGAAACGGTGGTACTCGGTCAGCGTTCTTTCGAATTTCGAAAAGAAGATCGCAGAGCAGATCCGCACGTCGGTGGCTGAACAGGGCCTTGAGGACGATATCGACGAAGTTCTGGTGCCCACCGAAGAGGTGATCGAAGTGCGCCGGGGCAAGAAGGTTACCACCGAACGCCGGTTCATGCCCGGCTACGTGTTGGTGCATATGGAAATGTCGGATCAGGGCTATCATCTGGTCAACTCGATTAACCGTGTCACCGGATTCCTGGGCCCGCAGGGCCGCCCGATGCCGATGCGCGATGCCGAGGTGAACCAGATCCTCAACCGCGTTCAGGAAGGCGAAGAAGCGCCCAAGCTGATGATCACCTTTGAGGTTGGCGAGAAGGTTAAGGTCAACGACGGCCCGTTCGAGGATTTCGACGGCATGGTCGAAGGTGTGGACGACGAAGCCCAAAAGCTGAAAGTCTCGGTCTCGATCTTTGGCCGCGAAACCCCGGTCGAGCTGGACTTCACACAGGTTACCAAGCAGAGCTGATTGGTTTCTTTGAACCACTGGATGGGGTGCCTTATCGGCACCCTTTTTTGCGTTTACAGGCCACTCACCTGCCAAACGGTTTGATCTTCGCCAAACCCCTTAAGTGACACGGTCCCGACCGGTTCGCAGAGTTTCGGCAAAAACGCTGCGGCGGTTTCGGATAGGACGTGATCACAATTCAGTTCTGTCGCCGCCGACACAAGTCTGGCTGTTAAATTGACATCGGGGCCGATGGCCGTGAAGTCCAGCCGATCACCGCCACCTATATTGCCATAGTGGAAACGACCGTGATGGATTGCAGTCCGTACGCCAAGCTTGTGCTGGAAGTCGGCATTGGTCAGCGACGCCAAACCCTCGCGGACTGCTGTAATGGCGGCTGTGATCTGTGTGCTCGGGGTAAGGTCCGAGTTGGTTGGGAAGATGGCAAAAAAGCCGTCGCCCATGAATTTCAGAATCTCTCCTCCGTGATCCATTACCGAAGGAACAAGGCAGTCAAAGCTGTCATTCAGCAGCCTAACCAGTGCATCGCCCGATACAGAATTTGAAAGATGTGTGAATCCCTTGAGGTCAGCAAACAGAATAACGGCATCGATTGTGCTGCCATCACCGCGATGCACCTTGCCATCGAGTATCTGCGCGCCGCTGTTACGGCCAACATAGGTCGACAGCAGGTAAGTCGCGTCGAGCCGCAGCATATATGTCTCGGTCAGGCGCGCGAGCGGACCGCGAACCCGGTTCAGGACTGCCAGATCTCGCTCTGAAAACCCTCCGGGTGTAGCACTTGACCAAGTGCAGACATGGGTATCGCCATTGAGGTAGATCAGCGGCTGCGCCAGGTAGTCCGTGAATCCCTGCTCGCGCAGTTCGCTGACGATAATGTAGTCCTGGGGGCAGTTTGGATCTTCCAGATGGCGACGGATGGATTGCTGGCGCTCGATCACGTGCGGCAAGGGGTTATCGGTATAAATAGCCGTAGTAAACAGTTGTGACGGCGCATCGACTCTGTCGACACCAGCGCCCGCTTTCCACAGGAAACGCCGGCCCATCAGATTGGGGTGCAGCGTCCAAATGAACAAACCGAACCGATCAATGGCCACATCAGCGTCCAGCAAACGCGTGCAGATACCCTCAATAATCTCGACCGCATTTCCAGCTGGTCGGGCTCCGTCAACCATCCACTCGATCAGTGCATCAACTTTGTTCTGTTGCTGGTTCGCTTCGGATGCTGGGGGCGACATAAGCCTCTCGCGATAGAATGCTGGGTCAGGTTCGTTCCGCGTTAGATAAAATTGTGGCGGTCTTAGTCCGAGATCGCAAGTAACACGCGAAAATTGCGCTGTGACTTACGGAATCGACTATCAGGGACTGGTGCGTGATCGAACGGGTCTCAAAATCGATCTTTGACCAAATAACCCAAACATATTGGGGTCTCCTTAGGCTGCCGCGCCTGTTCGGGCTCTGCCTGAGAAAATCAAAAGCGGTGCCCGAGGGCGCCGCCTGTATCTGCTATCGGTTCAGCCATTCGTTCAGACTGGCAAAAAAGGCATCCTGCTCTTCTATGAATGGGTAATGGGCAGATTCTTCGAAAACCACGACAGTGGCGTTGGGCATCAATGCGCCAATTCTTTCGGCCCCAGGACCGGGAGGCGTAATGCCATCATGCTGACCAGCCATCGCAAGAGTAGGCACAGCGACATCAGGCAGTTTATCCAGCATGTTGAATGTGCCCAGAAGAGGGCCAGCGGCATTCCAAGCCTGATATTCATAGACGGTTCGATCATCCACATCCGCGCCAGTATCTTCAGGGTATTGCTTGAAGTAGAGCTTCACAACTTCGCCCCAAGTTGACCGCCAATCGTCGTTGTCGGCCATGGGCTGGCTGAACAACTTCCCAAAAGCCGCCATTTGCTCGTCTGGCCCGGATATCGTTGGCGCATAGTCAAACGCGGGGACCGTATCGATCAATACAAGCCCCTCCAGCCGATCCGCATTTTGAGTGGCAAAGTCCTGGGCGATAAAGCCGCCGTAGGAATGGCCGATCAGCGTGAATTTATCATGCCCCAGGTGATCCATCAGCCCAGCGGCATCTGATACCAGGCGGTCAAAGGTCATTTCAGAATAATCGTCGGGCCTGCCCGAGCGACCATTGCCAAAATGGTCATAGTAAATAACCGTATGCGTATCGGACAAGGTATCGAAATAGGGTCTCAGGTAATCATGGCTCAGACCGAGGCCGCCGTGCATCATCAGAATTGGCGGCCCGTCTCCGACGGTTTCATAATAGATATCAGACCCATTGATCTCGGCGGTTTCTCCGTGCGCGGTGCCGACCGAGGCTGCCAGTACGGCAATTGCCATTGCTCTGCCTGTCGTATTCATCATTGATTTCCCCTTTTCGGGCTGTTGTCGGTTCAGCACTTTGGATGGACAATCGATAGCACAATATTCCACAAAAGACGCTTGGCTATTTGAAAAGCGGGTGAACGTATCAAAACTCCGCCCCAAGGTATTCCGCGTTAAGCGTAGTTGCGGTCACAATAATTGGGGAGAGGCTTTCGTCCCAGATTGAATGGTGCGCGATCACGGGATGAGCCATGCTACGCGAACGGAATAAACGCCGCAACGCAGCTAGCGATGCGGCGCGTTTTGAACCCTAAAGGGGCCGATACCGAATTGCGTTCGCCTTATTGCGACTGGATCATAGCCGCCCGCAATAGCTGTGGACGGTCGGTCTGGGAGGGCAGGAATACAGCTTGTGAACCGGCATCCAGTGCCGAAAGGCTCGCATCATACCACTGCATCGCAAGATCGCGACGCTCCTGTACGCCAAATCCTTCGCGCAAGTGGTGGCCCACCAGCTCTCCATAGGCGGGTTCACCCATCGCAACCAGCATGAGCGCAGAGCCAACGGCAGTATCCATGTTGTCCTGACGGTAGCCCATCGCCAGACAGACCTTGCTCGTCGCAGCGAGATCTGCGGGGCTCAATCCAGAATCCAGCGCCATTTTGCGAACCTGGGTTTCAGATTCTGTTTTCGAACTGATGGACAGGGCGTCGACTTGTGGCGCCAACATTTCACCATACGAGGCACATTGGGCAGATACCTGATCGGGTGTCAGACCCTGGATATCCTGCATCAGATCCTCACCGCGCGCCATCGCATAGCTGCGGGCAAGGCAAAATTGCTCGCTGAGCGCAAAATCAGGATCAGACATGTTCGACAGGGTCGTATAGCCGCCATTGGTCGAGGTTTGCAGCATCACTCCGCTGCAGCGATTTGCCAGCGACGGACCCCCGGTGCCGCCCGAAAACAGGCTCGGCAGGCTCGCAGACGTTGTTTCAGTGGTGTTCGCTGCGGGTTCGGTATCTTGGGGCTTGATAACCGGAATAGCTTGAGCCGGAGACTGAGGCGCCGCAGCCAGAGAAGATCCTGATTGAACCTGTCGACGGTACTCCATCAACAGCGGTTGACCCGAGAGCTGGGTGGCCGCCTGTCCACCGCTTGTCGCCCAGTAATAAGCCTGCTGCAGGAAGTCATATTGATAAGGCTGAAAGTCATGCCCATTTACGGGATAACCCATTGAGGCCTGATAACGTTCGATGGCGGAGCGCGTGCCACGCCCGACCTGACCGTCAACACGACCGGCATTGTAGCCAAAGTAATTCAGTGCCGTTTGGGTTTGCGCCCCTTGAGTGGTGGATGGGATACCTTGCCGGTAGGTTCGGGTCGCTGTCGATGACTGTGTCTTCTTTTTTTGCTGATCTTTGCCAATAAGATATCCAGCGACCCCTCCGACGACAGCACCGCCGATGAAATCCCCAGCGTCAGCGCGCGCATTCTGAGGGGCTATTGCTGCAATAGATATAGCGATACCCAACGATAGAATAAAACGAACGATCATAATTAACCTCCACTCAAAAATCACTAATTTCGCTGAGTATATCACAGCTAAGCACGCGCGGGTGAAACCGGCGACAATTGGCTGATTGTGCGCGGAGTATCTGGAATTTCTGTCGAGCTATGGGATAGTTAGCTGTTCACGCGACGTTGGTGGCGAGGCCGCTCATCCATGGAACTCACTCTCGATGTTGCGAAGCGCGATTCGATATGGCCCAATTGGTCGTCGGCCACTTGCCAACGTCTTCGTTCCACTGTAAACGCCGCCACTATCGTCTTCGGGCGAGATTCTCTCGTGGGAGGTTACTGAGATCGCGATCTTGGACCGGACCACGCAACATAATCTGGGTGGGACGCGTCCTGCCTAAGTTGAAAGGAAAACCAAATGGCCAAGAAGCTTGCTGGTACAATGAAACTGCAGGTTCCTGCAGGTCAGGCGAACCCGTCGCCGCCAGTTGGTCCGGCGTTGGGTCAGCGCGGCATCAACATCATGGAATTCTGCAAGGCGTTCAACGCCAAGACCGCAGACATGGAGCCCGGCGCTCCGTGCCCGACCGTGATCACCTACTATCAGGACAAGTCCTTCACCATGGACATCAAGACGCCGCCTGCGTCTTATTACCTGAAAAAAGCGGCTGGTCTGAAGCCGGTTGGTAAGCGCAACCGTCCTCGTGGTGCGGAAAACCCAGGTCGCGAGACCGTGGCAACCGTGACCTCGAAGCAGGTTCGCGAAATCGCCGAAGCCAAAATGAAAGATCTGAACGCCAACGACGTCGAAGGCGCAATGCAGATCATCCTGGGCTCGGCCCGCTCTATGGGCATCGAGGTGAAGTAAGATGGCAAAACTCGGTAAACGTACCCGCGCTGCGCGCGAAGCTGTCGCTGGCAAGGAAAACCTGTCGGTCGAAGAAGCTGTTTCCCTGGTCAAAGGCAACGCGACCTCGAAATTCGACGAAACCATCGAAATCGCTCTGAACCTGGGCGTTGACACCCGTCACGCAGACCAGATGGTTCGCGGCGTTGTCGGCCTGCCGAACGGCACAGGCAAAGCGATGCGCGTTGCTGTATTTGCACGTGGCCCCAAGGCTGACGAAGCAAAAGAAGCTGGCGCAGATATCGTCGGCGCAGAGGACCTAATGGAAACCATTCAGGGCGGCACCATCGAATTCGATCGCTGCATCGCAACCCCGGACATGATGCCGATCGTCGGCCGTCTGGGTAAAGTGCTGGGCCCCCGCAACCTGATGCCCAACCCCAAAGTTGGCACCGTGACCATGGACGTGAAAGCGGCAGTGGAAGCAGCCAAAGGTGGTGAAGTTCAGTTCAAGGCGGAAAAAGGCGGCGTTGTGCATGCTGGTGTTGGCAAAGCGTCGTTCGACGAAGCCAAGCTGGTCGAAAACGTTCGTGCCTTCATCTCGGCTGTGGCCAAAGCCAAGCCGTCGGGCGCTAAAGGTACATACATGAAGAAAATCGCACTGAGCTCGACGATGGGCCCGGGTGTAACTTTGGACGTGTCGGCTGCTGCGGGCGAATAAGTTCTTCGAAATACTCTCAGAAAACCCGGCCAACAGGTGTTGGTCGGGTTTTTTTGTTCCGCGTTGCCGCTGCATTGATGTCACAAATAATGCCGACAAGTTGGGAGATGGTTTCGCTATTAGACATTTGCGCTAGAAAAGGTCCAAATTTCGGTTCTATCAAGAGCGTTCCATGCGTCCGAGCAAATCTCCAAAAGAATTGCGGCAGTTAAAGCGTCAGATCGTCCAGTATCGGAGGGACATAGGTAACCAACTATTTAAGGAACGTGGTGGATACGTCATGGGCGGCTGCCTTCGCGATTTCCGGTTGCTTGAAGAAAGCAGTTGGGGGCAAGCAGATTTGTTCACGAAATTACTGGGGATCTACGAACAACAAAATCAACCTATTTTCGTGGAAAGCACAAAGCCGATACTCGTCGATCTTGGGGCGGCAGATGGCTATTGGGGCGTTGGTTTGGTGCAAGCGGGCCATTTCGAGCGAAGCCTATGTTTCGAACAAAGACGCAAAGCTCGACAGATCATCCGAAAGACCCTGCACGCGAATGGTGTTCGCGACAGGGTCGAGATTGCTGCCACCGCTACGGACACTTCAATTCGCGAGCTGGTGTCTACTAGGTATCAGCCTCAGGATTTGTTTTTCTTGATTGATATCGAAGGCGGTGAGTTCGAACTTTTATCCTTCGAATTTCTTAGTGAATTCAAGTCTTCAGAGTTTCTGATCGAGTTGCACTCCAGTGGCGTTTGGTTGGGCAACGAAAAAGAAGAAAGGCTAATTCGCGACGCACAGGTCTTATTTGATGTCGAATTGGTTGACGATACAAAACGCGATCTTTTGCAGCTTCGGAATGAGTTGCAAATGCCAGACGATTTGACTTGGGTGCTTGCATCCGAGGGACGTAGATACCCAATGCGTTGGCTGCACTTAAAGCCAAAGAGAGAACCAAAGAATGCCGCGTTGCCCAAGAAGCGAAGCGAGCAAAAGAAGGACCAAAAATTTGGGACACTCTGGATGGGGGGAGAGCCGGGAAAACTGGAACGTGCTTGCCTCAATTCCATGAAGGACTTTGGTTATAATCCTATTGTCTTTTCTTACGAGCCGATCCGAAACCTGCCAGAAGGGGTGGAGTATTTTGATGCGAGAGAAATATATGAGCCAGGCAGGGTCATTCGGCATGTAAGGCACAAAAGCCCGGCGATACACGCAGACATATTCAGGTATCATTTGATTAGTAAGACCGGCATGATCTGGCTAGATACCGATATGTACATGGTCGCTTCGGCCGAGAGGCTCATGGCTTCGGCTGAATCTCGTGCAGGTTTTTGTGTTGGCTGTGTTTTGCCGGATCTTCCACGGCATCAAACGTATCATTCACTCGTGAATAATGCGGTTTTAGGGCTTCCGGCGCATAGTAAATCGCTCGCCCTATTGGGAGAGGTGTTTGAGGAGGACCAGTTGGTCTCTGAGGCCTGGAAGGATTCGCCTGCACTTTTGGGATTGAACGCGGCGGTTGAGGCGCAACGCGAGAAACCTTTTGGGCGCTTGCGTTGGGGGTCAACTGGCCCAAGAGCTTTGACAACTGCATTGAATATGTCTGGCGAACGCAAATACGCTCATGACAGCACCGCATTTTACCATATTTCCAGTCGAGAAATACCTGCGTTGTTTCAAGCAGGAACCCGGCTTTCAGATTTTGTGACACCCACCACATTTGGGTTCCATTTGTGGGGTCGAGATTTCCGCTCTGCTTTGGCCGAGCTTGATCCAAATGTTCAACAGTGCGCCGCCCGCGACATACTGGAGCCAGCTGTTTGACGGAACGATTAGCGACCATCCACGCTATTCTACGAAATGGCGATCTGTCTTTGGCGCTAATTGCGGGATGTTTGTTATGTTCAGATCTTTCGATATGGAGGCGGGTACAACCTGATAATGGTTTTGATTTTGCACCACGATCACAAAAACCATGACAGACACCGGGCAATTGCCTAGAAATGCTAATTAAGTTTACGATTGAAGCCCGGTGACCCCTGTGGAGCAATTGGCATTTACCTATGAGATGGCCGTGGTGTCGGGGCTTTTGGCGTTCACGGTTTTCCTGTTTGTGTCTGAAATCGTCCGGATCGATCTTTCCGCTATTCTCGTTTTGGTCATTGTTGGTCTGCTGAGTTATGCGCCCGGCCTTGAGAATCTGGCAGATGTACCGCATCTGTTTGACGGATTTGCGTCGAATGCGGTCATTTCGATCATTGCAGTAATGATCGTTGGTGCGGGGCTGGACAAGACAGGGCTGATGAACAAAGTCGCCTCTGTTATCCTGAAATATGGTGGCAAGTCGGAAGGACGGGTTCTACCCATCATTTCAGGCACCGTCGGTGTCATCTCGTCATTCATGCAGAATGTCGGTGCCGCGGCTTTGTTCCTTCCTGTGGTTAGCCGGATCTCATCTCGATCAGGGATCCCGCTGTCGCGATTGCTAATGCCGATGGGGTTTTGCGCCATATTGGGTGGCACAATGACTATGGTGGGCTCTTCTCCGCTGATCCTTCTGAATGATCTGATTCAAACTGCGAATGAAGGTTTGCCTGAAGCACAGCGTATGGAGCCTTTTGGGTTGTTCTCGGTCACGCCCATAGGTGCGGTGCTGATTTTGACAGGTATTGCGTATTTCCTGTTGCTTGGGCGATGGGTTTTGCCGGGTGATTCAGGTTCTGAAAGCACCGGTACCGGGCGCGGGACGCAGGAATATCTTCAGCGGGTTTATGGGCTGAAAGCCGACGTGTTTGAGGTTGTTGTACCGGCCGACAGCCCTCTGGTTGGGCAAATTCTGGCCGACATCAACTTTGAAAATCACCTCTATATCATCTCGACCTTTTATCGCGGCAAGACCTCGATGGTTCAGGTGCTGACAGCCGAGATCGCCGCGCCATGCCGATTGGCGATTGTGGGGCGGCGTTGGGTTGTCGAAGAATTTGCTGAAAAGTACGGGCTGACCGTTCTGCCCGATCTGGATGTGTTTGTCGAAGAGTTTGCACCCACGAACGCCGGAGTCGCAGAGGTGGTCGTGACGCCCGAGAGCAAGCTGATCGGCAAATGCCCGAGGGAGTTGCTGTTTCGAAAAACTTACGGAATGTCTCTGCTCGCCATCCATCGGGGGGAGGAAACGCTAAGCCATGTCGAAACAGAGACACACGAATCCACGCAAATCGGTCTTGAGAAGTTCAAGGCCGGTGACATGTTGGTTGCCCATACCCGTTGGGACAACCTGATGCGGATCAAGCGTGACCCGGATTTTGTTGTGGTCACATCAGACTTCCCGCAGGACGAATTGCGCCCGCAAAAGGTTGGCTGGGCGCTTTTGTTTTTCGTGATTTCTTTGTCGCTAATTCTATTCACAGATGTCCGGTTGTCACTTTGCCTGCTGACGGGTGCTGCGGGTATGATGCTGACCCGCGTGTTGAGCGTGGACGAGGCCTACCGCGCGGTCGGGTGGAACACGGTCTTTCTCTTGGCCTGCCTGATCCCATTGGGGCAAGCGGTGCAGAATACGGGAACTGCGGCATGGATTGCGCAACAGATCATGATCATCCTGGACGGATGGCCAATCTGGGCGCTTCAGGCTGGAGTTGCCATTCTGGCGACAGCGTTTTCGCTGGTTATGTCGAATGTCGGGGCCACAGTTCTGCTGGTGCCCCTCGCGGTTTCAATCGCGGTTGCCGCCGGTGGCAACCCCGCTGTCTTTGCGTTAACCGTCGCGATTTCGACCTCGAACAGTTTCATTATCCCGACCCACCAGGTCAACGCGCTGATCATGGGGCCCGCAGGGTACAAGGTTATGGATTTCGTGCGTTCCGGCGGCGTCATGACGATCATATTTCTGATCGTCTCGCTGTTGATGCTGAACGTGATCTTCTAACCCTGATGACTATCCAGACAGGTTGATTGTTTGGCCTTGTTCGGATGCTTGCTGCGCCGCAAGACCGATGCGTACGGCCCAAATCCCATCACCCAGAGAGACCTCGGGTTTGGCGCGCTCACCCCGGATCAACTCCAGAAAACCTTTGTGCTGATAATAAGTGGAGCCATTGTGGTCGCCAGCCGCCAATAACTCGGGATCAACCGGGATCTCTCTCTGGATTGGACCTTTAGGTGCGCGGGGGCTGATGATCAGCTGTGATACCGGCGCGTCGCCCAGATGTTCGGGCCAGAACCGGGCCGGGCCGGGCACAAGCGCTTCGATCTTAGCATTGGGCCCAATGGCCGAGATTTCTTCCTGATACCGCGACCCCTCGGCGAACATGCAAAGCTCGAGCATCGCGCGCGCGCCGGAGGCGAAATCGACTATGACATAGCCGTGGTCCAGAATATCCGGCGTATTGCCGTCATAGTCCTCGTCCAAATGATTGACGGCTTGGCCGCCACTCGCCGAAACCCGAACTGCGTCCGATTGCAGGATCAGGCGCATGAGATCGAAGAAGTGGCAACACTTTTCAACGAACGTACCGCCGGTGTTGCGGTTGAACCGGTTCCAGTTGTCGACCTTTTCAAGAAACGGGAAACGGTGTTCGCGGATCGAGAGCATTTTGATCCCACCACTGGCGGTCGCTGCTTCCTCGATCAGCGCTGCGATAGGGGGCATATAGCGATATTCCATCGCTACCCAGATCGGGTGAGGGTAAATGCGTTCCAGTTCCTCAAGCCGGGCAAGATCGGCGGGGTCGGTGAATAACGGTTTCTCGATCAACAGGGGCAGAGGGCGGGTTTCCGCAATCTCGGCCAGTTGATCGACATGCAGGTGGTTGGGGCTGGCGATGACCAGACAGTCCAAATCACTGACCGCCAGAAGGTCCTGAATGGAAGACACCATCTTCGCATTGGGCGCAATCGCCTGCGTCTTTTGTGCCATCTCCGGGTCAGGTTCGAAGATTGCGGCGACGCGTGTGCCCTCAAGCAGAGCAATGTTGTGCAGGTGTTCCTGCCCCATCATGCCGCATCCGATCAGCCCGTAGTTGGTGGTCCGGGTCATGCGCAGTTCCTTTTACTTCAGGCGTTGAACGTATTTGGCCCGATCCGGATCGAACCATGTTTTTGAAAACTCGACAGGTTCGGCTTTCTCAGACCAGCTGAACCGTTCGATGTAACCGACCGTGTGTCCGGCAGATTTGGTGAAGCCTTCAGGTGTCCAGTCGGGCAATGAACCGATGGAAACGCGATCCTCAGCCCGTGTAATCCAGAAGCCAAGCTGTTGCTGGTAATAGCGATAAAGTGAGTCGGACAGCAGGTTCTGGTCGATGGTCCCAGCCGATTCGTCCAGCCAGATTTCCTCGACCGCGATGATTGTGTCATTCAAATAGCGCATCCGGCGCACCCGCGAACCGTGATCAGACAGGCCGAATTCCGGCAGTACTGCGGGCTTTTGCAGATGATCAACCGATAGGATATCAGCGCGCGGCAACCCGCCGCCTTCGGGTAATTCCAGCCGGAACATCGCATAGACGCTGTTCTGCGTTCCAGTCTCGCGGATGTAGTTGCCCGAACCCTGAATACGCTCCAACATGCCTTTTTTCTCAAGCTCGGCGAGGGATTTTCGCAAGGTCCCGACCGAGACATTCAGGTTCGAAGCCATGTCTCGTTCGGGCGGAAGACGCTCACCATCAATCAGGCGACCCGCCGCGATATCGCGGATCAGCAGCTCTGAGATCTGGACATAGATCGGCAGGGCATTTGGGTTGCGGCTGTTGGAGGACATTGAGGACGCTTCACTCGGTCGCAGGAAAAATTGATACACTATTGATCTACATCAATGCGCTTGCTACGCAAGAGGAAAGTCAAAGATGTACGGAGCGTGAATCAAATGACCATCGTCCCCATCACATCCCCCGACCTGGATGCGGCCGAGGTTTCGTGGTTTGCAGCGCTCTGCTCGGATGACTACCAGTTTCTGGGTGTGCCCGATGGTGATCTGCGATCCAGTTGGGAGCATTGCTCGGGCATCGTGAAAGAGGCCGAGGCGCAAGGTTTCCGCAACATCCTTTGCCCATCGTCATATCAGGTCGGACAGGACACCCTGAGCTTTGTCGCAGGGTGCGCGCCGATCACCGAAAAAATCAACCTGCTGGCCGCCGTGCGCTGTGGTGAGATGCAACCCATCATGCTGGCCCGCACCATCGCGACGCTGGACCACATGCTAAAGGGGCGGTTGACGGTCAACATCATCTCATCCGATTTCCCGGGTGAGAAAGCCGACAGCGCGTACCGCTATCAACGCTCGCGCGAAGTGGTCGAGATTCTGAAACAAGCCTGGACACAGGATGAGATCAACCATGCGGGCGAGGTCTACAATTTTTCGAGCCTGACTACGGACCCGGCCCGGCCTTACCAGGCTGGTGGCCCACTTCTGTATTTTGGCGGCTACTCCCCGTCTGCTTTGGACCTGTGCGGCGAGCATTGCGATGTCTATCTGATGTGGCCAGAAACCAAGGATCAGTTGGCCGAGAGGATGAAAGCCGTTCATGCGGTTGCCGAGAATTACAATCGTACTCTGGATTACGGTCTGCGCGTCCACATGATTGTTCGCGATACCGAGGCTGAGGCACAGGAATACGCCGACTACATCGTTTCGAAACTGGATGACGAATACGGTCGCGCGATCCGCGAGAGGGCGTTGGACGCGACATCGTTGGGTGTGGCGCATCAATCCAAGAACCGTGATCTGGCGGATGAATATGGCTATGTCGAACCCGGCCTGTGGACCGGCGTCGGTCGCGCGCGTTCGGGCTGTGGTGCTGCGCTGGTCGGTTCGACCGATCAAGTTATGTCTAAGATTGAAGAGTATCAGAAGATGGGCATCCGCGCCTTCATCTTCTCGGGCTATCCGCACATGGACGAGGCCAGGCATTTTGGCGCCCGCGTGATGCCCAACCTGAAAACCTGCTCGCTTCCCGAAGCCTACGGACGCGTGCCAGCAACCACCCCGGCGACCCCGCTGGGCAACGGAGTTCGTCGCTAATGCAACGTGTGAAACTATCTGACACGCTGGAAATGAGCCGCCTTGTCTATGGCATGTGGCGCTTGGGTGATGACAGTGACACCTCGACAGCGCATGTCGAGGCCAAGATACAGGCTTGTCTGGATCAAGGGATCACCACCTTCGACCAGGCAGATATCTACGGTGGGTACGCAGCCGAAGCTGTTCTGGGCAACGCTTTGCGCGCCAATCCCAACCTGCGTCAGAAGATGGAGATCGTCACCAAATGTGACATCGTCGCGCCAATGGGTCGCTATGCGGAGGCCAAGGTCAAATACTACGACACGTCGCGCGCGCATATTCTGAAATCGGTGGATACATCTCTGTCGGAAATGGCGATTGACCACATCGACCTGCTATTGATCCACCGCCCTGATCCAATGATGGACCACACTGAAACCGGTGCAGTGCTGGACGAGGTGGTTGCAAGTGGCAAGGTCGGGGCTGTAGGCGTGTCAAACTTCCGCCCATGGGATTGGTCTCTGCTGCAGTCGGCAATGAAAACCCAGTTGGTCACAAATCAGATTGAAATCTCGCTTGGGGAGATCAGCCCGTTTACCAATGGCGATCTGGCGTTCCATCAACAGCATGGACATCCGCTGATGGCGTGGTCCCCGCTTGGCGGGGGCCTTTTGATGGCTGGGAACCCTCCGGTCGGTGTTGTAGCGGATGAGATCGCCGCAGAATTCGGTGTGGACCGAGCCGCAGTGGCCGTTGCCTTCCTGCTCGCGCATCCGGCAAACATCCTGCCGGTTCTGGGCACAAATAATCTGGGCCGCATCAAGCGCGTCTCGGATGCTTTGAAGGTCAAGCTGGATCGTGAAAGCTGGTACCGCCTGTATGAGGCGGCGCTGGGACATGAGGTGCCATGATGAATGCAATCTCGCGCGATATGAACCATACATTCGTCCCGCATAAAGACGACACGCGCACCCTGCGCGATGCCTTTGGTCGCTTTGCCACCGGTGTTACGATCGTGACCTGCGACAGTGAGGATGGCCCGATCTGCATTACGGCCAACAGCTTTTCGTCACTGTCGCTGGACCCACCACTGGTGATGTGGGCGGGCGATCGTAATTCGCGCCGGTTCCGGTATTTTTACGCGGCACGCCATTTTAGCGTGCATGTCCTGTCTGCTGAACAGGCCGAGCTGTGCTTTGGCTGTTCAAAAGACGCCCATGCGCTGCGTGATATCGAACATGACCGGTGTGAAAACGGCACCCCGTTGTTGCCGGGCAGTCTTGCCCGGTTCGAATGCGAGCAGCACGCTTATCACGATGCGGGCGATCATGTGATCGTGGTGGGCAAAGTTCTGAAGGTCAGCATGGCGGATGGAGACGCGCTGACCTTCTTTGCCGGAAAACTCGGCCAATTCGCGCAGAACTAAGCGTGATATGACGATTGCGGGGCAAACCCGCGGCTGACCAAGGGAGGACCCGCATGGGCGGACTGGCATCGGCGTTAGCGCCGATCGCATTCGTGAACGAAACCGTGCTGCGATTGGGCCGCGCGGTTGGCGTCGTTGCGATTGCAGTTATGGTGATCGCAATCCTGATTCAGGTGTTCTTTCGATACGTTCTGGGCAACGCCCTGCCGTGGCCGGATGAGGCTGCGCGGTTCTGCATGCTCTGGATGACGGGGCTGATGGCCCCCACCGCTTTCCGTCGCGGAGGGTTTGTCGCCATCGACATGCTCGCACGTTTCCTGCCGCGTGCGCTTGGCCTTTCGCTCAATCTGTTCCTGCTGCTGATATCGCTGGTCGTGCTGTTGGTTGCTGTCAATATTGGCTGGTCCGAGGTCACAGGTTTTGGCGGCAAGTTTGCCACCGCGGCCCTGTATCTGCCCACGTCTTTTGGATTCGATGAATGGTACCGCATCCCGCGCAGTTGGATGATGGCTTCGCTGCTGGTGGGGATCATCCTGCTGATCTCGGTGAATATCGAACTGATCTTGCGGTCCATCGTCACCATGATGGGTGGCGCACATCTTCTGCCCGAAATCCCCGAAGCCGCAGTGGGGGCTGAATAAATGCTGATCTGGTTCCTGCCCACTTTCCTGATTTTCCTGCTGATCGGTCTGCCGGTCTTTTTTGCACTGCTCGCGGCACCCGGCATTCTGCTGTGGCTCAGCGGTCAGACCAACGACATCACGCTGCTGTATCGCAATGTCTATAACGGCATGGACAGCTTCCCGCTGATGGCGATCCCGTTCTTCATGCTCGCGGGCGAGTTGATGAACCGCGGCGGTATCACCATTCGCCTTGTTGAGTTCAGCCAGGCCCTGATGGGCCACCTGCGGGGCGGCCTTGCGCATGTGAACGTGCTCAGCTCGATCCTGTTCGCGGGCCTTTCAGGGTCCGCCGTGGCGGACACCTCGGCGCTTGGTTCTATGCTGATCCCGGCGATGGAGAAGCAAGGTTATACCCGCAAGTTTGCTGCCGCGATCACGGCGGCCAGTTCGGTGATCGGGCCGATCATCCCGCCGTCGGGCATCATGATCATCTATGCCTATGTCATGGGCGAAAGCGTGGCCGCCCTGTTCCTTGCGGGCATCGTGCCGGGTGTGATGGTCGGCGTCGGCCTGATGCTGATGATCAAGGTTATGGCCGATCGCTATGATTTTCCCGTCGCAAGCCGCAAATACACCTGGCCCGAACGCCGTCAGGCGAGCTTGAAGGCGTTCTTTCCGCTGATGACGCCTGTGATCATTCTGGGCGGCATTCTCGGCGGTATCTTCACCCCTACCGAGGCCGCCGCGGTGGCCGTGGGATACGCTTTCATCATCGGTTTCTTTGTTTTGCGCACCCTTACTTTGAAGGAAGTTCCCGAAATACTTAGCAACGCGGGAATGACCTCGGCGGTCGTCTTGCTGTTGGTGGGCGCGGCAATGGCGTTTAAGACGGTGGTCAGCCTCAGCCATGCGCCGGAACAGTTGGCTTCGCTAATCCTCAGCCTATCGGAAAACCCGCTGATCCTGCTGTTCCTGATCAACCTGCTTTTGTTCATCGTTGGTATGTTTCTGGACGCAGGTCCGGCGATCATCATCCTTGGCCCGATCCTTGGTCCGATCTTCACCAGCCTCGGTGTGGATCCGATCCATTTCGCCATCATCATGAGCGTCAACCTGACCGTTGGTCTGGCCACACCGCCAATGGGCCTGGTTCTGTTCGTAGCCGCCGCAGTGTCGCGGGAGCGGGTAGAAACCATCGCCAAAGCCATCCTGCCGTTTCTGGCAGTCGAAATCATTGTGATCTTCCTGATCACATACATCCCCGCACTATCCATGACGATCCCGAGGATAACGGGATTTGCAAACTGAGTTTCACAGGGAGGAAACGCATGCTCAGAAGATTTATCAAAACCGCAGCGGTGGCCACATCGTTGGTGGCTGCATCCGCGATTGCCGCGACAGCCGCCGACTACACGCTACGCGCCACAGCAAACTCGAATGAAAACGATGAAGACTATGACGGTCTGGTCGTTTTCAAAAACTATGTCGAGGCGGCCTCGAATGGAGCCATTGAGGTTGAGCTGTTCATCGGAACGCAGCTTTGCTCGAACGGTGCCGAGTGTCTGCAGGGCGTGGCGGATGGCACCATCGACATCTACATCTCCACCTCTGGCGGCGCGTCGGGCATCTTTCCTTACGTGCAGGTTCTGGACCTGCCATATCTGATGGCCGATGACCGCATTGCCGAACACGTGTTGTCAGGCGATTTCACCCGCAAAATGCGCGACATGGCACTGGAAGATTCCGGCGGCGCGATCCGCTTGATGACCATTGGCAACACCGGTGGCTGGCGCAACTTCGCCAATACGCAGCGTCGTGTGGCCGAGCCTGCCGATATGGAAGGTCTGAAAATTCGCACAGTCGTGGCCGACCTACCGCAGGAACTTGTCAAGGCGCTGGGCGCATCGCCGACCCCAATCCCATGGCCGGAACTGTTCACCAGCTTCCAGACCGGCGTTGTCGAAGGCTCCAAAAACGGCATCACCGACATCATGGGCATGAAATTCCCCGATGCGGGTCTGCAATACGTCACGCTTGATGGTCACGCTTACATGGGTGCGCTGTGGTGGATGAACAACGCCAAATTCCAGGAAATGCCCGAGGACCTGCGTCGCGTTGTCGTGGATGGTTTCTATGCGCTGCAGCAGGCCACCTTTGCCTCGCCCAAGCGCAAATCGATCCAAGCATACGAAGATTTCGTTGCTGGCGGAGGTGATCTCTACGTACCTACACCCGAGCAGAAAGCCGCGTTCAAAGAGGCTGCAACGCCGGTCTATGCCTGGTTCCAGTCCAACGTGGCACGCGGAGATGAAGTGTTTAACGCATTGACCGAGGCCGTTGCAGCGGCTGAGGCGGATGTAAACGCCTCGCGTGATGCGGACCTGAACTAAATTGTTGGGTCGGGCCTTTGGGCCCGGCCCTCATCGAAACGGGTACATCCACCCTTTGTAGTCGTTGACCAGAACATGCGCCCTTTCGATCTGCTCCGGCGACATCTTCTTAACCACTTCCTCAAGGCTGATCGCCGCATCGGGGTCGCCGCCAATCGCGCTGAGCGTGTACCACATGTAGGCTCGCACCAGATCAGGCGCAGGCATGCCCAGACCCAGCTCATAATACCAGCCGATGCCGGATTGTGCCCCCGGATGCCCCTTCATCGAGGCGCGCAGATACCATTCGAACGCGCGCTCATAGTCTTGCTCGACCCCAAGACCCAGCCCGTACATCACACCGATCAACTCTTCGGCTTCGGCATTGCCGGATCGCGCCGCTGGCAACAGTTCTTCGCGCGCGGCCTTAAACTCCCCGGCTTCCATCAAATCACGCGCCTGTTCCAACTCGGCCAGCGCCGGAGTCGCAAGCAGACAAAGGGCAATTACAAACTGACGCATGGGGTTGCTTTCCTCTTGGCCGGGGCCGCGGCGGCTCAGGATTTGCCGCGCCCGCTGACGGATGCTGATTTCATTCCCTTTGATATGGAACAGGCGGCTATCGGTCATCAACTGTTTTACGATCCGATCCTGTCGGGTAACCAAAACATTGCTTGCGCTCATTGCCATCACCCGGATTTTGGCACCTCGGACGGGCTGTCTCTGGGCATCGGCGAAGGCGGGCAAGGGCTTGGCCCGGACCGCACGCCCGGCATCGGGGCGGACAAGATCCGCAAGCGAATTCCGCGGAACTCGCCGGGCTTGTGGAATCTGGGGGCCAAGGAGATCCATACGGTCTTTCACGACGGCCGCCTGAGTATCTCGGACGTTTATGGCAACGGCTTCAATTCACCTGCACAGGAGTGGCTGCCGGAAGGATTGAACTCCCTATTGGCCGCACAAGCATTGTTCCCGCTGACCTCGCAGTTCGAGATGGCTGGCAATGTCGCCGAAAATCAGGTGACGGGCGCGGTGCATGACCGCATCGACAAAGGTTGGCCGATCCTCGCGAAGCGCGTCCGCACCGACCCTCTCTATGGCCCAGCCATGGTCAGTGCGTTTGATGAAATCGACACGACCGAAGACATCACGATTACCCAGATCGCCAACGCGCTGGCCGCGTTCATGGCATTGGAATGGCGCAGCACAGACAGTCCGTTTGATCAATTTCTGGCCGGCGATCGGTTGGCCCTGACGCCACAACAAAAAGAAGGGATGTCCCTGTTCTTTGGCGATGCGGGCTGTTCTGCCTGCCACTCTGGCCCATTGCTTTCGGATCAGAGTTTCCATGCATTGGGGTTGCCTCCGTTTGGTCCGGGGAAAACCCGTCTGTGGGATCCTTATGCGCGCGACGTGGGCCGTGTGGGTGAAAGCAATCGCCTGGAAGACGCCTATCGGTTCCGCACGCCAATGCTGCGAAACGTCGCCAAAACGGCGCCCTATGGTCACAACGGTGCGTTTCCCGATCTTGAAGGTATTGTACGCCATCACCTGAACCCGCAGGAAAGCCTTGCGACATGGACCTCAGATATGGCAGCCCTTCCCGAAGTGCCGTGGCTGGAACGTGTCGACTTCATCGTCTGGGAAGATAGCTTAGAGATGGCTCGCCAGCGCCGCAAAATCGATATTACCCCGCAAAATCTGACGGATGATCAGATCGCCGACCTAGTTGCCTTTCTTCATGCTCTGACGGGAACGACGCTTGATACGCCGCTCTTTGGTGTGCCCGAGGGCTTTGAACCCTAGAAGAGCTTGGCCATGTCATTGGACATTTGCTTGAAATCTCATAATGCTCCGGTCAAATCCACCGCTGAGAGATTCAATGCATTGCCACTACAATCCAAATGATCAGTTACAGAATTGCGATATTGCAGATCTGACGCGGCGCTTCACAATACAGGATGCAGCTGCCTTGGATGCGACTCTGCAACGGGAACGTATATCGGGTAGATTCTGATGGACCATATCATTACTTTGAATTCGGGTTCGTCTTCGCTCAAGTTTGGGTTGTTCACAACCACCGGAGATGATCCGGTGCTGATCTGCTCGGGTGAAGTTGAGAGTATTGGCAATGTGGCGGCACAGATCAGCGCAAAGACCACGGATGGTCGGGTACTTGTCGATACCACTTCCGAGGCTCTTCACGATCAGGCCAGCGCACTGGATTACATTCTGGATTTTCTAGAGCGAGAATTCCCGGCTGCACGTGTGGCAGCCGTTGGGCACCGCATTGTGCACGGCGGGCCGGACAATGATCGACCGATATTGCTGACCCCCGATAGTTTGCAGGTGCTTGAAAAGCTCGAGCCTTTTGCGCCGTTGCACCAGCCTTACAATCTGCATGGTGCACGCGCGGCGATGGAAAGGTTCCCAGATGCCAAGCAGGTTGCCTGTTTCGATACGGCCTTTCACCGCCATCACCCCTGGGTCAATGACACATTCGCATTGCCGACTGAGTATTACGACATGGGCGTTCGGCGTTATGGTTTTCACGGGTTGAGCTATGATTACATCTCGGACCATTTGGCCAACACCGCCCCACTAATTCACGGCGGGCGTGTGGTTGTAGCCCATCTTGGGAACGGTGCCTCGATGTGCGCCATGATCGCAGGCCGCTCGGTCGGGTCGAGCATGGGATTTTCGGCCATGGATGGTTTGCCTATGGGCACGCGCTGCGGTCAGTTGGATCCTGGGGTTGTGCTGTATCTCATGGATCAACAGGGCATGAATGCGGACGAGATATCGGATCTTCTTTATCGCAAATCCGGTTTGCTGGGACTTTCGGGTATGACCAATGACATGCGCACACTCGAGGCGTCGAATACGCCGGGTGCGCGTAATGCAATCAACTATTACACCTTCCGGATACGCCGCGAACTAGGTGCATTGGCCGCCGTGCTGGGTGGGCTGGACGCGGTCGTGTTTACCGGTGGGATCGGAGAGAACTCGACCTACATCCGTGATCGCATCTGCACTGATATGGGATGGTTGGGCATCGAGCTGGACCATGATGCAAACGCTGATAACAGGCGAGTTATTTCCACCGATTTGTCGCGCGTGAAATTGATGGTCATTCCGACAAATGAGGAATTGGTAATAGCGCGGGCGGCGGCTGCGCAGATCGGCTGAATCTTCCCTTTCGAAGCGCGCTGGTTTGAAATTTTTTTCTGGGATCAGACAAAAATGTTTCGACACTACGGGAATCCCCCAATTTCGCGATTCCCATGGATGCGTTAACTTTTGATTAACTATCGGGCCAGTGTGCCCAACCACTTTCACTAATTTCCCCCGATGAGGGGCTGGCTTCCTACCCCCTTGGCCGGCCCCTCTACTTTTTTGGGACTAGGCTCACACCGTATCGTTTTGAAGGATTTGCCGAACGAGTGCAGGCAGCTTGGCGCTGTCTTGATAGCTGAGCGTGTGCGGCAGGTCCGAAATAGGTGATTTGCGATAGCCTTGTTCAAATAGCAAAAACGGTACCCCTGCACGCTGGGCTGTTTCGGCATCAACCTCGCTGTCACCGACATAGATGTGCGGGCCGGCAGCCTGCAGTGCCTCAAAGCTGGCGTTCAGATGCGCTGGGTCGGGCTTGCGGATATCCAAGGTGTCGCCGCCAAACACCGTGTCGAAATAAGGCTGCAGCTTCAGTTCGCTCAATACATGCCTGGCCGGCGCTTCGGGTTTGTTGGTACAGACCCCAAGAGCACAACCCATTTCACGCAGTTCTTCCAATGCCTCAAAGACTCCGGGGTAAACGACGGTCTGGTCGCACGCGCCCGCGTTGTAGTGCTTTAAGGTAAGCTGCGTCAGTTCCTCGTGCCGATCCGGCTCTATCCCGCAATGAGCCATCACACGCTCGACCAATTTAGGCAGACCGTTTCCGACGAATCTACGGATTGTGTCATTAGGCAATGCCGGATGCCCTTGATCATCAAGCATTCGATTTGCTGCAGTAGCGATGTCGGCAAGGCTGTCCACCAAGGTGCCGTCCAGGTCAAATACAACGACTGCCGTCATCTGCGAATCCACCTATAACTATTGATGATTAGTGCCTAGGTCGCAATTCGTGACGACGCAATGGAGAGCCGAATAATTGGCTTTAAAACTGTGGCTTGACAAACCTTACTATTTTTGTAAGATTAATCTTACGAACAGATAGCCAACCCTATTCAGGGTCAGCCAGATCAAGCGAAACAAACCGACAGGCCACGTGCCAAAGACGCTCTGGAGATGCCCCGATGAACATGCAAACCCCCTCCTCGACGCAAAGTTATGCTGTTTCAATGCTGCCGGCTCATAAAGCAGAAGACCTGACAAACGGTGGCAATCTGGCCCATATCGAGCTGGGCGATCAGCTTTATACACTGCGCATCACCCGCGCGGGCAAACTGATCCTGACCAAATGAGCGCACCTTCTTCGCGCGGCGGGGCGGCCGTCGGTCGTCTGACCGACCTGAACCCCATTGAGGCCGGTGCCGTCATGTACCTGCGCCTCTGGGGTGATGGTGACAAAGGCCGCGCCAACGCTGCTAGTGATTTCGACATCGCGCTGGGCGCAGATCAGGGCCATGCCACGATGCTGACTTTGGATCGGCTGTGTTCACTGTGTACGCATCATGGTCGCCGCCCGCTGGTGCGCCATGGCTTGGGATGCGCCTGTCTGGGGGCTGATGAGAACTGCTTTGCCCAGATGATCGGCGCCGCTTCCGAGGGCGGGCGCGAGGACGCGATGATGATGGCCTCGCTGATTGTGCGACCTGATTTTGCCCCAGCATTGGCCTTATTGTCCGAGGAACTGGGGCTGGCTCTACGCCGGATGATTTTAGCGGCACCTTTGCCGACGACAGGGCACCAACCCCCAAATGCGGTGCTCCACTGATCGGTGGTAGCAAAACCCCGGCCATTTTGCCGGGGTTTTGTTTTACTCAGCAACAGCTACAGCCTGCATGGTGATGGTCGTGATCGCATTTGAGGGCGGGGCTATAGTCCCCAACCTCCGCAAGTACTTCCCGCAACGCCCAAAGGATCATGTCCACATCTTCCGCTTCGATGGTTAGCGGCGGCCGTATTTTCAGGATATTGTCCTTCGGCCCCTCGCTGCCAATCAGGATGCGGTGATCGCGCATCCGGTTTTTAACGTAGCTACAGATCTCGCCACCTTCCGAGCCATCTGGGTTGATCAGTTCTACGCCCAGAAAAAGGCCCATACCGCGCACATCGCCAACGCAGGAAAAGTCTGCTTCAATCTGCCTGAGGCCGTCCATCAGGCGAGCCCCCATGACGCGGGCATTTTCTTGCAATCCTTCGTCGTCGACAATGTCCAGCACTTCTTTCCCGATCCTGCAGGACAGGGTTGAGCCGCCAAAAGTAGAAAAGAACTCGATCCCGTTGTCGAAGCTTTGGGCGATTTCTTTGGTGGTGACCAGCACGCCCAGTGGGTGGCCGTTGCCGATGGGTTTTCCCATGACCACGATGTCAGGCAGCGCGCCCTGATGTTCAAAGCCGAAGTAATGTTCACCCAATCGCCCAAGACCAGTCTGAACCTCATCTGCGATACAGACCCCGCCAGCAGCGCGGATTTTCTCATAGACAGCAGGCAGATAGCCCTTTGGCGGGATGATCTGCCCGCCGACCGAAGGGAAGGTTTCTGCGATAAAGCCCGCAAGGCCTTGGCCTTTCGCCTGTAATGCCTCAATCGCCGGGTCAACCAGATCCGCAAACTTCCGGGCACGGTCGGGATCGTCACGGCGGAACGAACCGCGATAGTCATCTGCGACCTCAACCAGTTCCACCCAATCGGCTTGCCCAACCCCTCGGGGTTTGTTGAATTTGTAGGCAGAGATCGCCACCGCTGCGTTTGTGTTTCCGTGATAGCCGTGATCCGGCGTCACGATACCCCTCGCCCCGGTATGCGCGCGCGCCAGCCGCAAGGCCAATTCGTTGGCTTCGGTCCCCGAGTTGACAAAGAAACAAACCTCAAGGTGATCTGGCAGTTTCGACAAAATCTTGTCGGCAAAGGCGGTCTGCGCAGGATGAAGATAGCGGGTGTTGGAGTTCATCCTCTTCAGCTGATCCGCCGCGACCGCTTGAATGCGCGGATGTGCATGGCCCACATGTGGCACGTTATTGTACGCGTCCAGATAGGGGCGCCCCCATTCGTCGAACAGGTGATGCTTCCAACCGCGCACCAGCATGACCGGATCGTCATAGGTCAGGCTGAGGTTGCCACCGAAGTGATCGCGTCGGTCTTGCAGGATAGCTTGCTTGTCGGTTGGGCGATATAAAACCTTCTCATCCGACAGATTCAACAAAGCCGCCGGGTTGGGGCACACCGCGTTCCACAGTTCCATCTCATCCGGGTCGGCAACTCCGGGCCAGTCGGCCTGCATCCCGTCGGTCGTCAGTGCCAGTTGGAAATGCACATGCGGGGCCCAGCCACCATTTTGGCTGGCATTGCCCAGCCGGGCAAAGGCCGCACCCTGAGCTACCGGATCACCGGGTTTCAAACGCTCGCTAACCTCGGGGTCCAGATGACCGTAAAGCGTATAAAACGCGTCACCCTCGGGTGTTTCGTGATGCAGGATCACCACCCCACCGTAATCGAGATGAGCGTCCCGGTTCTCAACCACCTCGACCCGACCACTCAGCGGCGCATGAAGCACCGTTCCGGCGGGTGCAAACACATCCACCGCCAGATGCACGGTGCGCCGATCCGACGCTTTCCACGGACCCTTGCGGAACCCTGGCTCCGCATAGATCAGGCGGGGTTCATTGTAATAGCCAAGCCAGAGGCCCTCTCCAAATTCCTCTCCGACTCGTGCCGCCTCAGCAAGCGGCATGTGGAATGGATTTTGTGGCCATGTTGAATTTTCAACAGACAACGAGCCCATCGGCGCATCGCATAAATCCTGCCCGAACATCTGTGCGAAATGCCCGCGATGGCTGGATAGGTAGGTGTGGATACGCTCGGCTCCGTCAACTACCGGCAGGCCACAAGCGGCGCGCAGGCGGGCTGGCATGAGCGCGCCATTGATCTTCGCGTCTTCCAGGAATCGCCACGCCGGAGCCTGGCTGATTGTCACATAAGGGTCGTCCGGGTTCTCGGCCGCCATAAGAGTAGAGTTCACCACCGACACTGCCAGCCGCATCTGCAGAAGGGGCCAGATCAGGTCGATCTCATCAGGTCGCAAACGGTTGGCGGCGTGATAGCCACGCACCAAAGCGGCCAATGCGCGTTCGGGTTTTGGGTGGTCCAGAACGACATAGGCCCCGGCAATGGCCAGTTCGCATACACGCGGTGCTGCGCACATATCACCAAGGTCGATCAGGCCCGAGACGCTTCGACGTTCGTTCAACTCACCTTCAACAAGGATATTGTAGTCATTGGCATCATTGTGGATCGCCTGTTTAGGTAAGCCGTTTAGCTGATCACCGATGGCATCAAATTCCAAGGCTATCTGTTGCAGTCGCGCGCGCCGTGCCGGATCAGAAATTGCCCCCAGTTGATCAACAATCCAACCAGCTTGGGTCAGGTCCCATTTGAATTCTGCACGACTTAAGCCCTTGTGCTTGAACGCCTCCAGCGCCCGGTCCGTTGCGCCTAGAACACGCCCCAGCTTGAGGATCAGGTCCTCGTTTTTTGGCACACTGCGGGCAAAACACTGCCCCGGCATTCGTTCAAGCAGCCAGACCAGCCGCGGCTGCCCGTCCGCGTCAGCAATTTCAGGCAACATGGTTCCGTTCAAATCAGAAACAACGTCAGGAAACGGCAAGCCCGGAGCCTCGGTATCAAGATGCTTTAGTGTTTTGATTTGCAAATCCACCAGATCGGCGTCGCAGCCGGCCCGCATTACTTTGAGCACATAGTCCTGCCCATTCGTGGCCTCGACTAGAAAGTTGAGGTCATATTCCCCATCCAACCGCGTTAGACGGGCTTCCAGCCCCCAGTTCTGACGCAGCTTTCCAGCCCAATATGCATTTAGATCGCCCATGCATTACCCCATGCCATTCCCAACTTGATCCCCTTCATCTGGCCAATAATACTCTCAGGGGGATCGCGCCCCGGTGCGATGGGGGGCAGATAGCCCCCCTGCCGTCAGCTCAAAGCACGCAGGCGTTTGAACAGCGAGGACGTATCCCACCGGCCGCCGCCCAGTTTCTGCACATCCTTGTAGAACTGATCGACTAGCGCGGTAACGGGCAGCGATGCGCCGGTCTCATTTGCTGTATTCAGGCAGATCCCCAAATCCTTGCGCATCCAATCCACGGCGAAGCCATGTTCGAAGTGGTCATCCAACATGGTCTCGTACCGGTTTGCCATTTGCCAACTGCCCGCAGCGCCCTGGCTGATTACCTCGACGACAGCACGGCCATCTAGACCGGCCTTCTCAGCAAAATGCAGCGCTTCGCTGAGGCCTTGAACCAGCCCGGCAATAGCGATCTGATTGCACATCTTGGTCATCTGGCCTGCACCGTTGTCGCCAATGCGGCGGCAGATCTTGGAATAGACCTGCATCACCGGTTCAGCTGCGTCATAGGCCTCCTGATCGCCACCACACATGATCGATAATACACCATTCTCGGCCCCGGCCTGACCGCCCGAGATCGGGGCATCCACAAAAGCGATCCCATCAGCTTTGCCAGCTTCGTACAACTCGCGCGTCACTTTGGCGGATACCGTAGTGTGGTCCACAAAGATTGAACCTTTGGCCATTCCGTGAAAGGCCCCATCCTCACCTGTGCACACCATGCGCAGATCGTCGTCGTTGCCGACACAGGCCATCACGAATTCTGCCCCTGCCGCGGCTTCACGCGGAGTAAGCGCCATGGTTCCGCCATGCTGGGCAACCCAGGCCTCTGCTTTGGATGCGGTGCGGTTATAGACTGTGACGTCGTGACCGGCGGCCTGAAGGTGCCCGGCCATCGGGTAGCCCATGACGCCCAGACCAAGGAAAGCGATTTTTGCCATGTGATGATCCTCTTTGTAATCCGTCCCAGGCCTCGACGGCACAACAGGGCGAGATGTTCAGCAGAGACAAATCAAAGGTTGGGCTAAAGGGCAACCCTGCGTCACAGTTTGCCGCCCAAGTCTTTCAGAATCGGGCAATCAGGACGGTCGTCCCCGGCACACGCGTCGATGAGATGGCTAAGCGTTTCGCGCATACCTCTGAGATCGGCAATTTTGGCGTCAATCTGCGCCAGATGATCCCGCGCAACGCGTTTTACGTCAGAGCTGGCCCGGGTCTCATCCTCGTAAAGGGCCAGCAATGTGCGGCAGTCTTCGATGGTGAACCCGAGCGTTCGGGCGCGACCCAGGAAATTCAGTTTGTGAATGTCCTGATCGCGGAACCGACGATACCCATTGTTGTCGCGCAGCGGTTTGATCAGGTTGATATCTTCATAATAGCGGATGGTTTTGACGGGCAGGCCCGTATGGGTCGAGACCTCTCCGATGTTCATGCTACAGCCTCCCGCTGAAGTGAATTGTCACTGGCCCCCGGTATGCTGGTCCGGATGCGCCGCAGCCGCAGAGCATTGGATACGACAAAGACGCTGGACAAGGCCATGGCCCCGGCGGCTAGAGCGGGTGACAGTAGATAACCGCCAAACGGATATAGCGCTCCGGCTGCGACCGGGATCAGCAGCGTGTTGTATCCGAAAGCCCAACCGAGATTCTGGCGAATATTGCGCATCGTGCGCTGGCTGATTTCGACCGCGTTTGCGACACCGCGCAGATCGCCCGACATCAGCACGACATCCGCGGTTTCGATTGCCACGTCAGTGCCGGTTCCGATTGCCACACCTATATCAGCCCTTGCCAGAGCAGGCGCGTCGTTGATGCCATCACCAACAAAGGCGAGCGTTCCAAACCTGGTTTGCAACTTTTCGATTGCGTCAACCTTCCCCTCCGGCAGTACCTCGGCGGCGACGTGGTCAATGCCCAGCTTATCGGCCAGCGCCTGTGCGGTTTGCGCGTTATCGCCGGTGACCATGGCGAGGGTCACACCCATCTCATGCAGTCGGGTCAGTGCCTCGGGCGTGCCCGGTTTGATTGGGTCTGAAACTGTCAGCGCAGCAGCGGCCTGTCCGTCAATCGCAATATAGATCGGTGTAGCCCCTTGGGCTGCACGTATCTGCGCATCAGGCCGCAGGCTACCAAGGTCGATGCCGGTCTGTACCATAAGGCGGTCAGACCCAATCAATACAGAATGCCCCTCGACCTGCGCGCGCAAGCCCAACCCTGTTAGGGAGCTGAATTCCTTCACGTCAGGCAAAATGTCAGGACCTGCGCGAGTGATTGCGGTAGCTATAGGGTGTTCCGATCGCGCCTCAGCCGCCGCGGCCAGGCGCAGGACTTCGGCGCATTCAAAGCCGTTTGTTGTCGCAATCTCTTCCAGTTCGGGCCGACCCAGAGTCAGCGTGCCTGTTTTATCAAGGGCAATGACTTTGGCTTGTTGTAACTGCTGTAACGCGTCGCCCTTGCGGAACAACACGCCCAATTCAGCTGCACGCCCGGTACCCACCATGATTGAGGTCGGCGTAGCCAGACCCATCGCACAAGGGCAGGCGATGATCAGCACCGAGACCCCGGCTACCAGTGCCAGCGGTAAAGCCGGGGCGGGTCCAAAAATCAGCCACGCAACAACCGTCAATAAGGCCACGCCTATCACCGCAGGTACAAAATAGTAGGTGATTCGATCCACCAACGTTTGAATCGGCAGCTTTGCCCCCTGTGCCTGTTCGACGAGTCTGACAACCTGCGCCAGCACGGTATCCGAACCTACATGCGTGGCCCGAATGCGAAGGGCACCTGTTCCATTCACCGTTCCTCCGACCACCGGATCGTTCTTGGCTTTGCCGATGGGTATGGGCTCACCGGTAATCATGCTCTCATCGACATACGAGGTTCCGTCCAAAACGTTCCCGTCCACGGGAACGCGCTCACCCGGGCGGATCTGAATGATGTCACCCACAATGATCTCGGCGATGGGCTGGTCTTGGGTTGTTCCATCCCTCTCGACCCGTGCTGTTTTGGGTTGGAGTCCGGCCAGTTTGCGAATTGCTGCACCTGTTCGCCCTTTTGCGCGGGCCTCCATCAGACGGCCCAGCAGGATCAGTACAACGATAACTGCCGCAGCCTCGAAATAGACATTGGCTGTGCCTTGCGGCAGAACCTGCGGCGCAAATGTCGCGAGGACCGAGTACAGATATGCCGCGCCTGTCCCCAAAGCGACCAATGCGTTCATATCGGGGGCGCCCCTCAGCAGTGATGGGATACCTTTGGCGTAGAACACCCGGCCAGGACCGACGAGCAGCGCTGAAGCTAGCGCAAACTGGATCAGATAGCTTGTTTGAAGGCCGATAGTAGAATGAACCCAATGGTGAAATGCATGGATTATATGCCCGCCCATTTCCAGAACAAAAACCGGCAAGGCCAACATGGCCGCAAACACTGTCGCGCGCCGCATTTCCGCAAACTCATCTATTTTGCAATTATGATCGGCTCCGTCCTCGGCCTGCGGGCGCGCCGGATACCCCGCTTCGGTCAAAGTCTTCGCAAGCATTGCCGCTTCGGTCACACCCTCGGCAAAGGTCACTGTGGCGCTTTTCGTGGCAAGATTGACTGCCACATCTGACACACCCAGGCTTGCCTGCAAAATACGCTCGATCCGCTTCACGCACGAGGCGCAGGTCATGCCATCGATGTCCAGTCGTATCTGTCTTGTCGCCGCGGGATAGCCCGCTGTGTTGAGCGCGTCTAGAATCTCGTCGAATGAGGTCTCATAGGTGATATCGGCCGTCTTGGTCGCGAAGTTGACTTCGGCGGAGCACACCCCGGGCGTCGCACGCAATGCGCCCTCGACCCGGCCAACGCACGAAGCGCATCCCATGCCCGTAATCCTGATCTGTGTATGCAGTAACTCGGCCATTCGTGGCGTCCTGGTAATGTACTTTGGTCTCGATATAGAGGCTCCAGTCACTGGAAGGTCAAGACACTGTTCTCAACTGCGCGCCACCGTCGCACCTGGATTGAAGTTGATCTACGCGCCGGAAGCCTTGAGCTCGGCCAACTCGCGTTGCAGCCGTTGATTTTCTGTCTGTAAATCAGCCAGTTGCTTGCCCAGAGTGTTTAGGTGGGGCCGTAGCTCGGCCTCGGTGAAGCGAGGCGTGATGTGGCGCGGGCAGTTCCAATCGAGCGCCTCAACTTTGATGATGGCAGCACGCTCTGCCTCGGTCTCCGAGCCATCGACGTAGAGATTGGTTGCGGCCTCAACACCCTCGGAAAATGTCATCCACCCCAGGATCTTGAGGCGACGCTGGTTCGCGTAATCCATCAGAATCAACGCCACGCGGTCATTTCCATCAAGATTTCCGCGCGAGATGTACTGCTTGTTTCCCGACAGGTCAGCGTAACCGATAGTTTGCGGGTCCAGCACTTTCAGGAACCCGACCGGTCCACCCCGAAACTGAACATAGGGCCACCCTGTTTCTGATACAGTGGCTTGATAAAATCCGTCGCGTGCGTGAATGAATGCCTCTTCTGCCGGTCCGATTTGATGGCCTTGCCGCGGCCCGGATTCGAGGAATTTTGAGTAGGTTTTGGCTGATCCCATCCGTTCTTGATGGGCGCGCACTGCGGGCGTGAAGGTCAGTTCAGAAAAGGCGCGGGGCATTTTTGCTGTCTCCTGAGCCTTTCGCGGATCGTCTTCAATATGGATGACAATTGCGTGGGCTGTCAGATGTGGGAACGCAGAAGTGAACAGGGCCGGAAACTGGACCAAAGACGTTGCGTAGCAACGCTTTTCGACGCCACGTCACATGGATTGGAAGGAATCGCACACGCAGGTAGCCTTGGGTCAAACACCTGATCTGGAGAGCTTATTGATGTCGCTTTTTACCAGCACCGCCGCCTGGGTTACTGACGAACACCGGATGTTTGCCGAGATGGCCGGCCGTTTCATGGACGATGCTTTGGTTCCCAACACAGAGAAATGGGCCGAAAACGGCGTTGTCGATCGGGACTTTTGGCTGCAGGCGGGCCAGACGGGTCTGATGGCTGGTTCGATTGCCGAGGAATATGGCGGTGTTGGCGGTGGAATGGGCTTCGATTCTGTCACCCTGTACGAACAGACCGCACGCGGTGATGCTGGATGGGGATATGGCATTCAGTCCATCGTGACCCATTACATCACCACCTATGGCAGTGAGGATCAGAAACACAAATGGCTGCCAAAGCTTGCCTCGGGCGAGATGATCGGAGCGCTTGCCATGACCGAGCCGGGTACTGGATCGGATGTGCAGGCAGTGAAGACTACGGCTGAGAAGGATGGCAATTCGTATCGGCTTAATGGCTCTAAGATATTTATCACCAACGGGCAATCGGCTGATCTGGTCATCGTGGCGGCGAAGACCGACAAATCCCTTGGGGCAAAGGGTGTCTCGCTGATTGCCGTCGAAACCGAAGGAACCGAGGGATTCCGCCGGGGACGGAACCTCGAAAAGCTTGGGATGAAGGGCAACGACACGGCAGAATTGTTCTTTGAGGATGTCAAAGTTCCAATGACTAACCTGCTGGGCCCAGAGGAGGGGCAAGGGTTCTATCAGCTGATGAAACAGCTGCCGTGGGAAAGGCTGACCATCGGGATCATGGCGCTGGGCGCGATCGACTTTGCAATATCTGAGACTGTGAAATATGTGCAGGAACGCAAAGCCTTTGGCCAGCGGGTGATGGATTTCCAGAATACCCGTTTCAAGTTGGCCGAGTGTAAGACCAAGGCCGAAGTCCTGCGCAGTTTCGTCAATGATTGCATCGGCAAGCTAGAGGCCGGTGAACTGGACGCAGCGACAGCCTCGATGGTGAAATACTGGGGTTCAGAGGTGCAGAACGAAATCATGCATGAATGCCTGCAACTGTTCGGCGGCTATGGCTTCATGATGGAGTACCCGATTGCGCGGCTCTACGCGGATGCGCGGGTGCAAATGATCTACGGTGGCACCAATGAGGTGATGAAAGAGCTTATCGCCCGTTCGCTGGACGTCTAACGCGAGGCACTCCCGCCCGTCGTCGGCATTCCTTGCAGAACGTCTCCTCCAATTGGGCCAGGCAGGCGCGGGCGCAGTCCGCACCTGCCCGGCCCCTGCTGTCCGCAGGACGCAAGGCCTGAGGCCGCGTAGGTTTGCGGCACTCGTTGCCATTGAAGCACTGCATTCCGCCTGCCATTGTGATTGAGGGATATTCTATCCGAGAGGAACCTCGACATGGTTGCGTCTAACAAAGATCGCATATGCGCCCTGCTCAAGAGCATTGAGACGGGCGATCCGGGCCCGATTTCAGTGGTGAACGAAGCGCGGTATATCCAGCACAATCCACAAACTCATGAAGGCAGTGAGGGCTTGGCGGCGTTGTTCAAGCGGCTGTCTGATACCTCTCCACGCGTGAACATTGTGCGCGCGTTTGAAGATGGAGACTTTGTCTTTGCGCATACCGAATATGATTTCTCGCGCCGAAACATTGGTTTTGAAGTGTTCCGCTTTGAAAACGGGCGAGCGGTCGAGCATTGGGACAATATTCAGAAACGATTGGGTCCAAATGGTTCGGGGCGCAGTATGGTGGATGGCCCCACAGAAAGCCGGGACATCGAGAATACAGAAAAGAACCGGACGCTTGTCCGTTCTTTCGTCGAAAATGCCCTGATCGCAGGAGATCCAGATCAGATAGAAGCTTTTGTTAACACCACTGCCTTTGCGGAACACAGCCCGGGTTTCTCAGACGAGTTAACAGCGTTGCGCGCCGCATTGTCCGACATAGAGGCCATAGACTATCAGCATCTTCACCGGGTTCTGGCGGAAGGCGATTTTGTTTTGACCGTTTGTGAGGGCGAGCGAGCAGGCAAGCATAGCTCTTTCTATGATCTGTTCCGCGTATCTGATGGCAAGATCACTGAACATTGGGATACGGTTGAGACCATTGCACCGCGCAGCGAATGGAAGAATGACAACGGCAAATTCTAAGGGAGTTCTAAAGGCTGGTATCAGGCTCCAATTGTTCACTGATCCAGCCTTGGAAAGATCGCAGCGGCTCGGGGGTAGACCGGTCATTCGGCCATACGAGATAATAGCTGCCAAGACTCACATACGGACCGTCCCACGCCTTAACAAGTCTCCCTGAGCGCAGATCATCCTGAACCAGATATGAAGGCACCAAAGCTACGCCCAATCCATGGATCGTGGCTTGGATCATGGTCGAGAACTGATCGAACATCATACCCCGCAGGCCGGTGACTGATTGGCCCTGGATCTCGAACCAGCGCTCCCAGGCATCTGGTCGGGAATCCAGGTGCAACAGCGGCGCGGCGCAGAGGGTATCCAAGGTGTCGAAATTGACGTTGGTAAGTGCAGGGGCACAAACGGGCAGGACCTCTTCCCTCATGATCGGCAGATACTGAACACCCGCCCAATCCTGCTGACCAAAATGGATCGCTGCATCAAATGGTTCAGAGGCAAAATCAAATGGCTTGAGGCGGGTCCCCAGATTGACTGTGACCTCAGGATGGCGGCGGGCAAAATCCTGCAGGCGCGGTGCAAGCCAGTGCATCCCGAACGCGGGAAGGATCGACAGGTCAAGCGACCCGCCAGCCGGGTTGGCTTTGAGCTTCAATGCCGCGCGCGCCAGTTCCTGCACTGCAGACCTTGCGGTCTGGACATAATCTTTGGCGGCGGGCGTGAGGTGCAGCCGCATTTGGCTGCGCTCGATCAGTTGCACGCCCAACTGGTCCTCCATTGTCTTCAGTTGGCGACTGATTGCGCTTTGGGTCAGGGACAGTTCAGCCGCCGCAGCCGAAGCGCTGCCCAACCTGTCAACAGCCTCGAGCGCGAGCAGAGATGAGATGGATGGAAGAAACCGCCTGGGCGCAATCATATGACTTATCCTCATACCTTCTGAATGCAATAACACTGGTTATTTCCAACCACCAGAGCGATGAAAGCTGGAACGCATCGCCAATTGTGATCTTGAAACGCGCGCCCGGGCGCGGGAAAATCGAGAGGCTGGGCGAACCCGCGCCGAGATCGGTCAACGCCGATGATACAGACCAAACAAAAGCGAGAACCATGGACCGCGCCCAGATCGTACATGAGAATTTTCTGACCCGCGTTGCAGATCGCGATTTTCCCGACGGTGTGCCGCCGTGCTCCGGGTTGAGCGATGCAGATGCGGTTTCGCTGTTCCGGTCACAGGTTCTGAGCCGTGCATTGGACAGGACCAGCCGAGCGATGCAAAAGGCTGGGCAGGGGTTCTATACGATTGGCTCGTCCGGGCATGAGGGGATGGCAGCCGTTGCGCATGCCCTGCGCCCGACCGATATTGCGTTCCTCCATTATCGGGACGCGGCCTTCCAGATCGCGCGGGCGGAACAGGTACCGGGTCAACAGATCACATGGGACATGCTGCTCAGCTTTGCGTGCTCAAGTGATGACCCGATCTCGGGCGGACGGCATAAGGTTCTGGGGTCAAAAGCACTGATGATCCCGCCACAAACCTCGACCATCGCCAGCCATTTACCCAAAGCTGTCGGTGCGGCTTATGCGCTGGGGGCTGCGCGCCGAAACACGCCTGAACATCGCGTGCTGCCGGAAGACGGAATTGCAATGTGTTCTTTTGGGGATGCTTCAGCCAATCACTCGACGGCTCAGGGGGCGATCAACACTGCAGGGTGGACAAGCGTGCAGTCGACACCGCTGCCCTTGCTGTTCGTGTGTGAAGACAACGGAATCGGGATTTCCGTCAAAACGCCCAAAGGCTGGATTCAGGCGTCGATGGAGCACCGTCCGGGGATCAGGTATTTTCAGGCAAACGGGTTGGATATCTATGAAACTCACGCTGTCGCAAAAGACGCCGCCGACTATGTCCGCAGGCGTAGGAAACCAGCTTTCCTGCATCTGAAAACAGTGCGCCTGTATGGCCACGCTGGTGCGGATGTGCCGACAACTTATCTGCCAAAGTCTGAAGTTGAAGCAGATGAGGCAAACGACCCGCTATTGCACACCGTACGGCTGCTGGATCAGGCAGGTGCGTTGTCGACGGAGCAGGCGCTGAGTATTTACCGCGACACTTGCGCAAGAACCAACCGCGTGGCGACCGAGGCTTCCAGTCGTCCTCATCTGGCGAATGCGGCCGAGGCTATGGCAAGCCTGATCCCGCCCAAACGTCCCTGCAAGCCGACAAATGGCCCGAGTGCCAAAGCGCGGACTGAAACTTTTGGCGGCGATACGCGTGCGATGGATGAGCCCCAGCCGATGAGTCGGCTGATCAACTGGGCGCTGACCGATCTGATGCTGGCGCATGATGAGATCGTGTGTATGGGCGAAGATGTAGGACGCAAAGGTGGCGTTTATGGCGTGACACAGAAGCTACAGCAGCGTTTTGGCCCGGACCGGGTGATTGATACACTTCTGGACGAGCAATCTATTTTGGGGCTCGCTATCGGCATGGGTCATAACGGCTTCGTGCCGATCCCCGAAGTCCAGTTTCTGGCCTATCTGCACAATGCCGAGGATCAGATCAGGGGGGAGGCAGCAACTTTGCCGTTCTTCTCGAATGGACAATTCACTAATCCGATGGTCCTGCGGATCGCTGGTCTGGGGTATCAGAAGGGATTCGGCGGGCATTTTCACAACGACAATTCTCTGGCCGTTTTGCGGGACATACCGGGGGTGATCATCGCCTGCCCCTCTACTGGTACGGATGCGGCAAAAATGCTGCGCGAGTGCGTGCGTTTGGCGCGAGAGGAGCAACGGGTTGTGGTGTTTCTTGAACCGATCGCGCTCTATCCCATGCGCGATCTGCACGGGGCGCAGGATGGAGGGTGGATGACCACATATCCGTCACCGGATCAAAAGATCGCGCTGGGCGAGGTTGGCGTACATGCTGACGGCACAGATTTGGCGATCGTGACCTACGGCAATGGGCACTATCTTTCGAGACAGGCTTTGCCCGAGCTTGAGGCGGCAGGGCTGAAAACCCGGATCATTGATATGCGCTGGCTTGCTCCACTACCGACTGACGCCTTGCGCGAGGCCACCAACACATGCGCACATGTATTGATCGTTGACGAATGCCGCCGCACCGGCAGCCAGTCTGAAGCGCTGATGACTTTCTTCGCGGAAGACAGCCCCGCGATACCAACCGCCCGTGTTGTGGCCGAGGATTGCTTTATCGCGACCGGCCCGGCCTACGCTGCGCCTCTCCCCTCGAAAGACGGAATTGTTGACGCTGCTTTGGCGCTGACCGGAGGAAAATCATGACCCGCACTGCTGTTGTGATCTGTCCTGGTCGGGGTACTTATAACAAGCCTGAATTGGGCTACCTGCATCAACATCATGCGGGTCGGATGAGCCAATTTCACAGTTTCGATGAGATCCGTGCTGAAGCGGGTCAGGAGACGGTTACGGCGCTGGATGGTGCTGGCCGTTTCAGCGTTGGTAAATATTCGCGTGGCGATGTGGCCTCACCCTTGATCTATGCGGCGTCATTGGCGGATGCGCAGGCACTTGCCAAGGATATTGATGTTGTCGCCGTCACCGGCAATTCGATGGGATGGTATATCGCGCTGGCCGTCGCTGGTGCATTGACCCCAGAGAACGGCTTTCGTGTGGTCAATACGATGGGTACGCTAATGCAAAAGCAACTGATCGGTGGCCAATTGGTGTACCCGTTCGTCGACGAAGAATGGTCGAATGATGTTGCACGCAAATCAGCGTTGTTAGACGCGGTTGCACGGATCAACACATTGAAAGACCATACTCTGGCGCTTTCGATTGATCTGGGCGGGATGCTGGTACTTGCAGGGAATGAGGCAGGGCTAAATGCATTTGAAACCGCCAATCCCGTTGTGCAGGATAGGTTTCCTTTGCGACTGGCGAACCACGCTGCCTTCCACACCGCGCTACAGGCACCAGTAGCGACCGAAGGTCGGGCGCTACTGTGCGCTGATCTGTTTGGCCAACCCGTGTTCCCGATGATAGACGGCCGTGGCAAAATCTGGTGGCCAGGAGCGACAGATGCCGGGGCACTGTGGGAGTATACACTTGGCCATCAGGTGACCGAGACCTATGATTTCACCCATGCCATCCAGACGGCCGCGCGCGAGTTCGCTCCGGACCTCTTTATTGTGACAGGCCCCGGTGCAACGCTAGGCGGTGCCGTCGCGCAATCTCTGACTTTGGGGAACTGGCGCGGTATGACGGACAAGATGTCGTTCCAGTCGCTGCAGGAAACTGACCCGTTTCTGATTGCCATGGGGCGGGCCGATCAACGCGCCCTTGCAACTGGCTAGATCCGGCCTGATGATCGACGAAAATTTGGCGAGGCTTGGGAATGCCTGACTATGATCAATCGTTATGGCGGCAGACCTGCGGCGAGAGTATCAAAACGCAAAAACTCTCCGGTGACGTAACCGTAGACATTGCAATTATAGGAGGCGGGTACACGGGATGCTCTGCCGCCTTGACCGCAGCAAAGGCTGGGGCTTCGGTTTGCCTACTCGAAGCACATCAGATTGGGCATGGCGGCTCGGGTCGAAATGTTGGGTTGGTCAATGCTGGGCTTTGGCTGCCGCCTGATCAAATTCGATCGCATCTGGGGCAGGTGCCGGGTAGCCGTCTGATCGATCTGCTGGCGAATGCACCGTCTGAAGTCTTTGGGCTGGTCAATGCGCATGAGATCGCCTGCGAGCCGGTGAGGCATGGCACGTTACATTGTGCCCATTCGGCCAAGGGCTTTGAGGATTTGCATACACGCCATAGCCAGTTGAGCGTTTCTGGAGCGCCGGTCGAGCTACTTGATGCAAACACCTCACGCAAGCGCACAGGTAGCCCCGCTGTCCATGGCGCTTTGTTCGACCCCCGTGCTGGCACAATTCAACCGCTGGCCTTTGTAGTCGGCTTGGCACGCGCCGCGCAGGATGTGGGGACGCTGATCTATACCGAAAGCCCAATCCAATCCCTGCGACAGGAGGCGGGGATGTGGGTTTTGCACGGAGAAAACGGCACCGTGCGTGCCAAATCGATCATTCAGGCGACCAACGCCTATCATCAAGGCATCGTCGATACCGCGCCCGCCTACGTACCTGTGTACTATTTCCAATACGCCACTGCTCCGCTGTCACATAACCTACGAGCCAGCATACTGCCCGAGGGTGAAGGGTGTTGGGATACAGGGCTGATCATGACATCGTTCCGGCTGGATCAGGAGGGACGATTTATCATCGGCGGAATGGGTGATCTGAACAGCGTCGGAGGCTTTGCGCACAAAGCTTGGGTCAGTCGCAAGTTGGTGGAGCTCTATCCACAACTGGCGGATCAACCGCTGGTCAAAGGTTGGCACGGACGCATTGCGATGACTTCAGACCACATCCCCAAGATCATTCAGATCGGCCCGAATGCGCTTGCCGCCCATGGGTTCTCGGGGCGCGGGATCGGACCGGGCACCGTGTTCGGTCGCTTAATGGCCGAAAGCCTGCTGAACGATGATCCGTCGCTGCTGCCTGTGCCGCCGGTAAACGAATACAGTGAAAACTGGACGGGTCTGCGCCGTGCTTTTTTCGAAACCGGAGCTGCACTGACGCACCTCGTCAAAACCCGATTTTGAAGTTTAGACAGACCGGGTAATACCGCCGTCCACACGGATATTCTGGCCGGTGATATATCCGCCACCCTCAGAGGCCAGCAGCGAGACGACCGAGGCGATCTCATCATAGCTGCGCCCATAGCGGCCCATCGGAATGCGTGAGCGGAACTCTTCCTTCTCGGGAAGGCTGTCGATGAACCCCGGCAAGACGTTGTTCATGCGGATATTGTCGATGGCATATTTGTCCGAGAACAGTTTTGCAAAGGCCGCCAGCCCCGCGCGGAATACGCCCGAAGTCGGAAACACCGGGTCAGGTTCGAAGGCGGCAAAGGTCGAGATGTTGATGATCGATCCACCACCCTGCGCCTGCATGATAGGGGTAACCAGACGTGTGGTCCGCACCGCGTTCATGAAATAGACATCCATACCAGTGTGCCAGTCCTCATCCGTAAGCTCGAGCACCGGTGCGCGTGGGCCATGACCAGCCGAGTTGACCAATACATCGATGCGCCCCCAATGGTTCATCGCCGCATCCACAAGTTTTTGCAGGTCATCAGTTGACTGGTTCGAACCCGTGGCACCGACGCCGCCCAATTCATGCGCCAACGTCTCACCCTTACCCGAAGAGGATAGGATGCCAACCTTGAACCCGTCCGCCGCCAACCGGCGCGCGCTGTCCGCGCCCATACCGCTGCCGCCTGCAGTGATCAATGCAACTTTTTCCATCTTCGCGCCCCTCTGCGATAACTGGTGTAAAGATGGCTGACCTGTATGAATTTGACCAATCAGTTCTGTTGCGCAGTAGCAGTAGAAAATCTACAGTCTATGTATGCCTGCTCTTCCACCTCTCAACGCGATGCGCGCCTTCGAGGCCTCGGCGCGTCACTTGAACTTTCGCCTTGCAGCGGAAGAAATTGGGGTCACTCAAGGGGCCGTTGCTCAGCAAGTGCGTGGACTTGAGGCGCGATTGGGGACTGCTCTGTTTGAACGCCTTCCGCGCGGGTTGCGGCTAACCGAAGCGGGACGCAGGCTACAAGCGCCACTACGTCGGGCGTTTCGTCTGATCGAAGATGCCTTCGATGACCTATCCAATAATAGGCAGATCGCAATATCGGTCACGCCCAGTTTTGCATCTAAATGGCTGGTGCCGCGTTTGAATGATTTTCTGACCAGCTATCCCGATATTTCAGTTCAGGTTGATGCGCGCGAGCGGTTGGCGGATTTCAGATCGGATGGGATCGACATCGCAGTACGTCAAAGCCGTTCGCCGATTGCGAAGGACCTGAATGCCATACCGCTATTCTCGACCGAGTTCGTTGTTGTCAGCTCTCCAAAATTGGCGTCACAAATCTCCAGCCCAGATGATCTGATGGAGTACGTTCTACTCAGCGATTCCCACAGACTTTGGCCTCTGTATCTGGAACGTGCCGGGGTAGAGGGGAAACCCCGGACGATAAGCTTCAGTCAGACAAGCCTGGCGATTGACGCCGCAATCTCCGGTCAGGGGTTTGCGCTGGCCAATGCCCCGCTTGTTTCGGATGAACTGGCCTCGGGGCGCCTATCGCAACCATTATCCGAGGTGCTGGTTGATGATCTGAGCTTTTTTATCGTCATACCCAAGAAGCCACGTCAACCAGAATTAGTAGGACACATGCGCGACTGGCTTCTATCTCAGGTCTGAAGATTGGCGGCAATGCTCTCGATCCGTGTGCGTAACCAGCGATGCGCGGGATCGTTGGTCGAGCGCTGGTGCCAGACCATGTAGATAGAGACGGGATCGCACTCAAACGGTAAGGGTGCACAGTCCAGCGCCGCAAGCGGGCCGCGTTGCATCAAAGCTGTATCGGTCGAGATCAGGTCGCTGCCTTTCACGAAAGGCGGGATTGCGTTGAAATGCGGCAAGGTAACAACGGGTGGTCTGATCTGGCTTTGGTCCACGCCACGCATTACGGCACGGGCATTTCGTCCGTCGGTGAAACGCACCTCGACATGATCGCTGTCACAATAGGCGGACCAGTCCCTGGGTGGTTCACGGTGGGCAGCGTCATAAAACACCATCAGTGGGCTGGTGATCAGGCGCTTCTGAAAGATATCCGGTCCATCTGGCGGCAATGGGGTCAGCATCAACTGGCACCGGTCACTGCGTAGTAGGTCCGGGTCCGGAACCCCCGAAGGGATGAATTCCAGTCGCAACCGGACGCCTTCCTTGCGCGTTTTACGCAGCAATTCGGGAAAGATCAGCTCGCGCGGCATATCATTGGTGGCGATCTGGATGCCCATCTGTTCAGACACAGGATCAAATGGACGGCCGACGGTCAAGGCGCGCATGTTGTCCAACACCTGTTGAACCGGCTCTTTGAGGGCAAGCGCGCGTTCAGTCGGGGTCAGCCCTTGACCGGATCGAACGAACAGCGGATCACCAAGCACTTGCCGCAACTTTCCCAGCGTATGGCTGATGGCCGATTGCGTCACCCCGAGCCGGTCGGCTGCCTTCGAGACTGAACTTTCTTCGAGTATTGTCAGAAATACCCGAAGGACTTTGCCATCAAGATCAGTGAAATCAATTTTATTCATACTGTATATGATTATTCATGAATGGATTTGGTGTCCATGCCGGGATAGGGGGAAGGGCAGCAAGCAGGAGGCACACGATGGGGATCCGCTTTTTCTCGGACAAGAACCGACCCGTTCATATGGGCTCGTACCCATTGGAACGGCTGGCACGGCAAAACCGGATGCCTGACTTGACACAAGTCCCACCAATGCGCGCGCTCAGCTTTCACCGTTCTGATCGGCCCGAAAGCATCGTCAATGCAATGGGAGAATTCCAGGCAATGCTGGATGCGATCCGGGACGGTTTCGTGAATCCAGTCGCGTCTGAAATCCCAGCCGATCCCGTTGATCGCGTCAACCACCTGAAAGCGTTCGGCTATTTTAACGACGTGTCGATGATGGGCTGCGGACCTCTGCTGCCGGATGCAATGTTGGCCGAACCCCGGCGCAACCCGGATATCGATCGCTTGGCCCATGCCCTTCGAACCCGTCAGACCAAAACCCTGGCCTCGGGCATCGATGTGATCATGGCTGATCTGAAAGAAAGCATGGAAGCCGCGCCCAAGCCCATCGACAGCCATCGCCATGCACTTGTGTTTCTTTATGAATTCAACCGTGATCCTGATCCTTCGGAGCCGGGGGCCGAATGGATCGCGGAGGCGCAGGATCACCGCGCCTGCCTCTTGGCCACCGAAAATGCCGTTGTGATAGCCAACTATATTCGTTTGTTGGGGTTTGATGCACGGGCACACTCGGCAATGTCATCCGAGGTTGATCTGGGCAAACTCGCCGTGGCCGCAGGCCTGGCTTCACTGGAGGACGGCGAAGTCGTAGTGCCCTGGCTTGGCAAACGCTTTGGTCTGGCTGCGGTAACCACCGAAATGGAAATTGCTCATGACCTCCCGCTTTGTCCCATGGCGGAACAACCCTGGTTCCGGACCCAGGGTCCGGCGTGGTGGTTGGGTACCGGCTTTGCGAAGAATGCCATGAACCGTGATCCGTATGCTAAGCGTCGATATGTCGATGGTGCGCATCCGTTCGAAAACCTCAAACGCGTGGACAACCCCACCACATATATCGACGAAGAGAATGTCGCCCGCGTTCCCAAACGGGCGGATATGTTCGCGCGCGCACAGTTCGGCGACATGGGCAAAAACCTGCAGGACGCAGCCAAAGGCGGCTATTATGTCCGCAAAGCGGCCCCAAGCTTTGCACAGCGCCGTGCGCTGGGCGCGTTTGTTCTGCTGCAGGATGGCGACAGCGCCATGGTCGAAGGACCTGCAGATGCCGACCGAAATGGCGCGAACATCAAGGCTGCGACTTACTTCCTTGGAGTCGACGCGGTGGGCCTCAGCCGGTGTCCCGAATGGAGTTGGTATTCCCACGACGCCACTGGCGAAGAGATAAACCCGTCACATGACCAGGCGATCAGCATGATCATTGACCAGGGTTACGAGACGATGGAAGGTGCCAGCGGTGATGACTGGATCAGCGTGGCCCAGTCGATGCGCGCATATCTGCGGTTTTCGCTTTTGGGCGGCGTAATCGCGCAGCAAATCCGCAACCTCGGCTACAAAGCCAAGGCCCATACGGTGATGGATGGAGAGGTGCTGCAACCCCCTCTGTTGCTACTGTCGGGAATGGGCGAGGTCAGTCGGATCGGAGAAGTTATTCTGAACCCATATCTCGGCCCCCGATTGAAATCGGGTGTCGTGACAACCGACATGCCGATGACGCATGACAAGCCGATCGATTTTGGCCTGCAGACTTTCTGTGAGAACTGCAACAAATGCGCGCGTGAGTGCCCATCGGGTGCGATCACCGCCGGGCCGAAGCTGATGTTCAATGGCTACGAAATCTGGAAGTCCGATAGCCAGAAATGCGCGACCTACCGGGTCACCACTCCGGGCGGCGCCATGTGTGGGCGTTGCATGAAAACCTGCCCCTGGAACCTGGAAGGTATATTTAAGGAACGCCCTTTCCGATGGGCCGCGATGAATATCCCTCAGGCTGCGCCTGCCTTAGCAAAACTGGATGATGCCGTCGGCAATGGCGGTCTGAATGACACCAAGAAATGGTGGTGGGATATAGAGCTGGAAGCTGACGGTGCCTATCGCCCAACGCAACATCCCCTGAACCGGCGCGATCTGCAAAAGGACCTCGACCTGAAATACGAGGATCAGACGCTTGCGGTTTATCCGGCCTATCTTGCGCCGCATCCGTGGCCCTATCCGTTTGCGATGGACCGCGAGGCCGGGATCGCAGCGTATGAAGCGATGCTGACCGCCGATGAATACAAGGCGCGCAAGGCAGCGGGCGATATGTCGGTCATTCATCGTTATCAGATCGCAGGCGATGCTCCGGTCATGAGGGTGGAGCTGACTAAGGTCGACAAGATGACCGCGGATGTCACGAAGTATGAATTCTCGACGCTCAATGGTGCCCCGCTGCCTGAATGGACCGCTGGTGCGCATCTGGACGTGCTGGTCGCGCCAGAATTTTTGCGCCAATACTCCATGTCCGGCGACCCGTCAGATTGCTCGACCTATCAGATCGGCGTTCTGCGTGAAGACGAGGGGCGTGGTGGATCAGCCCTCTTGCATCGGATTTTCAATGAAGGTCGTAAGGTTTTCATTTCCAAACCGATCAACCACTTTGAGCTGAATGAAGATGCATCAAGAACCTTCCTGATGGGGGGCGGCATCGGGATTACTCCGATGATTGCCTTCGCGCATCGATTGCATGCGTTAGGCAGGCCATTTGAACTGCACTACTCCGCCAGCACGCGCGCCGGGGCGGGATATCTGGACGACTTGGCCACGATGCCCTGGGCGGATCACGTCCACTATCATTTCTCAGATGAGGGCACGCGTGCCGACGTAGATGCGATCCTTGGCGGTTATCAGGAGGGTTGGCATGTCTACACCTGCGGTCCGGATCGTTTCATGGATGGCGTCATGCAAGCCGCCGAAGCGCAGGGTTTCCCAGAAGAAGCGCGGCATCTGGAGTACTTTTCGGTCCCTGAACAGCCGGAATACGAAAACCACGAATTCACCCTCAAGCTGGCAAAATCCGGTCGGGAACTGAAAGTGCCAGAGGACAAAGATGCTGCTCAGGTCCTGAATGAAGCGGGAATACACGTTGATGTGAAATGCGCCGATGGCATCTGTGGTGTCTGCAAATGCGGAGTGATTTCGGGCGAAATCGAACATCGTGATTTTGTGTTATCGAACAAACAACGAGAAGGGGCGATCATACTCTGCCAAAGCCGTGCGGCGCAAAAAGACGGTGTGATCGAAATCGATCTCTGAGCGCAGTCTGAATGCGACATATTTAGATCAAAAAATAGGTCGCACAGGCCATGGACGAACAGGGGTCGCTGCACTAACGTCCCTCGCAAAACCCAGTGAACCCTGATCAACAGGTGCGAGGTACTTTCATGGACTATCACAGCCCCGCCAGTTTTGCCGAAGCTTCGGCGCTGGCACAAAATGCAACGGGCATCACGCGGTTTCTGGCGGGGGGCACCGACGTTCTGGTGCAACTGCGCTCGGAACTGGTGACACCGGATACGCTGATCGATATCAAGAAGATCAACGGCGTACATGACATCACCCGTAATTCCGACGGCAGTTGGACATTGGGTGTAGCCACAACCGGCGCAGAGATGAGCGAGCACCCTGAGCTTGGCCACGACTGGCCCGGCGTGGTCGAGGCAATGGACCTGATCGGATCGACTCAGGTACAGGGGCGCGCGACGTTGACCGGCAACCTTTGCAATGGCTCTCCGGCGGCTGATTCCGTTCCCGCCATGGTCGCGGCAGGTGTAACGGTCACAGTCACTGGCTCAGAGGGTGTGCGGGACGTGGCGGTTGAAAACATCCCGACCGGCCCCGGTAGAACTTCACTGGCTAAGGGTGAGGTAATCTCGTCTGTCAACATTCCGGCGCGTGGCGAAAACGGTGGGGATGCCTATCTGCGTTTCATCCCGCGTACCGAAATGGATATCGCCGTGGTCGGAGTGGGTGTAAACCTGCGACTGGACGGCGACATCATCACCGAGGCGCGCGTATCACTTGGGGCTGTCGCTCCGACCGTTCTTCTGGTCGAAGAAGCAGTCCGCGCGATCATTGGCACCACTTTGGATGACGCCGCTCTCGATGCTCTCGCCGCTGCCGCATCGGCCGCGTGCAACCCAATTGATGACAAACGTGGCACCATCGCGTTTCGGACCGAAGTTGCCGGAGTTCTTGCCAAGCGTACCGCCAAGATCGCCTATACCCGCGCCAAGGGAGAGCAAGCATGAGTAAGCTGCACGTAACGACCACCGTAAACGGTGATGAAGTTGAATATCTCTGCGATCCGCGCGAAACGCTGCTGGATTGTTTGCGCGACAAGCTGAACTTGACCGGCACGAAAGAAGGCTGCGGCACGGGTGATTGCGGCGCTTGCTCTGTGACCGTCGATGGTCGTCTGGTGTGTTCGTGCCTGATGCTGGGCGTCGAGGCTGAGGGCAAGCAGATCGAAACCGTTGAAGGGATCGCAGATGGCGATGTCCTTCATCCGTTGCAGAAGAAGTTCATTGAATATGCCGCCCTGCAGTGCGGTGTTTGCACGCCGGGCATATTGGTTGCGGCCAAATCCCTGTTGGAAAAGAACCCGGATCCAACCGAGGAAGAGGCGCGCTATTGGCTGGCCGGCAATCTGTGCCGCTGCACCGGTTATGACAAGATCATCCGCGCCGTGATGGATACGGCTGCTGAGCTGCGGGAGGCTTCGTAATGGCACTCGACGATCGTAAGTCCATCTTCAACTTCGTAGGCACGCGCCCCGACCGCCCTGATGGGCTCGACAAAGTGACAGGTCGTGCCAGGTTCGGGGCTGATGCCTACGCGCCGGGTATGTTGCACGGGGCAATCCTGCGCTCACCGCACGCACATGCGCGGATCGTCAGGATCGACACCTCAAAGGCCGAGGCGCTCAAGGACGTCAAGGCTATCGTCACTCGCGCAGATTTTGCCGTACTCCCGTTCAAGCCGGGTCTGGAAGGCGAGTTCTGGAATGTCCTGGAAAACGTCATGGCGGGCGAGAAGGCGCTGTATGACGGCCATGCGATTGCTGCGGTTGCCGCGACTTCAGCGTTGGCTGCACGTGATGCACTGAAACTGATCGAGGTGGAATATGAAGTGTTGCCTCATGTCACCGATGTAGACAAGGCGATGGCTGCGGATGCACCGGTGATCCGCGAAGGTGCGGCCGACTATTCGGTGCCTGAAGGCATGCATCCAAATGTCGTACGCTATCATGAAAGCGGTCACGGAGATGTGGAGGCCGGGTTTGGCGAGGCTGATCTGGTCATCGAAGACAGCTTTGTGACCGAGGCGACTCATCAGGGCTATATCGAGCCTCATGCCTGTCTTGCGTCGTTGGGCATGGATGGTAAGGGAGAATTGTGGTGCACCACTCAGGGTCATTGGTACGCTCAGAAATACTGTGCCACGTTGCTAGGCATCGAAACCGCGCAGTTGCGCGTGACAGCTTCCGAAATCGGAGGAGGTTTCGGCGGCAAGACCACTGTTTTCATTGAACCGGTGGCTTTGGCGTTAAGCCGCAAAGCCAACCGCCCGGTCAAGCTGGTGATGAACCGATCCGAGGTATTCCGGTCCACTGGCCCCACTTCATCCGCGTCGATGGATATTAAGATCGGGATGAAGAAAGACGGCACGATCACAGCGGCCCAAGGTATTTTTCGTCTGCAGGGCGGCGCGTTTCCCGGTGCACCTGGCGATTTGACTGCGATGTGTGCTTTTGCGCCCTATGACCTGACCAACGTGCGGCAGGTGGGGTATGACGTCATAGCTAACCGCCCCAAACAGGCCGCCTATCGCGCGCCGGGCGCACCAATGGGTGCTTTTGCGGTTGAATCCGTGCTGGATGAGTTGTGTAATCAACTGGGTCTCGACCCTGTGGATGTGCGCCTCAAGAACGCGGCGGCTGAAGGTTCAAAAGCCAGCTATGGACCCACATATGAGCGCATCGGCCTTGTCGAAACACTTGAAGCAGCCAAGGCGCATCCGCATTATTCGGCGCCGCTGAAACCGGGGCAGGGGCGCGGAATTTCCTGTGGCTTCTGGTTCAATCATGGTGGCGAGACGTCTGTTTCGTTGGCCTTGTCCGAGGATGGCTCGGCGCAAGTTATGGTTGGAACGCCTGACATTGGCGGTTCGCGTGCATCAATGGCCCTGATGGCGGCCGAGGTTCTGGGTATTCCCTATGAAAACATTCGGGTGACCGTCGCGGACACCGCTTCGCTTGGTTACAATGATGTCTCTCACGGCAGCCGCGTGACCTATGCCAGTGGTCTGGCAACGATCAAAGCCGCAAACCACGCGGTTGAGAAACTGTGCGAACGCGCAGCAGCCAAATGGGGCATTCCGGTTGATGCGGTGAAATGGGAGGATGGTTGCGCAGTACCGTCGGGCCCGAATGCGGGCGATTTCGACCCGCTGCCGTTGGCTGACATCACCGCAGATATGGGCGCGACCGGAGGTCCGATCTCAGGTCATTTCGAAGCCACCCCTGAAGGCGCGGGTGTGTCCTTTGGCACTCATATAGTGGATGCCGAGGTGGATTCGGAAACCGGCAAAACAAGCATCGTCCGCTACACGGTCATTCAGGATGCCGGCAAGGCAATCCACCCGACCTATGTGGAAGGCCAATACCAAGGCGGCGCCGCCCAGGGCATCGGCTGGGCGCTGAACGAAGAATATATCTATGGCGAGGATGGTCGATTGCAGAACTCGATCTTCCTTGACTACCGCATTCCGGTCGCAAGCGATTTGCCGATGATTGATACGGTGATTGTCGAAGTGCCCAACCCCGGCCACCCCTTTGGCGTGCGCGGCGTGGGAGAAACCGGGATCGTGCCGCCTCTGGCCGCCATCGCCAACGCGGTATCCAACGCAGCTGGTGTGCGGATGAAGCAACTGCCAATGTCACCGCCGCGCATTCTGGCGGCGCTTAAGGAAAAATGATCCAGGTTCACCTCTGGTCCAGCCTCCGGTCTCTGACCGGAGGCCAGCAGGTGGTCGAAGTTGAGGCGGCTACCACGGGCGAGTTGTTGAAAGAACTGGTGCGCCATCATCCCCGATTACAGGCCCCAATTGACGCGGGCGTATCGGTTGCGGTTGACGGTCGCATCATCGCGACGGGTCTGTCCGAGCCGATCCCGGAAGGTGCCGAAGTTTATCTGATGCAGCGCCTGCGCGGAGGCTGAATTTCGGAATCCTATTTCTTGGCGAAATCGCATGACAATATGAAAGTGCTGCACTGTTCGGTCAGGTTCTGAAACCGCGACCGTTCGCGGACATACAGATAAACCTGCCTCTTGTCGTCAAGGTCCACGATAGGGCGGAAAGCGACCGCCTCTGGCAGAAATTCTGCCACGGTTTGGGGCAAAACAGTGATCCAATTACCGGACCGAACCAGAGTGATCAGTGAATGTGTATTGTGGATTGTGATCGCGGCATTTTCGGTGGCTGACAGGAACGCTGGCGATTGAATGAGATCGCAAAGCCTGTTTCGCACAAATGGCGCGGTTGGGATATCAGCGATGCTCAGCGGTTTTGCACTTGTGATCAGGTCATGATCTGAGGCTGCGACGAGTCCAAATGGATCCTGAAATAGTGGAAGAGCGCGAACACCATTCAATGGATGATATCCCGATGCAATGCCGATATCGGCCTGATCCTGCGCAATCGCATCCAACACCTGTTGCGTATCCGAGTCGCGCAGTTCGATCTTAACACCTGGGAACTGGCTGGTCATGTATTCCAGCAGAGGTGGAAATATCAACGCCCCGACCGAAGGGACAGATACGATCCGGATCAGACCTTGTTGAGCCTGTGCCGCCGCATCGATGTTCTGGACGGCCTGGTCAAATTGGCGGATCTGTTTCAGGGCAAGTTCGAACACCTGCTCACCCAACGGCGATAGCTGGTTTTTTCGCTCGCCTTCAAACAGTTTCTTACCCAGATGGTCTTCGAGCTGTTTCAGCGTCATTGAGATGGCTGATTGCGTTCGGCCAAGGCGATCGGCTGCCTCGACCAGATTGCCGGTCTGCGCGACTGTGCAAAAGCAACGCAACATTTCGATTTTGATAGCCAACCTTCAACTTCCTTGAAGTTTGTTTAAGTTATTTGAGTTTGACTGATGCGCCCCCGAAAATCCATCCTGTGACAAACGAATTCTGACTCTGGGGCGCATTGTGACCAAACTGAACCTAATCGCTGGCGAATGGCTGGCAGGCGAAAGCGAAATTGAAAACCGGAACCCTTCTGATCTGACCGATCTAGTCGGCATGTTCGCGCAAGCCAGCGGCGACCAGCTTGAGGCGACACTGGATAAGGCACGCGTGGCACAGGCGGAATGGGCCGCCTACGGACTGGAGCGCAAGCAAGCAGTTCTTAACGCAATCGGCAATGAATTGATGGCGCGCGCCGAGGAACTGGGTACGCTGCTCAGCCGGGAAGAGGGCAAACCGCTGGCCGAAGGCAAGGGCGAAGTTTATCGCGCCGGTCAGTTCTTCACGTACTACGCTGCAGAATGCCTGCGTCAGATCGGTGAGAACGCGGACTCTGTGCGCCCGGATATCGAAGTGGATGTGCGTCGCGAAGCCGTTGGCGTTGTTGCGATCATCAGTCCGTGGAACTTCCCCACCGCGACGGCCTCGTGGAAGATCGCCCCGGCGCTGTGCTATGGCAACGCTGTCGTCTGGAAGCCTGCCAACATCACCCCGGCCTCGGCAGTGGCCTTGACCGAGATCATCGAGCGTCAGGATGTTCCCAAAGGATTGTTCAGCCTCGTTATGGGGTCTGGCCGCTCAATCGGGCAGCGTCTTGTTGAAAGCCCCAAGGTCAATGCAATCTCGTTCACCGGATCGGTCCCGGTGGGCAAGGGCATCGCCGCAGCGGCCATACAGAATCTGACGAAGGTTCAGATGGAAATGGGGTCCAAGAACGCGCTGGCGGTCATGGACGATGCCGATCTGGATCTGGCGGTTTCGCTGGCCTTGGGTGGCGCGTTCGGTGGCACCGGTCAAAAATGCACCGCCTCTTCGCGGCTGGTGGTGCACGCGGGCATTCACGATGCCTTTGTCGAGAAACTGGTTGCAGGCGCGCAGGCGATGAAGGTCGGCCATGCACTGGAAGAGGGCGTTCAGATGGGCCCCGTCGTCAGCCAACAACAACTAGGCGAGAACCTCGCTTATGTTGATCTGGGCAAATCCGAAGGCGCGGAACTGGCCTGCGGTGGTCAGCGCCTTGAGATGCCGCACGATGGCTTCTACATGTCGCCGGGCGTGTTTCTGAACACCAATAATGACATGCGTATCAACCGCGAGGAAATGTTCGCGCCTTTGACCAGCGTCATCAAGGTCAGCAGCTATGACGAGGCGCTGAGCGTGGTCAATGACACCAATTTCGGTCTGACTTCGGGCATCGTTACTAAATCTCTGGCACGTGCCACTCACTTCCGCCGCAATGCCCGCACGGGTGTTGTTACTGTCAACCTGCCCACCGCAGGCACCGATTACCATGTGCCTTTCGGTGGGCGGGGTGACAGTTCTTACGGTCCGCGTGAACAGGGCAAGGCAGCGGCGGAGTTCTACACCACCGTCAAAACCGCCTATATCAGCGCAGGCCCTGTCTGATGCTGATCGATGGCCTGCAATATGCAAACTGGTCGGAGAAGATCTTCCGGCAACTGCGTGAAGGAGGCGTGGACGCGATCCACGTCACCATCGCCTACCATGAGAATTTCCGCGAAACCGTTCTTAACTTTGAAAAGTGGAATCGTTGGTTCGAACAATACCCGGATCTGATCATGAAAGGCCGCTGGGCCAGCGATATCGACACAGCCCGCGAATCCGGGCGGACGGCAGTGTTCTTCGGTTTCCAGAACCCCAGCCCCATCGAAGACGATATCGGGCTGGTCGAAATCCTGCACGATCTGGGCGCGCGGTTCATGCAATTGACCTACAACAATCAGTCCCTTCTGGCGACTGGGTGTTATGAGGCCGAAGACACCGGCATCACCCGCATGGGCAAGCAGGTGATCAAAGAGATGAACCGTGTGGGGTTGGTGGTTGATATGAGCCATTCGGCGGACCGTTCGACCATCGAAGCGGCAGAACTGTCCGAACGCCCCATCGCGATCACCCACGCAAACCCCCATGAATGGTCTCCAGCGCTTCGCAACAAGCGGGATGACGTGATCCGGGCAGTGACGGAAAAAGGTGGGATGCTGGGCTTTTCGGTCTATCCTCATCACCTGAGAGACAAGTCCGACTGCACATTGGAAAGCTTTTGCGAGATGATCGCCCGCACCGCTGACAAGTACGGGGCTCAGCATCTGGGGATTGGTACCGACCTGTGTCAGGACCAACCCGATAGCGTGGTCGAATGGATGCGGGTTGGGCGCTGGACAAAAGAGATCGACTATGGCGAAGGCTCGGCTTCTAACGCCGGTTTCCCGCCGATGCCAAACTGGTTCCGCGACAATCGGGATTTTGGCAATATCGAATCTGGATTGCGTGCCGTTGGCATGAATGCCGAGGAAGTCGCCGGAATCATGGGCGGCAACTGGTATCGGTTCTTTGCAGAGAACTTTGGACCTTATAAACCATGAATACCGTGAACCCAAATATCGAACGCCGCGATCCCGCTACGGTGATGCGCCTTTCGCGTCTGGGCTCGCTTCATCAATGTCGGCTCAGTTTTATGCGCCAGCTCACCCGTCGCATGGCGGCCGAGCAGTGGGTTTTTAGCCGCCCCGTGTTCGATATCGATGACAACGGGGTTGGCCACGCGGTCTATTCCGCACAAGGACCCGATCGCACCTATTCACTGGTCGCATTCGCCCATGACCTGCCGCCCGAGCAACGCTCGGACCGTGTGATCGCCGAGGCCTGGGATGCGACCTTCACCTTGTTTGATGGTGTTCCCACCAAGGACGATATCCAACGTTTGTCTCGGAACGTACCACTGCAAGAGGCCGGGCGTGTCAGTGAAAACGAGTTGTCGCTGTCGCGTGCCAACCGTTCTGTTCGGTTGTGGGCTCATGTGGTCGACCAGTTGGCTGCGGGCCAGCAACCGGATCTCGCGCAGATCTACAAGGTTGGCTATCTGATGCGCACAACTGCGGTTTACGGATCGGGCAAGTTCGGCGCGGCGGATCGGGAAAAGATCGCTGATCGCCCCGAGGTCAGCGGCCCGTTTCAGGCCGAGATGCTGTCGGTATATCTGACGCGAATATTCGTCCGTGATCTGGTGCAGCATATGGCAAATGCCAAGGGTGGTACGCAGACCGCGCAGCTTGACCCCGATATCGCCCGCTGGCTGGGGATCGGCAACTCGACGGGATTGGGCATGGCGCCTTTCATCGTCAATCACCCGATCCTGTTCAACAACTGGATCATGGTCCGTGAAGAGGCCATCGCACGCGTTCGGTCCCTTGATGCCGCCACAGACGCCGAAGTTGCCTTGTTCCGCGAGATTTTCGAGCGCAGTAAATTGTCGATCTCGTGGTGGCGGTCCGAGCACCCGATCCAGATTGAAAAACTCTTCGCACTGAATGCCGATCTGGGTGCGATAGCCGCGCATCTCGATCAGACCGATCTGACGGAAAATCAGCCCTGGGATCGCCTGATCCTGTGGTCCCGGACCGCGCTTAGCGAAGAAGGGCAAGAGTTGCTGGCTTCTTTGATCCTTGAACCGTATGGCGAGTTGGTGGACGGGCTGGCCTGCTGCATGGCGGATGGCAATAGCGCGGCCTTTACAATTGACGGGGCGATGCCAGTCGCACAGGTGCGCAACCTGATCCGCTCCAGTTTTGGCTGGGCACTCGATCTTGACTGGTCGGCGCCTGAAAACTGCGCGCGCGCCTGGTATGTGTCGGAAGAAAAGCTTGAGCCTCGTTTGGGGGAACGGTTTGAAGAACCGATAGAGGAATATGAGCAACCGCTTGCTCCGGCACGTGATTCCGCGCTTGCCGATAAGGCTTTGGCGGACTGGTCGGGCGAAAGTCCGATCGCCGAATTCCTGCTGCGCCACCCTGAACACCGCCACACCGTACGTCGTGCGCAGATGAGCCGTCTGGCACCATATGGCGAAATCAGCGACAATACGATCAGTGCGGAGGTCCTGCCGATAGACATGTTGCGCGCCAAATTGTCGTTCTTTGGTGCCACGCATTTCGACCCGCGCTCGGATCGTTGGGTGCGTATTTGCATGTATTCGGGGGCACCTTACCCCGAGGAACTGAGTCCGGAAAACGCGGATTTGTGGGTTTATCCGGAGCGCACCCAATGAGTTTTTCCCTTAATGAAATCGAAGCCACGGCCAAGCGTGCAACGCGGGGTGCGGGCTATGCCTGGGGCATCTCTGAAGAGGCCGCAAAAGCGACGCGATGGCTCTGTGCGCAGGGGCTGGACGGAACGGTCGAATTGTCGCGCGTGCTGGCAGGCGAGTTTGCCGGGTCACTGGAAGATCATGTTCCCGCAGGGCTGGACGGAGACTGGGTTGGTCGCAAAGACCTATGCCCACTGATGGTCGGTGCTCTGCTTTCTGACTGTGCGCACATGCTGTTGGCAGGCCCGATCCGGATCAGACAGGTTGCTTCGCCAATGATGCTACTGCCATTTGCGGCCTATGCTGCGCGCATACACAACACGGTGTTTTCAATCACGGCGGGCGATTTCAAGGCTTTGACGGATGGTGCGAGTTTGATGCCGAGAAACGAATGCCCGATTCGCGCGGATCATGTCGAGGTTGCATTTAGCGACCTACTGATCGAGCCGTGTTCACGACAGACGCGTGCAACGCCTGATCCGGCGGCATGGACGATACTCAACCGTTTTGCCCATCTTACCTATGCTCCTGCGACTGAAGAATCCCGTTTGCTCGGCGCAGGGGCCGGGCTTTCTGACAATGACTGAAAAGAGACAGACATGATTGAAACCCGCACCCTTTCACTTGCTGAAATTGAAAACCTGTCCTTTCGCGCGCTGGTGGCTGCGGGGACGAGCGAAGAAAACGCGCGTCCTTTAGCGGTTGCGACCGCGGCAACCGAGGCTGACGGGGTTGCCAGCCATGGTCTGGCCTATATCCCGATCTACTGTGAGCATGTTCAATGCGGCAAGGTTGATGGGCTGGCACAGCCGGTTCTGGCGCAGCCACGCCCCGGCGTCGTTACAGTCGATGCTGCCACCGGATTTGCGCATTCCGCCATTGAAGCCGGGTTCGACGCCTTGATCCCCGCTGCCCGCGCGCAGGGGATTGCGGCGCTGGCGATCAGAAACAGCTATAACTGCGGCGTTCTTGGATATCATACTTATCGTCTGGCGCAGGCCGGCCTGGTTGGTCTGGGTTTCACCAACGCTCCGGCCTCAATTGCGCCCTCCGGCGGGGCCAAGCCGGTGGTCGGCACCAATCCGTTTTCAATCGCCGCTCCGGGCACGGACGGCCAGCCCGCCCTATTGATTGACCAGAGCGCCAGCACCATCGCCAAAAGCGAAGTCATGAAACACGCGCGTGAAGGCAGGCCGATCCCTGTTGGTTGGGCACTGGACGATGAAGGAAATCCAACCACTGATCCGAATGTGGGCCTCAAGGGTTCGATGGCGCCGTCGGGTGGTTATAAAGGTGTTGGCATCGCGCTGCTGACCGAAGTTCTGGCTGCTGCTCTGACCGGCGCGACTTTGGGAATCCACGCCTCTCCGTTTTCTGGCACGGCCGGTGGTCCGCCGAAGACGGGGCAGTTCTTTATTGCGATTGACGCAAATGCGACGGCGAATGACGCATTTTCAACAGGAATTGTCGATCTTGTCGAAGCGATCCGGTCGCAAGAGGGCGCACATTTGCCCGGAGATGGCCGCCGTGCAAAGCGACTGGCAGCTAAATCTGATGGCGTTGCGGTGAACGTAGCGACACTTAGCAAAATTGAGGCCCTGCTGACTTAGGGCTTTGTGGTGCAAATCCGGGGTGCCAGAAGAGAATGACCTGGAAATCGGGACACGTGCGAACAGGGAGGAATCACATGTCTATGAAGGACCCTTTTACCGATCTGGAGATCAAGCGATCTTCGGGTGGGTTTTACGAAGGCCACAGCGTCGAAATTGCCTTGCTCAGCAAGTCAATCATGGTCGCGCTGGTGATCTGGGCATTGGTCTGGCCCGCTAATGCAAACGGTGTTCTTGGCAGCCTGAACTCTCGCCTGCTGGAAGACTTTAACGCTTTCTATATCATCATCGTCGGCTTCTTTGCCTTTTTCCTGTTTGTTGTGGCTGCGCTGCCGCAAACTGGTAAACGACTCATGGGGCCGGAAGGTGAAAAACCGGAATTTTCGGATTTCTCGTGGTTTTCTATGATGTTCGGCGCCGGTCTGGGCGTCGGTCTGATGGTATTTGCCACCGCTGAGCCTCTGGGCCTTTGGGGGTCAAACCCGGTTGTGATCGCCGAACAGGTAGTTGGTAATACCGAAGAGGCACTGCAGTCCGGGTATCGTTATACCTTCCTGCACTACGGATTTCATGCCTGGGCGATCTATGTCGTGACGGGCTTGTCGCTGGCCTACTATGCCTACACACGCAACATGCCGCTAACGATCCGCACTGCGCTGACACCTTTGTTCGGCAAGCTGATGAACGGTTTTCTTGGCCACGTCGTGGACGTTCTGGGTGTTGTTGCAACAATCCTGGGTGTCTCGGTAACGATCGGTTTTGGCGTTTCACAGTTTATCGACGGTCTTTATGCCATCACCGGTATGGGATGGATTATGGATCTGAACGGAGAAGTGCCGACGCCAAGTACAGTAGGTCTGTTGGCGGGTCTGATCGTCATCATGGGCCTGTCGATCGTATCGGCTGTATCCGGCGTTGGTCGTGGCGTTAAGTATCTGTCTAACCTAAATCTGGTGTTGTCTCTGATCCTGCTGCTGGTCTTCGTCGTATTCGGGTCGTTCCTGTTTGCAATGACCACCTATGCAACGGCGTTCATCGACTACATCCTGCATTTCATCTCGCTCAGCTTTGGCGCGTTCAACCCGCAGTCAGCGGCAGCATTTGATGCAGCGTTGCCAAGCGAAGCTGCCCCATTTGCCGATGCCCTGTACAGCGGTGCAACCAACCCCTGGGGTTCGTTTGACGGGTTCAAATCAGGACTTGAAGGCGACGCCGCAGCCCTGCCTGAATCCGTTCTCGCTTCGGTCTATGCCGCTGGTGACCCCGGTCGTCAGTTTGGTTGGCAGGCAGGTTGGACCACGTTCTACTGGGCCTGGTGGATCGCGTTCTCGCCCTTCGTGGGCCTGTTCCTAGCGCGCATATCCAAAGGGCGTTCGGTTCGTGAGTTCATCGTTGGCTGTGTATTCGCACCAGCGCTGGTCTGCTTTGCATGGATGACCATTCTGGGTGGCACCGCGATCGATCTGGAACTGAACGGCACGGCCGAAGGCGCCATCATCGGTGCATCGAACACCGCCAAGCTGTTTGTAACCCTGCAAGAGATGATTTCGGGTGGGTTGCTGTCCGGCATCACCGTGATGTGCGTCGTATTGATCATGACGTTCCTGGTCACATCGGCGGACTCGGGCATTCTGGTGATGAACACCATCATGTCGGGTGGCGATCAGAATATCGGCAACAAGCACAAGATCATCTGGGGTCTGATCCTGACGGCTGTGATCGGTGCGCTGATCCTGGCTGCGGGTGAGAACAACCCGATGGACGCGTTGCGAAACGCGATGATTATCGGCGCATTGCCCTTTACGATGGTGATGGGGCTGATGTGCGTGGCGCTTGCCAAGGCGCTGTATCGTGACGGATTGCGGCAAAAGCACGCTGCACCGGCTGAATAAGCTGTTGTGCCGGGCGGTCGCGATGCGGTCGCCCGGCATCATTTCGGTATTTGGCGTCGCCCATCTCCGACTACCCCCTCTGCATCGAATCACGCACTTAAGCTACGCCACGTAACCGGAAGATACGCAGACAGGAAAATGGCTGTCTGGCTCGCCGGCAGCATCTGATCCCCTGATTGCATGGTAGGTCATGCCGCCGGTCATTCCCGCGCAAGAAACTGGTGTGGAATTTGGGCAGTTTATCAACAGCCCAAATCAGATCGAAATGGCATTCATCTTCGAACAGTATGCGCGGGACAAGGCTGGTTTAGGCGTTGATCCATCGTGCCACTATAGCGGCGAGTTGCGAAGAGGGGCTGATCGTATCTCCCATGCCAACACCGTCGCGTCGACGACTCAAAAAATGTTTTGAAAATTACGGCTTTCGAAAGCGCGGTTCGTTTCGAAGCGTGTCATGGCATAACCTTTTCCGAAATCTTCCATTTCTGAAGTTTTCCGGTGGTTTAAGCCAAGCCGGGGCGGCCAAAAAGACATAGTCAGCTTTGTCCAGCATGGCAGTCGTTCGGGCCATGATCGCTATGCGGTTGCTTTTGCCCAAAGCGATCGATGCTGCTGCAAAAACTACAAAGCACCGACCAAGTGTTTTGTTGCCGCTTATTGAAGTGCCGCGAGGCTTCGTGCTCTGTTTGGAGAAAGATCCAGCGTTGCCTGATAAGCGACCGCAGCTTCATCGGGCTTTCCTAGCACCATCAACATGTCCCCCAGAAGTTCTCGTGCCGGAAGGACGTGGCCGGGTGTAACCGGGCTTTTGCCAATCTTATCCTCGAGATCAGCCGCAGCTGCCTGCTTAGCAACTGCGATCTCAGAGCCCCCATCGGCCAGTTCAATCCAGGCTTCCACCGACATGATCTGTGCTTCGGTCAACTGCGCCCAATAGCCCTGCCCACGCTCCTTCATCACAGCGTGCAAAGACTTGAGCTCGGCAAGCGCGCTCTGCGCTGTATCGACATCACCGCTACGGGCCGCGCCGATACCGATCGCAAACCACCGCATGGCAACAGTTTGTGGAAATTTCTCCCATGGAATGACCGGATGCATCTCAGGCGACAGTGCCGCCGCGACGTCCCATTGTCCCTGCTCAAGAGGCAGCCGAACAGGCGCAGCCGCCAGTGCATAAGCGCTGCCGAAACTGACCTGATGGTTTTGGATTGCCAGCATTTCGCCGACGAGCCTTTCGGCTTCGTCCACATCGCCAAGTTGCAAATGGCCGTAAACCATATAGTCGATGGCATGCGCATAATGGCTTTGCACAACGTCTTTGGATTGCTCAAGAGCAGCTTCGGCCGATCGGCCATTCAGATCGATTGATTTTTCCCATTCCCCTGTCCGTGTAAAGATGTGGGCGGGCATATGCAGCGCGTGTGGAGCGCTAGGAGCCGTTTTGTCATAAATCTCGGCATATGGCCTGCCTCGATCCTTTAGGGGCGGATTGTCATAAGCATGGATGGCGTAGTGTATGACACCGGGATGTTCTGGTACCTTTTGGTGAAGTTTGTCGAGCGTGTCTCCCACCTGCGACTTCACTTTGATCCCGTCGGAGCCCCGCGGCGCGGTTGCAAGGCGCGCCAGCGATGCGAAAGCCGCAGCGTCTACGTCGTCCGAATGTTGGTCCGCAGCAGCGATTTGTGTCTCTGCCCAAGAAGTAAGCTGAGCGCGGTAGCCTTCTTGGTTCGGGGCGTAGAAAGCAGCAGCAGCATCCATCATCGCTTGTTCAAGGGCGCTTTCGGTGGACATTGACGCGAGTTTTTCGGCTGCAGCAGACCCTCTCTCTGTTTCGGCTTCACTTGGAGTGCCGGGCCAAAGAGGATGAAAGTTCGACATCGCGATACCCCATTGCGCCATAGCACATGCTGGATCTGCCGCCGCTGCCATATTGAACGCTTCTTCGGCTTGAATATACATCATGTTGTGAATGAGATTCAGACCTTCGTTGAAAGCCTGGTCCGCTTTTGGGTTGCATGTCGTCTGGAAATTAGCGTCCGCTGAGACTGCGGGCACGAAAACAAAAAACGAGCTAATACAGGCGACAAAAGTATTGCGGGCTTTGGTATGCAAATGCTGCATCTATCGTCTCCACATTAAATATTGTCCGAAATTGTTTGAGCGTATGGCTCGGCGGCATCATACACAAAATTGTGCGATATGTCCGAACTGTCATCTGAGCGGCGATGCGCTCTGTTCGATCGAATATTTTCTTACGCGGCGTGTCCGCGTTATCCGCACAGCGGTCGTCCAAGCAAAGCAAACCTGCCGCAGCGCAGCTAAGGGCAGGTTTGTCCACTTACAGCAGACGCTCGCCCAAACTCTACGAGCGACCGATTCGAGCCCAAAGTGGTCATTTCGGCATTGCATCAGCGATATCCGCTTAGTCGTCTAAACCGAGTGCAGCGAACGGCCGCTTCGAGCTCCAAAGGCGGTCAGTGGGATTGCCGATCCGCGCCACCTTCCATCAGGAGTATTTGGAGAACCGAGACTGGCCGAACATCTTGCGATGTTCGCTAGGGGTCAGCCCGGTCTTTCGCTTGAACAACCTCCTAAACGACGGCGTATCAACATAGCCGACTGCTTCTCCAATCTCTGCAACCGAGTCCTCGGTGGTTTCCAAAATTTGCCGGGCTTCTTCAATGCGAAGCGCCAAAACGTAGTCTTGCGGTGGCTTGCTGGTGGCTTTGCGAAAGCGGCGCGCAAAAGTAGTTGGCGGCAAGCCGGAACGTTCCGCCATTTCGGCAACCGGGTTATCGATGCCGTAATTCTCAGCAATCCATTGCTGAGCCTGTGCTATAGCCGCGTCTGCATGGGGTGCCGTGGTAATCATTGAGCTGAAAGGCGACTGAAGCTCTCCCCGGTTGGCCATAAGCCAGACTTTTGCTGCCCGTGCCGCCCTTTGCGCGCTGCCATAGTGCGCGATCAGGAATGTTGCGAGTTCCTGCCATCCGGTTGTACCGCCCGACGTAACAGGTCCGCGAGACGCATCAGCAAAGCAAAGGCCGCGTTCGGTCCGAAGCCGCACATTTGGATAAAACTTTCGGAAGAGACCTTCCCAAGCCCAATGAGTCGTCGCTTCAACCCCGTCCAGAATACCAATTTCCGCTAGATAGACCGCCCCCGTACACGCTGAAACTATTCGCGTTTTGGACAAGTCGCGTTTAGCAAGCCACGCCAAACAAGGGTGTTGTTCGGGGTCAAGTCTGTCATGAGGTGAAAGCGTCAACCCAGGTACGACAACAATATCAGCGTCGTCTTCTTGGTCGAATGTCTGGTCTGGCACGACCCAAACGCCACTTCCGCAACGAAACCCTTCAATGTCCGGGCCAACGAGGCTGACGTCAAACACTGGCGCAGGCTCTTCGCCGCTGACCAAATATTCCCAGTCCCGCCCCGCGGCTACCAATGTGTCATATAGACCAAAAACGCTGGAAGCGCTCGTTTCTGGAGTGGTCACGATCTGAACTGAAAATGGCATCGTCAAAATTCCAAATTGGTGAATTTGCCCCCTTTTTAGCCGTTCTGCCGCTCACGCCCAACAGTAAATGTCCAACAGTCTACCACCACTCGAAATTCGTAGGAGGGTTTGGGTATGGTGAACACGCTTTGGGAACAAATTTCATTCAGGATTTGGCCAACGTCCTTGCAGAGGTCAGCAGCTGCAGAAATCGGCAGAGCCGATGATAAGGAAAAAGGAGCCTGCAACTGCAAGGTTGCCAAAGGGGTATGGGAATCGGCGGTCTATATTGGACCAGGCGGTCCGCTTTTGAGAAATCGCTAGTTTGAACGACTCGATGTCCGCAGAGCGGCCAGTCGCCCACATATCCGAAGACTTCTTGCCTCGGGCAGGTAATGAGAATCCCCTACTGACCCATGGCATCGCATATCGCGGGTAAATCGACCAGAAGTTCCATCTCCAAAGCCTGAGCATGGACTTTCGAAATGAGGTCATCGTTTTTAACTGCATTCCTCGCCGCGATTATCGCTTTGGCTCTATTGATGACATATTCGGGAAGTCCCACAGGTTCGTCGCCCATGGATTTACTGAAGGCATCACAAAGCTTTTTGGCCCTCGGCCAGTCTTGGCTGTCCAGCGCGGCTTCGATGGCTGGACGGAAAAATTCAAACGTGAAATAACCTCCATGGCCAGCTGCGAGAAGTTCCATCCCTTTGTCGAGAGACTGGTTGCGCCCTTTGCCTGGTCCAAGCGCCATAGCCCGTTCGCCGTAAACCCACGGCATCGACCAAATGACGTTCAACTCTTTGGCCAGAGATTCAGCGTCATCTAGATGGCTCAACGCAATTTTTGGAGACCCGTTCACACGGTGGGCCATGGCTAGTAGGCAGTATGTGTTCATAAGAAAGCGTCGAATGTCGATGCTTTCGATCAGTTCCTCTGCGCGTCTGGCGTGTTCCATCGCCGCCTCTGCGCGTCCGGCGAGATTGTCGAGATACGAAAGCATATTGCGAGCCAGAGCTTCGGATCGAACGTCGCGCAATTCTGTCGAGTTTTCGACGACACGCTCGAAGTTGGCGCGGGCTTCCATCAGCTCGCCCCGGTAGAACGCGTTGTCGCCCAACATCTTTTCATTGACGATCGCAAAGCGGCGCAGGTCATTTGCGCGGCAAATGTCGATGCATCGGGTGTAATACGCACGAGCGCTCACAAACTTTCCGGCTGCAGCCTCGGCATCGGCAAGGCAGCTCAGCGCCTCGGCCTCTAGCTCGACAAGACCCAACTCCTCCGCAAGGTCAAGTGCCGCCTGGCTTTCGGAAAAAGTGGCCCTGTTATTGCCGCGCGCAAACTCGATTGTCGCTCGCCGTCGATGGATTAGCGCCTGTTCTTTCTTCAGATTCAGATCCGACGCGATGGCGGCTGCTTCGTTGAGCAGGTTGTCGGCTTCAGAGTGTCGGTCCGACCTAAGCAACGCAAGCGCACGCCCGGTCAGGCAATGGCACGCATCAATTCTTGTCGGCGCGATCGAAGTCGCTGCTTCCCATACGGACGCAGACTCATCGAACTGGTTCAGGATCTCTAGGATCTCTCCATCAAACTTCAAAAGCTGAAATCGAAGCCTGTCCTCATCCACAATTTCCAATCCCCGACGCAGCAATTCGAGCGCCTTCTCTGGTCGGAAGTCTGCGGCTTCGGCAGTTGCGGCGGCGAGATAGGCATTGGCCGCATCTGGATCCTCAGCCCGATCCAAATGTTCCGACCAAAGCACCGGGTCCCTGTCCTGAAACCACTCAGCTGCGCGCAGATGAAGCTGCCGTCTCCGACTGCCAAGTAGCGAGGCATAAACCCCGTCCCTGATCAGAGCGTGTTCGAATAGAAAATCCTCACCCTCTGGTTTCAGAAGACGGTGTTCGACAAGGCCCTGGGCGTCATAGCCAGGTTCGCACGCCATGTGACGCAGCAATTCGAGTGTCATTTTCTGCCCGATCGCAGAGCCTGCCTGCAGCACCGCTTTGTCGACCGGAGAAAGCCGGTCTATCCGGGATAGGACAAGACCCTGAATTGTACTCGGAAGGGTTTCCTCTGTGATCTCGTCAAGGTTTCGCATCAGGAGTTCCAGGTAAAGCGGGTTGCCGCCTGACCTTTCAACAAATGCGCCAAGATCTTGTTTGGCGTTCGGCACAAGGCTTTCCGCAAGTGCACGGGATTCTCGCCCTGACAGCGGTTGGAGCTCCATAACGCTGTGTGAGGCCCCGCTCATCTTGCCAAACCAGTCTCCTTGCGTTGAGGCCCCCTCAATTCGCGACGTCATGACGAGCAGGACCGGCGTGTCCGCAATCTCGCGGGCAAGATCCGAAAGGTAAGCTAGGGTTTGAGCATCGGCCCAGTGAATGTCTTCAACGATTACCAACAGTGGATTCTCTTCAGACTGGGCAAGAACGAGTTTCGTAAGCGTCTCGCGACACCCCTCTTCGCGCGCCGCATAGTCCATGTTGTTGTATATCGCCTCAGATTCAGGGCTCCGCGGCACAGCCAAAAGGTTCGCTGCAAAGACTCTCAGATCTTCAGGCAACCAGCCCTTCGCAATCGCCCTCTGCAGCGCAATTTCCTGATCTTCCGCATCGCTACTTTGCGGAATGGCGAGCAAACCGAGAAGCAGAGCATTGATGGTGTCGTTTCCGTGCGACGTACCGAAGTCGAGCACAAGGCCCCTAATCGACTTGAAGCCTTGAGACTCTGCATCCTCGATGAATGCTTCGACCAACCTGGTCTTTCCGATCCCTGGATCGCCTCGCACGAGAAGGCAACACCCTTCGCCTGCGAAGACGCATTCCTCGCGCAACGCCCGGAATTGGCTGAGTTCCATACGCCGCCCAAGAAGTTTGCCGACAGGTCGCTTGGCAGTTTCGGCCAATGGCCCCTCGACGCTCCATGCCCGCACGGGTTCTGCAATACCCTTCACCGTCAGGCTTCCACGATCCACGCATAAAAACCTGCGGGAAACAGCCTCATACGCATCGTCTGAAACAAGCGTTTCGCCGGACTCCGCGAGGTCGTCGAGGTGGGACGCAAGGTTAACAGTCATCCCGATCACTGTGTATTCGCTGAATGCGTTACTTCCCGTCCCGCTTGCCACAACTTCACCACTGGCGATGCCAACATGGGCCGAGAGTTCGCGTCCTATTGAATGGCTGAGTTCGCCCATCGCCCGATGGATATCCAGCGCTGCCCTGACCGCGCGTTCTGGATCGTCGGTATGTGCAATCGGAGCGCCGAAAACTGCCATTACACCGTCCCCGATATGCTTATCGATCTGCCCGCCGTAGCGCTGGATGACCGCGTCGGTGGTGTCGAAATAGCGATTGAGAATGGCGTGCAGCTCTTCCGCGTCGAGCTCTTCGGATAACGTGGTGAAACCAGCAAGATCGGCGAACAAAACTGTCACTTGCCGTCTTTCCCCATCAAATTCCACCGAACGGCGACGGGATTCAACTGCGGGACTATCCGGGTCAGACAGGATTTTCGTAGCAGCCTGAAGCCTGCGCCGTGGTCCAAGTGGAATTCCCAGGTCCCTGAGATCTTCATCTGTCAAAAATCGAAGGTCGTTGAGTTCGACCCTATTCTCGTCAAAAATGCCCTCGAATTCGCCGAGCCCGTTCTTGTTCAGCCAATCACCGAGATCGCTCATAGACTTCGCCCCTTATGCGCTCAGTCTATACACTAGTCTGATGATTCACCATCGTTGCGCATGCGGCGTTGAAGTAACTATGCTGCAGCTAATCAATTGTCTGCTCTGTCCGCAAAGCAGGCGTTCAGGTGAAATCCGCGAATGGCTGCATCGAGCCCTAAGCAGACGTGCATCATGTCGGCGCTGCTTTGCAGATTATTCCAACTGAGACGCGACGCAAAAAGCAAAGTAGGGACGCCGATCATTAGAACGACGCCCTCCAAAAATGATAACTTGTACCCAACTAGGTTCGGTACACGAAGGTGGTTTATTATTTCTTTCCGCGAGAGACTTGCTGTCCCGAAACCTCACGACTGCCGGCGTTCCCCCAACCGCTATCACTCGTGTCACCATCGATAGCGTTTTTACCACTGACCGACGGTGCGGCAGCTCCAATTCCCGGCGTACTGGAAAGAGTGTCCGCCATATTTTTCGCGGCATCGGAATTACCGTTAGCCATGGCAGGTGCAGTGAACGCGATGAGCGCGGTAGTGGAAATTACGAAAAGCTTTTTCATTTTTAGCCCCCATTTGTTTCGATATAGGGCTTACGTTTGACGTCGTTCACCGGATCAAATTTGACAATTAATATATTCGAAACAAACTGTTTCTGAAAAATCAGCAACGCACGCAACCGCGATGCAAAACGCCAGGCACCCAGAACATGAAAAAGAGCAGATTGCCCGAAATGCCAGCAGCCGCAGTTGAATTCGCAAAGTAGGCAAGTGTTGCGTCTCGGGAAGGGATGGAAATAGCCTCACCCCCGCAAACAATAGTAATTGGGCGCTGGTGTTGCACGGAACGCCACATGGATGACAGCTTAACAACGCTCGTATGGACGGTAAATTACGGCTTTGTCCGGCAACTCTGCCGTTCAGCAGATTTCAGCGAACGTCCGCTGCCGTTCAATGCAGACCTTCAAGCGAAAATTCTCGGAATGACCACCAACAATGACCGCTATCCGTTCTTAAACCGTCATCTGACTGAAAGACTCAGATGACTGTCTCCAGCCTGGAGCGGACGGTTTGTTCAGTCATTGCAAATGTCCAATCCCAAGCGGAAAGCAGACAATCGCGCCAGCCGTCCCGTTGCCTTTACAAGTTAATCCTGAACCTAAGGCCGAACACTAGCGGGTCGCGATCATTGAAGCCGGGATTGCTGAGGTATTGCACGTCCGCTGTCAGGGCCATGTTGTCCGCGAGATCAAGCCGATAAAAGGCTTCGGTCGTGGTCTGCGTCGGAAGCGTTGGGTCAACCAGTTCGGCGAACGTTACCGCAATGCCGAAGAGGTCGTCGTAAATCCCCGGCCTCCACATCAGGCCTATTGTGCCTGCTTCCCGGGCTATAGGAGTGTCTCCATCGGATTGCCCATAGCGACCGAAGATCATCAGATCATTGTCGAAGGTGTGGTTCGCGGAAACGACCCAGCCCGAGCTTGAGGGAACTCCGGCCTGTATTCGCTCGTCGACATGATAGTAGCCGAGGTGGACGTTGGTCAGGTAGCGTTGGTCCCGGGCCGGGGTCCATCCGATCTCAGCATATTTGAAGAACTCCGAACCGCCCGGAAACCACTCGACATCCGTCAATGATCCATTGGCGTCTGATGCAATGGCCAAGGCGTAGATCTGGTCGGTGAGATAAGCACCTCCCCCAAAGCCGAAGCCTGGGTCGGGGATCGCCAGAACCGGGTTGTAGTTGATGCCGAAGTTCTGAAACCCGGTTCGCGGGTTCACATATCCAAGAATGTCGAGATAGTCCGCCGGGTCGATCCGCCCGAATACAAGCCCTCCGGCACCATTGAGGATCGTCTGCGACCAGTAGGCGACCGAGAGGCTGTTGCCAGTGTCTCCAAAGGTCAGGCCGGTCAGACCGGCATAGCCGATCTCTCCGGCAAGACCCGCTGGCGTCTGTTCGAGGCCCAGCTTGTGCCGGTTCTCGAGAATGAAAACCAGGCTGCCGGGGTTGCCGCCTCCCCGGTCGAACAGGGTCCAGGTGCCCAGCAGCCTCAGGTGTCCAGCCGCGCCGTCATCGACACCCGTCAGGCTGTGAGAGGCCCGCTGGTAGAGCGCCTGATAGTCAAAGGAAAGCGCGAGACCCGTGTCCTTGCGGAACTCCTCTTTGGCCGCCTCAAAGGGATCGAAGAACCGGTCGACCAACGGTAACCGACTGTCCTCCAGCCGCTTGAGCCGATCCTGCTCTTGCTGAGCGGGAGCAGTGGCCGGTCCACCAATCGAGGATCCAGCTGCAGCCTCAAGGCGGCCGCGTGGGCCAGTGTCCTGTGCAGCCAAGGGACCGGCGAACAGTGCCATGGCCGCTGCAAGAGCACCGAGGCGAGTCATCAGAAGAAGTTCATCCAGGTTGTCATGCGCAAGGTCAGCAGGTAGATGAACCGGAACTTTGTACATCAGTTATCCTGTCGATTTTGCCACTCCTGTGTCCCAGGTTTGACGCAGCACGCGCAACGTGTTTCCACCGATAATCTTGGCGATGTCGTCTTCTGAGTAGCCCTTGCCCAGAAGCACGTCGATGATCGCGGGCAGACATTTAGATAATTCGGCAAAGAGGTTCACTCCGCGACGCACATCGTTGAGGCTGCGTTCATCGTACTTGTCAGCATTAGCCAGAACCAAATCGATGAAAGGCTGGTTGTCCTCAAAGTCGTCGGTTGCAATCCCTACATGATCAACGCCCAATAGCTGGACTGCGCAGTCGATGGCCCCGGCGTGTTCTTCAGGTTTGATTTCTGGTTGCGGGTCGGCACTGACGACCGGGTTGCAAAGGTTCACATGCATAACACCGCCTGTTTCTGCGAGGGCCAGAGCATTTTCGTCCGTGGCAGCCCGCTCGTGATCGACCCAGCATTTTAATCCTGTGTGGGAATAGATCACTGGCCAGCCGGGATGGGTGTCCTTGACGTAGGCGATGACTTCGCCGGTACAGCGTATGCCGGTGTGGGTCACGTCAACGGGCATGCCATAGCGAACCTGAGCGTCAATGATGGTTTTACCCCAAGGCGTCAAACCCCCATTGTCGGGCACATAGACCCCGTCTCCGACGCGATATCGGTTGTTGTAGGCCATCAGGCTGTAGCCAAGGCCCAGTTGTCGGAACACGGCCACCAGTTCCGGGTTTTCGTCGTAAATGCACGAGCCCTGATATGTGAAATACAAGCCGAGCTTGCCGGTGGCATGCGCGGTTTCGATGTCTTGTGTGTTGCGGACAAGCAGGTACTTCTCCGGGTAACGGCTGATCGCATCCAGGTGGGTCCCGATTTTTTTGATGGCCGCTTCGCTGCGTGCGGGATCGATCTGGACTGTCATCGCCATCGCCGTGACACCTGCTTCTCGCGCGCGATCCCAATACCCGAGCATCAGGTCTCTTGACTGATCATCATGTACCCAGCCGAGCGGCCTTTCCATTCCGACGCAATTGAGCGTATCGATCACGATATTGTCCTTCATGATCTGTTTTGCACGGACCACCGTCTGCTGTCTTTTGCCGTCGGGACAAGGTTTTGCGGATACTGGACACTCTCTGCTATTTGGGGATTTTCAGCTGTATCCACTAAAGTGATATTTGCAATTGCGCGCCTTCGTTTCTTAGATCTGCTGTTTCAAGAAACTGAAGATTTGACATCGAATGGTCCGTTGGTCGTGCTAGCTTAAGATTGCTCACATCATTTGGAGGAGCATTCTAGAATGCGAGTTGTCTTTACGGTTCTAAGTGTTTCAGTGCTTCTTCCTGCCCTGGCTTATTCCGTAATTTGGGGAACTCTCGCTCTATGGTTCAAACTTCCCGGACCCGAGTGGCTGAAGTGGGTCGTTTGCGGTGGTTTCGCAGTCTTCGGCATGGGAACGCTAGTCGCAATGTTTACACGGGTGCGGTGGCGCTGGCTCGTTGTTTTCGCAACAGCTCTTGTTGCACTGAATTTGTGGTGGAACACGCTGGTTCCGCCGTTCGCGGGAAATTGGTCTCCGGAGGTCGCGCAACAGGTAACAGGCTCAATCGACGGGGACATCTTAACACTAGAGAATGTACGGAACTTCGATTGGCGAAGCGAAACCGACGTGACGGAGACATGGGAAACACGCAGTTACAATCTCTCGCAGATTGAGACAGTGGATCTTTTTATGTCGTATTGGGGCGGGCCATCCATGGCGCATATGATTTTGAGCTTTGGCTTCAAAGACGGGCGGTACCTTGCTTGGTCAAATGAAGTCCGTCGAGAGAAGGGGGTTTCTTTCTCGCCAGTTGCTGACTTTTTCAAAGCGCACTCGATTGCAGTTGTGGCGAGCGAAGAAAAAGATGTTGTCGGCTTACGCTCGAACATTCAGGGCGCTCGCGTTCAGATTTTTAGTCTCAGAACAGTGCCTGGGAATCGTAGGAAGCTTCTCGAAGGGTATGTTGCAGCGGCGAACGGGGTCGTAGAAAAACCGCATTGGTTTAATTCGGTGTTCACCAATTGCTCACGTACAGTGGTCCAGATCGCACGGCATATTGGCATCAAAATACCGATGGATTGGAGAATCATTGTCAACGGGTATTTCCCATATTTTCTTTATGATCATGGGAGCATGAACACTGATCTATCGATCGAAGAGATATTTCGATTGGGGGATATCACTGAGAAGGCTGAGGCCTTCGGCTTGGTGGACGGCTATTCGGAGGCCATACGAGTAGGTGTCCCCAAACCTTAAAAGATGATATTTACTAGATGCACTTACAATCACATTGGATGCGTCAAATAGGGCTACTCACATGACCAAAAAAAGCGAAGTGTTAAAGCTCACTCTGCTCATTTTGGGTCTAATGGTTCTGGTTAGTGCGTGTTCACGACCTCCTGAACTGGTCGGGATAGAAAATCCTGAGGTTAGCATTGAAGACCAAGCTGGAGTGAAGAAGCAAAAAATCTTTATGGCGACGACTAGGGCGGCAACAGGTGTGCAGGGTGTTTTTTTCTCCGGAGACAGAGCAAAAGAAGTCGGTTTGGCGTCGGTCGATGTGACAATTCCTCCAACGCATGAGATTGGCGAATTGAAACGACCCAAGAAGTTGCCCCCTGATCCGAGCAAAGAGTTCACAATAATAGACCCTATTGTCTATTCCAGCGATGCAAGGTTTATTTCTGCGGTAAACAAGGAATTGAACTCTCGCCCACCTTCTAAACGCACAATCCTTTTCTTTGTGCACGGCTATAATAACACTACCACTGATGCACTTTTGAGGCTTGCGCAGTTCGTTGAGGACTCTGGATACGAAGGAGTGCCCGTTTTAATGTCTTGGGCGTCCTCTGCTCAGACAACTGGGTATGTCTACGACTTAAACAGCACGCTGATTGCACGCAGTAAACTTCCTGAAATTGCGAGTGTTCTTCAACAGACCAACGCTACAAGTGTCAATATCTTCGCTCATTCGATGGGTTGCCTTTTAACTATGGAAGGTATTGTCAACTCCGTCGAGACTGGTCGCGCGCGAGGCATCACGAAAGTTGAAAACATCATGCTTGCTTCGCCAGATATCGATATCGACTTATTCAGAAGCCACATGGAGGCGATCCCCCAGTCGATCACCGAGAAAATCTTCATTTTGACGTCAGAAGATGACAGTGCTTTGAAATTCTCACGCCGATTGGCAGGTGGCATCCCTAGGGTTGGGGCCTCTGATGCGGAGGAACTTGAAAAAGAATTCGGAGTTCTTGTCATAGACCTATCCGACATTGAGAACTCCGATTCTGGAAGCCACAGCAAGTTCACTGGGTCGCCGGAGGTCGTGCAGTTGATTGGGTTGGGTCTAAATTCAGCGAGCAGATTTGGAACCAGTTCAGCGCCTCCAATCGAACGGATTATGGCAAACTCACCCATTAGAGTGTTTGACTGACGCTAAAATACTATTTGTTCGCCGATCTGGCGACCTGTGATCAGGTATCTATAGACTTCTTGCAAAGTTGCTCGATCGAGTCGTCCGTTGGCCTGAAGCAATTTGCGAAGCATGTCGCGTTCGATCAATGAGGCGTTCACGACAAGGCGAACCATCGGGAGCGGTGGCAGTTTGGATACTAGACTGAAACGTCATCGGGCCAATCAAAGCTCCCGCGCCGACGGAAGCTTGCACACTCGCAGCGCGGGAACGCCCGATTTGCAAAGAGGGCTATGCATACCGGGTACTGGGAATACGGATCAATAGATAGCCCAGACCACAAAAAGCCAGCGCTTTTACTGCAAGGGATGGTAAGAGCGGGCGGCCGTAGGGCATTCAATATTCACGTTGTGTGTCGCTGATCTGATCGACGAAGCTGAGCAACTGACTAAGTGAAACTCCTGGAGGTGCAGTGTGGGCCGCTGCAACGGAGGGATAGGCCAAAGGTTGGACGAACATGGAGGCTGTGCCTGTGCCGGATGGCGGCAAGATTCAGCGATCTACGCTTTCGTACGACGGCTGGCAGGTGGGACGCGACTATGTTCCAGTTCAACCGCAATTTGCGGATCTTGAACCATCACGGCGTCGAACCGCCAGACCACGCCATACCGACCGAGCAGGAACTCTGTGGACCACCGGGGCACATAGGAAACACGCCAGCAACAGAAGCCAATTAGTCGATTTTAGTCGCTTCCGACTTTCTGAACACCAACAGTGTTACAAAGAGACCGCCTATCAGTAGCATATGCGCCGCCGCTGTTACGCCGAACACGAAGTAACTGCCGACCATAAGCGAAAAAATTGCGCTCCACATCCATGCCAACATTTGCATCAGCAAATGGGCCACGGGTAAGGACTGATTTCTTAGTGGGTTTTTGGTTTCATCCATTACCGAAGCCCATGTGGTTTTCACGTCTAAACTATTGGTCATGATTTTCCTCCCAATTCCAATTAATTCGTGATCTCAGTTCCACTGAGCATAACTGGAGTGTTCGCTGCCAGTGGAGCAGCGGGATCAAATTACAAGACAAACCGTTTGTGATTTGTGATATTGCTAACACGTACAATTCAGACGGTTGGACCGAAAAAAAACGGCGCCCGAGGGATGGGTGGTACGCGCAGGTTACAGGTTTGGGGTGCATGTGACAGCCGGCAAAGCCCGGATTGGATTCGCAACTCGCGCCATCAACTGGACCGGAGGGACGGATCGTTGGCAGCGCGGCTAATTCCGAGTGATGGATACTTTTTAGTTAAGGTGAGCCTCAATGCCGCGATTTTTCCTGATAGCTGCAAGCCAGCGTTGAAGTCACTTCCTCAACTGTAAACTCAAGGCCGGAGCGATTTCGTTGGTCAAGACAAACAGCATGGGGAAGAACGTCAAAAGACGAGCCCGAAAATCCGCGTAGCACAGGCTATCGGCATTCCTTGGTACGTCGGAAGAAAACATAAAGACACTTAACTTTTTAACCAATTTCTTCGCGGACCCGGCCGCTGAGATCGTCGGCGCTTAACGACCAACATTCCGCTGGTTGGTCCGATTTGACTGGTCCGAATTTACCTGACAGCACCGTTTCCTAAATAGTTGGCCAGACAACAGACAATGCCCCCTTTAGGCAGCACAAGCCAGTACTTCGGAATGAAAAGTGTTCTTTGCTTCAACGACTTCAGCTATGTAAAACGGCAGAGGTGTCTAAGCATGTGTTTCTCATCACAAGCCAGTTTTGTAGCCGGTGCAGCAATCATAGCCTGCAGTGGTCTTACGATACGTTTGGCGTTGCAAATGGGCGAACGATTTCTTCCGCTAGCCAGCTTTCCACTTTTCTTTGGGATTCAGCAATTGTCCGAAGGCTTCTTGTGGGTGTCCATTGACAACCCGTCGGCAAACCCTTCTTCGGCAGCTGCGTTGACGTTTCTCTTCTTTGCCTATTTCTTTTGGCCGTTTTGGGTTCCGCTGTCCGCGGCTTCGATTGAACGTAACCGGCGTCGCAGGCTCATATTCCAAGGGATTTGCGGAATTGGTTTTTGCTTAGGCTTGTTGCTTTACTTACCAGTGTTGTTGTCACCTGCAAACCTAGATATTGGCCTAGCTCAACACTCCATTCAGTATGAAAACATAGAAACGTTCCCGTCCGAAACTACGAGGAACTTTGCACGTGTTTTCTACGCTTTGGTGATCTGCGTTCCGCTTGTGGGATCGAGCGATAAAGGCTTACGAGGTTTCGGGTATCTAATTGTCGTTTCCGTTGCTTTGGGGTTCTTCTTTGCTTCTCATGCCTTCACGTCAATCTGGTGCTTCGTTGCGGCAGGTTTGTCTGCCTACATCTACTTCGTTCTAAAGTTTCACTATTGGGAGGCAGACCGCTTAGGTGGAGCTGCCGAAGGTTGAGGGACATTTTGAAAAATGCGTTTAAGTGCGGGCAGGGGGTTTCACTGGAAAGCCGTCATCCGACAGTTTTTGTCAAATGACCGCTTTGCGGGGTGCCCTCAACAGGTGGACGCAACACTTTAATCTTTGAGCAAAGATGGAGTGTTTCCCATGAAGTATCGTCGTCGCATTTACTATAACGCCGCACAGCGTGCTGAGATTT